>JALVQN010000034.1:0-982 GCA_027025555.1 Desulfobacterales bacterium
CCTGAGGCTTGCGGATGCCGAATCCCTCGACCATGAAACAGCCGCGGCGAAAATGGGCATTTCACGCCCCACATTTTCCCGGGTGCTTTCAGAAGCCAGGAGCACGGTGGCCCGGGCCTTGATAAATGGATGGGCCATCCGGATTGAGGGCGGCGCCTATCGTATTGAAAAAGGTGCGGATTTTGAAACACACGACCCATATCTCCGGAAAAAACGATGCGGCATGAGGCACAAGATGCCTTTAAGTGACTTCCAAACCACCCGGAAAGGGGGTGATACCGATGCCCAGAGGTGATGGAACAGGACCCGATGGAACCGGGAGACCGGGAAAAGGGAGAGGCCCCTGCCGCCAAAAAGACCCGGCATCTCCCTGGCGGAAAAGACAAGGGCAGGGCGGCGGCCCGCGCCGCCGAAACGGTCAAGGGCGCGGAAACGCATCCACCCGCACTGAACCCGTTTAAATGGAAACATCCATGAATGTGCAGCGGGGCGCCTGACACACGGCAGCGGCCCATGTCCCTCCTTGAAATACCCGTGACATCCCCCGACGAAGAGGCCGCACCGGTTCAGGGGCCCCGCTGCCTTTTCCTTTTTTTTAAGCAAATGACCCTTTCATGTGTTGACAAATATATTTTCGGGCAAATATTTTCGGGCATATGCTATTTATATAAGGGAAACCGTCCATGCCCAGGCCCAAGAAATCGCGGATGATCTTTTCCCCCCCGCAGGTTCGATACTTTAAACCCCGGGGGATTCCCATGAAGGACCTGGTGGAGGTCTACCTGACCTTCGAGGGATATGAAGCCCTCCGGCTGGTGGATCTCGAGGGTCTGAATCAGGAAGAGGCTTCCCGACGGATGGGGGTTTCCCGCCAGACCTTCGGACGGGTGCTGGCCCAGGCCCGAAGAAGCGTATCCGAGGCCCTCATCCACGGCCTGGCACTGCGGATAGAAGGGGGTGACTTTGCCGTTTTGAAACAACC
>JALVQN010000034.1:992-20806 GCA_027025555.1 Desulfobacterales bacterium
TGAGCCCAGGGCGCCGTGTATCCATTCCCCTGAATACAGGAGAAAAAGTCATGAAAAGCATCGCCGTATCTGCAGAAGGACCGTCCATGGACGATCCGGTGGATCCGCGTTTCGGACGGGCGGCAGGATTTCTGCTCGTGGATCCGGACACCCTTGCCACGGAATACATCGACAACGGCGCATCCCAGGCCAGGGCCCAGGGCGCCGGTATCCAGGCCGCCGAAACCCTTGCACGGGCCGGCGTCCAAGTGGTGCTCACGGGGTTCGTGGGTCCCAAGGCCTTTGCCGCCCTGTCGGGTGCCGGAATCCAGGTGGTCCAAAACCTCGACGGCCTGACCGTGCGTCAAGCCGTTGAAAAGTTTAAGAACAACGCGGTCACTCCTTCCAGTGCGCCCAACAGTCCCGGAGGCCGGAATTGATCCTTTCCGTGGCCAGCGGAAAAGGGGGGACCGGCAAAACAACGGTCTCCGCCGCCCTTGCCTGGGCTTGGAAGGCCCCCCTGGACCTCATGGACCTGGATGTGGAGGCCCCCAATCTCCACCTGTTTCTCGACCCGGAAATCGAAGCGTGCGAGAAGGCGCACCTCGAAATCCCCACGGTGGATGCATCGCGGTGCACCCACTGCCAGATGTGCTCGAAGCTGTGCCAGTTCAAGGCCATCAGCGACATGGGCCGAACCCTTTTGATCTTTCCGGAAATGTGCCACGGATGCGGCGGGTGCCTGGCCGTGTGCCCGGAAAAGGCCCTGAAACCGGGCCTTCGGGAACTGGGGGAGGTTTGCTGGGGACAGGCCGGAGAGCAGGGCTTTTTCATGGGGCGACTGCGGGTCGGGGAGGCCATGAGCCCGCCCCTCATGCGGGAGGTCAAGGCCCGCTGGAAACGATCGGGGCAAACCCAAAAACGGGACCTGATCATCGATGCCCCGCCGGGAACCAGCTGTCCGGCCGTCAACGCCGTCATGGACAGTGATGTCATCTGCCTGGTCACCGAGCCCACCCCTTTCGGTTTGTATGATTTGAAGCTTGCCGTGGAGGCCTTCCGGCCCCTGGGAATCCCCATGGGCGTCGTGGTCAATCGATACGGGGTGGGAGACGCGGCGGTCTTTGACTTTTGCAGTCAGGCCGGCCTTCCGGTCTTGGCGAAAATCCCTTTTTCCCGATCCCTGGCCCAAGCCTATGCCAACGGCCGGGTCCTCACCCGGGCCGAACCGGCCCTGGTCCCCCTTTTCCGGGACCTTGCGGATCAGCTGCAACGGATGGGCCGGCAGGCCAAGGAGGTGCCTGGCGATGCGTGAAATCGTCATTTTAAGCGGCAAGGGGGGCACCGGAAAAACGTCCCTTATGGGCGCCTTTTCCCACCTGGCCTCCAATTTTGTGGCATGTGATTTGGACGTGGATGCCCCGGACCTTCACATGCTATTGCATCCGGTCAATGAAGCCACCCAAGACTTCTTTTCAGGGCACGAGGCCATCATCGACCCCGGGCGCTGCACCGGTTGCGGCCTGTGCGCCGATTCCTGCCGGTTTCAGGCCGTTGATGCCGCAGGTGCCGTCTTTTCCGTGAATCCCCTTATGTGTGAAGGCTGCAAGGTGTGTGTGACCTTTTGCCCGGAAGGGGCCATCGCCTTTCCCGAGCGCCGTTGCGGAAACTGGCATATCGCCGCCACCCGTTTCGGTCCCCTGGTCCATGCCCAGCTTTTTCCCGGATCGGAAAATTCCGGGAAACTGGTGGCCCTGCTCAGGCAGAAAAGCCGGGAGATCGCCGGTTCCCGGGATCTGGAGCTGATCCTATGCGACGGGCCCCCGGGCATCGGGTGCCCGGTGATCAGTTCTTTGAGCGGCGCCACCCTGGCCGTGCTCATCACGGAACCCACGCCCTCGGGAGTCCATGACTTGAAACGTGTCGCAGCATTGTGCCGACATTTCAAAATGCCGGCTGCCGTCATCATCAATAAATCGGATTTGAACCTTGGCGTTTCAAATGAGATTCGATCATGGTGTCTTCATGAGGGATGGACCCTGGCAGGGGAAATTCCCTATGACCCGGCGGTAACCCAAGCCATGGTCCACGGGCAGGCCCTCACCGAGTACCTGCCCTCGAGTGCGCCTGTGCGGATCGCAGTCCAAAATGCATGGAAGAGGATCGAATCCATGGGTCACGACCCCAAGGCCGTCTGATCCGTCACGGGGTCGGATCGGGAAGTCATGCAGGAAATAAATTTTGGTCATTTCCGGATTGACCCGCGAACCCCGCTGCAGGCAGTGCGGCATGCGCTGCCTGCAGCGGATCAACACCCTCTTTGAAAGGAGATGATTTTATGAACACTGTTGTTGCAGTCCCCTCTACGCCTCCCGGGGGCATGGACGCCCCCCTGAGCGCCCATTTCGGGCATTGTGAACTCTATACCCTCCTCACCCTGGAAGAGGAACAGATCAAAGAGGTTCGGGTGATCCCCAACGTCCCCCACCAGCAGGGGGGATGCATGGCGCCGGTCAACCATCTGGCGGAAAACGGCGTTCAGGTGCTTATTGCCGGCGGCATGGGCATGCGGCCCTTGATGGGCTTTCAGCAGGTGGGCATCGAGGTCTATCACTGCGGCAGCGCCCGGTCCGTGGGGGAGGCCGTCACCGCATGGCTTCGGGGAAATCTGCCCCGCTTCGGTCAGATGCACACCTGCGGCGGGGGCGACCCCCATCACGCCCATCCCTCCCATTGACAGGCGTCTGAAAATCCGGAGGCCCCTTCTGCATTGGCCCGGGTCGGAAGCCTTGGCTACGACCCGGCGTTCTTTTCTTTTATTTCATTTTGCCATCCAATGGCTTCGGTTTCGAACAGCTCGATGCGTTTTCCCTTTTTTATAAAGGCCTTCAGGTCCTCAAAAATCCCCTGGTAGGCGGCCATAACCGATTCAAGGCGCCGGGTAATGGGATCGTCCTTTCCGAGGATCGCCTCCGCCTCCCTCAACAGGGAAAAGCCCGCTTTGAAGTGCCTTTCCGTTTTGGACAGGAGCTTTTTCCGAAACTCATGCTTCTCACGCTCCTTGGCGATGATGGGAAGCAGCCGCTGCACCGAATACTCGATCAGCGAATCCCTGGGCATGTTGAAATCGCTTGAGATCTTCTCGAGGCTGAGCAGAGACCGTCGGCTGATGACAAAGGTTTTCTGAGTGCGATTGCCCCGGATGTGCGGGGCGTTCCCCGATTGCCTTGCGACTTCACTAAGGGCCTGGGTGTTTTCCATGAGATGATCGAAAACCGATTTTTGTTTGATTCCCAAGTGAGTCGCCAGGATGCTGATGGCACTGATACAGGCCTCCGAAAGCCTGAATGTGGCCCGCACGGACTGCCGTCCCATCAAGTCGGCAGCAGAGGCCCGGGCCGCCCCTTCGGTATCCTGTCCCTCTTGATCTTTCTTCATATTCGGCGCCTCCTTTATCTCACACAGCCTTCATTATTTAATATTAATAAAGATAAACGGTAATGCAATAAAAAAATTTGTTTACCGTATTGACAAATTCAAAAAAGGTTTTACCGTTTTTTCAAAAAAGAATGCGACAAAACAACCAAGATCCGACCATGAACCCAATAGCTCACGGAAGGGAGGAATGAACCATGATGTATCGACGCGTTTTCAATTACCCATGGCGTTTCAGATCCATGTTTGAAGAGATTGAACGGATGCGGCAGATGATGGATCGTTGGCTTGGTGAGACAGAAGGGATCCTGCCGATGACCCGGGCAGGGGTGTTTCCCCTGGTAAACGTCACGGAGAACAAGGACAACTTTTTCATCCGCGCCGAGCTGCCGGGGGTGGAAAAGGAGGACCTGGACATCCAGGCGACCACAAACAGTGTCTCCATCTCAGGTGAGAGGAAGATTCCTGCCGAAGATGAGGGCGCCCGGTATCACAGGAGGGAGCGTGAAGCCGGTAAGTTTTCCCGGGTGATCACCCTGGGCGCGGATATCCAACCGGACAAGGTGGAAGCCAACCTGAAAAACGGTGTCTTGACCGTCACCGTGCCCAAGGCGGAAATCGCCAAGCCCAAACAGATCAGCATCAAGTAGCCCATCGGCAGGAAAGGAGGGATGGATATGGCACAAACCGAGACCAAAGCGCTGAAACCCAAGGAAAAACAGGAAGTCATGACGCCCGCGGAACAGACCAGCCCGGGGGCGGTCTTTACTCCCAATGTGGATATTTTTGAAACGGAAACCAAAATCACCATCCTGGCCGACATGCCCGGGGTGAAGCCGGAAGATCTGAGCATCGACCTCAGGGACAACACCCTGACCTTAAAGGGCGATATCGCCCCGGTGGAAGGCCCGGATGAAGAAGACGTGCTCATTGAATATGAAACCGGAAAATATTTCAGACAGTTCACCTTGTCGGAAGTCATCGACCAGGATAAAATCGATGCACAGCTGCAAAACGGTGTCCTGCATTTGACACTCCCGAAAGTGGAAAAGGCAACCCCTCGAAAGATCGTTGTCAAGACAGAGTAGCCGTTACGCCCCGACCCCACGGCCGGGGCGTAACATGCACCGCCTTGAAGGAAAAAGGTGCCAAAAGAGCCGTGAATGGACGCCTTTAAAGTCCGGAAACGTCTTCGGAGAAACCCCGCAGCCTGCTGCGGGGTTTCCCTTTCATTTCGTTCCCGCATTCACAGCCCCGCATTCATACAGCCGTTTTGCAAAGAATCATTTTACGGGCGCCATCGGAAGCAACATGTCCATGAGGGGCTCCCGCGATACCCGCGTCCAGGGACATCGTACCGGGTTCACGGCTTGATTGCACACGACAGGATGAGGACAATTCCTCATTGACAAATCCTTCTTTTCGGGTGTAACTTCCTACAGACAACTCAAACTATCGACCTCCCTTCATGCTGAGCAGGACAGCCGACGGGGCGTCCTTCGAAATCGCGGTGGATTCGCATGTAACAAAAGAAAGTCCTTATTCCGCTTTTCGCAGAATGTAGCGCTATCGGCGTTATCCATCCCATCACGCACCGGGCCCCGTCCGGAAATGCCGCGGTCATAAAAAAAAAGAAAAATCGGGCGGGGCAAAATATTCGAAAACCCATTTTCCCACAGTGTTACGCCCGGCTCCCGATATTGAAGCCAATGCGCCGGGGGCGCCATGGCACAGGGCGTTCCGGACGCCTTTGAGATGTTCAAGGGCGGGTGGCGTTCCATCCCTCAAAGCGCCATGGAGATAAGGAGGCAGCAAAATGAAAAGAAGCAATGGCAAAAAAGAAAGAACCCGGATGGCGTTCCGGGGTTTATCCCTGGTGTTTACTTTTTTGACAGTTGCCTTGACGGCGCTCGCAGAACAAGACGGCGCAAAGGCCTTTCAATTTGTAACGGGTACCGGCTATTATCCCCCTCAAGAGGTGGCGATGCCGGGTAAAGGGATAGCCGTCCAAGATCCCAACTTCCATACGACAGTTACAAGAATTACCGACAAATCGGATGGATACACGGATCCCGGCATTGAGAATGAGTATGCAAAGGCGGATCCTGAAAACAGCGACGGGACACTGGTTGTTCTCCGGGGCACTGATGGACAGTGGTATCTTTACAGCGCTGTAAATTTCCAGATGATAAGACGTCTTGAGGCTTTTGATGCTTGCGGGCAGGAGCCGGAACCGAGGTGGGACGCATGGAATCCAAAAATATTTTATTACGTTTGTAATACGGAATTGAGAAGCTACAATACGGACACGGACGCCTCATCCCTTGTCCATGATTTTAAGGGGGATTTCCCTTCCGCTGCTTTTATCGGCACCGGTGTCGAAGGAGACGCGTCTTTAGACAGAAGGTATTGGTGCTTCATGGTGCAAGACGGCAATTACGACCTTTTGGCGCTGATCGTCTATGACAAAACATCAGATAGCGTAGTGGGTCGGTACACCAGCGGTTTCCCCGGCGATATCGATTGGGTCAGCATGGACATGTCGGGAAATCATTGTATTGTAGGATGTGACGCTTATTCCCATGCTTTGGTTTTTTCGAGAGATTTCAGCGGTTCTTTGAACCTCCCGGACGGATCAAACGCCCACGGCGATTTGGCGCTTTCATCCAACGGCAGCGATGTGTTCGTTTATCAAAACTTTCACACGGATTGGATTGCAATGGCCGACATGAACACGGGCATCGAAACGCCGCTTGTAGAAATCCCTTTCAGCGTCAATACCGATATCGGGCTTCATTTCTCGGGAAATTGCAGCCAAACCCCCGGGTGGGTCCTGGTTTCAACATACGGCTCCAAGAATCCCCCTTCCGGTGAAAGCCATTCGTGGATGGACACCCAGCTTTTTATGATAGAACTCAAGGCACATCCGAGAATCTGGAGGCTCGCCCATACGCATGCGTATACATCCATGGATCCCGATGGTGCGCGGAATTACTTCGCCGAGGCATTTGCCTCGATAAACAGGGCCGGTACAAAGGTATACTTCGGTTCCAACTGGAACAAGGTTGCCGGAGATTATGTGGATGCATACCGGGTTGAACTGCCGGAAGGATGGGCCGGAAGTATCCCTTAAAACGGCTTCAACCTGTTTCCGCCCGGCTTGCGTATTTTCTTTCACAAGGACCCTGTGACGGCGCCCGGGCATTTCCGGGAAAAGGCCGTGGCCCTGATCCGCCGGCCGGCCCCTTGTCCGGACACTCTGAAAGAAGGGCTCAAGACCCCGGTTCATTGAAAAAAGCGGAAAATCAAAAAAAGAAGCGATTTCAAGGAATATCTTCGGGCCTGCTGGATGCCCAAAAAACGGGGCCGGTCGTTTTCGACCGGCCCCTTACGATTTTTTATTGGTAGGCGGTACTGGATTTGAACCAGTGACTTCTACCGTGTGAAGGTAGCACTCTCCCGCTGAGTTAACCGCCCGTTACACTTTATAGTCCACCATTTCCTTGAGATCCTTGCCCACTTTAAAAAAAGGGAGCCGCTTGGAAGCCACCCGGATTTTTTCCCCGGATTTTGGATTGCGTCCCACATAGGGCTTGTAGCTTTTGACGGTAAAGCTGCCGAATCCCCGGATCTCGACCCGCTCTCCCTCGGCCAGGACCTCGGAGATGCTGTCGAAAAAGGTATTGATGATGACCTCGGCCTCCTTTTTGCTCAACTCGGCACGCTCTTTCAAACGCTCCACAAGCTCCGACCGGTTCATAGACACTCCTCAAACACCTTGAATGAAAGCAGGTTCCCTGCTGACGTGGAAGTCTTATATACAAAGAGCCCTCTTTTCGAGTCAAGCTTTTTTTGCCTGATGGGGTTCTCCCGGGCTCTTTTCCGCCGTCCCGGGCTCCGGAAAGGAAAGCTGTTCAGGGCCTTGCCGGGGGGTTTCCGGACCTTCCACCTCCTCCGGCGCGGGCAGCTCGGTGAGATCCTTGAGCTCAAAGACTTCCAAAAACTGTCGCGTGGTCCCATAAATCAGGGGCCTTCCGGGGAGGGCCTTCCGTCCCAACACCCGGATCAGCTTTTTCTCCATGAGCATCCTCAAGACGCCGCCGCAATCCACCCCCCGGATGTGCTCGATATCGCTCCGGATCACCGGTTGTTTATAGGCCACGATGGCCAGCGTTTCCATGGCGGCCTTGCTGAGCCGGACCGGCGCCGGCTGGAGGAGCCGCTTGATCCAAGGGCCATATTCCGGCCGGGTTCGGATCTGATACCCTCCCGCCACCGCCTTCAAGAAAAAGGCGCCGCCCCGGGCCTCATATTCCTCCCCAAGGGCCTTGAGGGCCTCCCGGATGACCCGGCTTTCGGACACGTTAACGACCCGCTTCATCTGCTCTATGGATAACGGATCCGATGCCACGAAGAGGAGGCTTTCAAGGATGTATTTGATCTCTTGGCTCATTGGTAAAAAATCCGGATGATGCCGGTGTCCGCTTGCTGATAGATCCTGATGAGGGCCAGGCGGACCATTTCCAAAAGGGCCAAAAACGTCACCACGATCATGGTCCGGTCCGCATTTTCCTCGAAGAGGGCATCGAAGGTGATGGAATGGCGCCTTTCCAAAATATCCACAAGTTGTGAAATCCGGTCTCTGACCGAAATGCGGTCCGCCGTCAAATCCATCCGCTTATCGGGGGAGATGTTCTTGAGGATCCGCTGGAAGGCATCGATCAGTTCAAAAAGATCCACTTGAACCCATTCCTCCTGGGTGTCGGGAAGCATGTCCTTATTGTCCAAGCGGCGCACGAAGGTGTCTTCGCCCAGGATGTGCCGGGACTCCAGCCTTTCCGCCGCCGCCTTGATCCGCATGTATTCCTCCAGGGGCCGGGTGATCTCCAGACGGGGATCCTCCCCGGCCTCTTCGGTTTCCTCATGTACGGGAAGGAGCATCTTGGACTTGATATGGGCCAGGGTGGCGGCCATGACGATGAACTCCCCGGCGATGTCGATGTTCATCTCCCTCATTTTTTCCAGGTATTCCAGGTATTGGTCGGTGATGAGGGCAATGGGAATGTCGTAAATATTGACCTCATTTTTCTTGATCAAAAAGAGCAACAGGTCCATGGGCCCTTCAAAGATATCGGTGAGTTTGACCCGATACACGTCCTCGCCCATCAGCGACCTTCCCTTCCCGCGTTCAGACTCATGACACCAGGGCCTTGGATTCGATCCGGACCCGGGCGCGCACTTGCGCCATCGTCTCTTCGGCGATCTTCCTGGCCCTGGCGCACCCCTCCTCAATGATTTCACGGACTTTTTGGGGGCGATCCTCATAATAGGCCCGCTTTTCGCGCACCGGTTCCAGGGCCCGGGCCAGGTTTTTGGCCATGATTTTTTTGCATTCCACACACCCGATCTCAGCCGCCCGGCAATCGGCATCAATTTCCTCCACTTTTTCAGGCGTCGTTTAGATTTTATGGAAGCTGAAGACATTGCACACCGCCGGATCCCCCGGATCCAACTTCCGGGCCCGCTGGGGATCCGTAATCATCTGGGCCACTGCAGAAGCAATGGTTTCCGGGGGGTCCGAAAGATAGATGGCATTGTGGTAGCTTTTGCTCATTTTCCGCCGGTCAAGCCCCAGGATCTTGGGCGTTTCGGTGAGAAGCGCCTGGGGTTCTGGAAAAACCTCGCCATAGAGGAAATTGAACCGGCGGGCGATCTCCCGGGTGATTTCCACATGGGGCACCTGATCGATCCCCACCGGGACGCCGAAGGCCTTGTACATGATGATGTCCGCGGCCTGGAGCACCGGATATCCCAAAAACCCAAAGGTGGAGAGATCCTTGTTCTGCATCTGGACGATCTGGTCTTTGTAGGTGGGATTGCGCTCCAGCCAGGGAACAGGGGTGATCATGGACAAAATCAAAAACAACTCGGCGTGTTCCCTGATCCGGGACTGGATAAACAGCGTGCTCTTTTCAGGTGAAAGCCCCACGCTGAGCCAGTCCAGGATCATGCCCCGGACATGGGTCTCGATCATGCCGGGGGCCTCGTAGTCGCTGGTCAGGGCGTGCCAGTCGGCGATGAAATAAAAGCAATCGTACTCCTCCTGCATCCTGACCCAGTTGGCGAGGGCACCGTGATAATTTCCCAAATGGAGCGCTCCCGTGGGTCGCATGCCGCTGACAATCCGTCTTTCTTGCTTCATCTTATCACTCCCTGTTGATCAAACATTTGCCATGTCAATCCCCTCCAAAGGGGCTTTATTGAAGATTCCCCGCCGCAAGCAGCAGGGAACGGGCTCGCTGTCGCCCTTCAAAGGTTCCGCTTCACCCGGCGGAAAATGGAGCCCCCCTTCCGGGCCAGGCATTAGATAATGCCCCGAACGGGAAATTGGCAAGAACATTTTGCCGTCGATTCAGTATAAAAGAGGGCAAACGTGTTGGCTTCATCGAATCGGCCCTTGCGGATGGCCCCTACCGGATATAAGCGCGGGCGAATTGGAGCTCGTCGGCCTTGGTTTTCAACTTGCCGTTCAGCCGGGCTTCCAACACGGCCTGCAGGATCTCCTTGAAGATGGGTCCGGGCGTGAGGCCCATCTTCAGCAGGTCTTTTCCCCGGATAAAAGGCTTGATGTACCGAAGCTGCGTGAAATAGTTGGAAATAAGGCGCTTGACCCCTTCCCGGGGCGTGGCGGCCATCATGTAAAGGATGAGTTCCACGCCGAAAGGATTCAAGTACCCATACAACGCACTGTTGGAGGGGGCGGGCCTGCGCTCCAGCCGGCGCAGACAGCCATCGGCGGCGAGGCGTTCCTCGATGAAGAGGTGCCGCTGCTTAGGGGACATTTCCAGGCGTTGGCAAATTTCCCGGCAGGTCTTTTCGTCGTGGTTTCTCAGGAGGGCCAAAAAGTAAACCGCCCATCCCAGATACGGCTCTTGCAAAAAGAGCAGGTCGTGCCAGGACAACACCTTCTTCACCGCATTGAACAGATCGATCTTTTCCTTGTCCATGGCCATACGGGGATGAATGGCCCCAAGAAGCCGGTATTCCTGGAGGCGAATCATGGCCGGTGTGGGATTTTCCTCTTCCAGGATCTGGCGCAGCTCGGAAAAGACCCGCCGGCCGCTGAGACGCTCGAAAAATCCCATTTTCACCGCATTTTCAATGAGACCGGAAGTCACCTTGCCGATGGAAAAACCGAACCGCTGTTCAAACCGGATGGCGCGGAACACGCGGGTGGGATCTTCCACGAAACTGAGGTTGTGGAGGACCCGGATCACCTTTTCTTTGATGTCCTTTTGACCGGAGAAAAAATCAATGAGCGTGCCGAACCGTTGGGGGTTCAAATGAATGGCCAGGGTGTTGACCGTGAAATCCCGCCGGAACAGATCGAGCTTGATGGAACTCATCTCCACCACCGGCAGGGCCGCCGGGAACTGGTAATATTCCAGCCGTGCAGAGGCCACATCAATTTTGAAACCGTCCGGAAAGATGATCACCGCCGTTCCGAATTTTTCATGGGCGTGGATGCGGGCCCCTTCCTGTCGCGCATATTGCCGGGCAAAGGCGATGCCGTCGCCTTCTATGACGATATCGATATCTTCAGTGGACCGATAGAGGAAGAGATCCCGGACGAACCCCCCCGCCACATAGGCGCCATAGCCGATCTCGTCGGCCACCGCGCCGATGGTCTTGAGCAATTGGAACACCCGCTTTGAGAGGCGTTCCTTCATGAACCTTTCAATATTGCGGGTCCGGGCCGAGGCGGGGCTCCTGGACGGATCGGGGAAAACACGCTCCCGACGCTTGGACTGCTGGACAAGGATATTCAAAAGATCCGTCCGGGTGATCACCCCGAGGATGGTCCGGCCGTCGACGACGGGCAGGATCCGCTGCTTGTTCTCTATAATTTTTTCCTGGATCTCCGACAGAGGCGCTTCCGGCCGCACAGAGGCCATCTCCGTGTTCATATACTCACAAACCGGAAGATGACCCAGCCGGTGGTAGAGGGTCTTTTCAATGATCTGTCGTGAGATATACCCCGCAAGGACCGTCCCGGCGTCGGAATTTTCGGATTCGGAGGCTTTCCGGGTGACCAATAAGGCGTTGATGTTGTACCGGTTCAGGAGCTTCTCGGCAGCCTCGCAGGACAGATTTGCATCCACGGTGATCGCCGGCGACGACATGAGGTCGACGGCTTTGCGCCGGGACCTGACCCGCTCATGGAGAACGGCGGTGAGTTGTTGCTCCACCTGGGCCAGGGGTTGATCCCGAACAACGGCCGACGCCGCATAAGGATGCCCGCCGCCGCCCAAGGACCCCAGGATGGCACCGGCGTCCACTTCGGGAACCTTGCTCCGGCCCACCACATAGATCTTGCTGCCCATCATGGCCGCGGCAAAGAGGGCGTTGAGATCCTCCATCCGAAGCAACTTTTGGACCAGGAAGGCAAAGTCCGGGATATACCTTTCCACCGTGATGGATGTCACCGCCACTTCGATCCCTTCCATGGAGTGCCGGACCATGTTCTGGATCATCTCGTTGAGAAGGGTGACCTGCTCCGGGCTGAGTTCCCGGCTGATGAGGGAGGCGATGGTGTTGATGTTGGCGCCCTTGGAAACCAAAAACGCCGCTGCCTGGAGATCCTTCTGGGTGGTGGAGGCAAAGGTGAAAGACCCCGTATCTTCATAGATTCCCAGGCACAAAATGGTGGCTTCATCCGGTGTGACGGGAATGCCGCGACGCTGCAGTATCTCGGTCAGGATGGTCACATTGGCGCCGGTGGGTTGAAAGACTTCCTTTTGTCCCTTCAAATCCCCGGAAGCGGCGGGATGATGGTCATAGATATGGACTTCAACCGATGGATCCCGGGCCAGATCCGCCAAGGGGCCGATCCGGGAAGCCTGCTTGGTATCCACCAGCACGAGACGCCTGACGGCAGAAAGATCCATGGCCTTGATGTCTGCCATGTTGAAGAGGTAGACCATGGAATCGATGAAAAAATTCTTCAGATTCTTTTCCTGGGAACCGGGAAAGACCACCACGGAACCGGGATAGAGCTTTTGGGCCGCCAGCATGGAGGCCAAGGCGTCAAAGTCGGCGTTGACATGGGTCGTGATCACGGTCAGTCCGGATCCTTTCCGGGATGCTTTTTTCACCGGCCCAATCGCCTCCTCCGGGTCCGCTTGGTGTCGTCAAATCGGCGTGGCGCATGAGCGCTTCCACACTTTTTGTTTTATGACAGATGCAAAGCGTGAAATCAACCGCAGGCCCTGCCTGACATGGCTAGCGCTTGTGCTTTCGATACGGCTGTGATACGTACACATCGTCTTTTCAGCCAAGACAACAGAGTGCCGCCTCAGGGGGGCCTTTCGCCGCGCCTTGGCACCAGGGCACCCGGGGCCGTTCCCTTTGGAATCGACCCCATGGAGGCGGTAAAGCGCCTGAAAGGCGTGCTTTAGAAGGTCGCCTCGAAGAAAAAGGAAATGCCAAAAACGCCTTCCGGGGGAGGATAAAAAAGAGCCGTGTCTTAAAAACCGGTTGACGAAACGGGTTGCCGGTGGATATAAAGACAGCATAAAATAAAGAAAATGCGGACAAATGGGGAGAATGCCAGCTTAAACCGGAAGGGAGCCTCAGGCCAAGGAGCGGATCATGCCGGTATTTCAGTGGGAAGGAAGGAACAGGCGGAACGAACTTCAGCGAGGTGAAATGGAGGCCCTCAACGCAGATGCCGTCCGGGCCCACCTGGCCAAGCTGCACATCACGCCTGTGAAGATCAAAAAGAAGCCCAAAGACCTTTTTGAAAATGTATCGTTTCTCCAGCCGCGGGTCAGGGAATCCGACATCATCCTTTTTGCCCGCCAGTTTTCCACCATGATCGATGCCGGCCTGCCCATCATCCAATGCCTCGACATTCTTCACGCCCAGCAGGAAAACAAGACCTTCAAAAAAATACTCCGCCAAGTCATGGAAGCGGTGGAGGGCGGATCCACACTCGCCGAAGCCTTAAAACGCTTCCCCAAACAATTCGACGAGTTGTTCATCAATATGATCGCGGCCGGGGAAGCAGGGGGGATCCTGGATACCATCTTGAGGCGTCTGGCCGCCTACCTGGAAAAGGCGGCAAAGCTCAAGCGCAGGGTCAAGGGCGCCATGACCTATCCCATCATCGTCATGATCATCGCCGTCTTGGTCGTGGCGGTCATT
Source organism: Desulfobacterales bacterium (assembly GCA_027025555.1). GTDB lineage: Bacteria > Desulfobacterota > Desulfobacteria > Desulfobacterales > UBA2156. The sequence continues at coordinate 14,613 of JALVQN010000034.1, forward strand.
TTGATTTTCGTGATCCCCGTCTTTTCGGAGATGTTCGCCGACCTTGGCGGTGAGCTGCCCCTCCCTACCCAAATGGTCATCAGCCTTTCCAACTTTGTCAAAAGCAACATTTTATACATCTCCATCGCCATCGCCCTTTTGGCCTATGCGGTCTACCGCTTCTACAAGACTGAAAAGGGGCGTATCGCCATGGACAAGTTCGTGCTCAAAATCCCGGTGATCGGCATCCTGATCCGGAAGGTGGCGGTGGCCCGGTTTTCACGCACCATGGGAACCATGCTCGCCTCCGGTGTGGCGATCCTGGAAGCCTTGGACATCGTGGCCAAAACGGCTGGGAACAAAACCATTGAAAGCGCCCTTTACACCGTGCGAACCGGGATTGCAGAAGGCCGCACCATGGCCGATCCCCTCATGGAGACCGGCGTCTTCCCTTCAATGGTATGCCAGATGATCGCGGTGGGGGAATCCACAGGCGCCCTGGACAGCATGCTCAACAAGATCGCCGATTTCTACGATGAAGAGGTGGACCAGGCGGTGGAAAACCTGACCGCCATGATCGAGCCGTTCATGATGGTCTTTTTAGGGATCACCATCGGCGGCCTCGTCATCTCCATGTATCTGCCTATTTTCAAAATGGCCGGTCTTGTATAACGGGGCTCCGCGGCACCCATCGGTCCCTTCCGCGTCTTGACCGCTCAAAAGCGGCGCTTTATGTCGCAACCCTGCCAAGGACACGGTGTTACCCCATGGTTTCTGAGTTCGCATCCCAGGAAGAGAACCTGTCCCGCCGGTTGAAATGGCTGACGCTCTTCAGGGCGTTATTTGCCACCCTCCTTCTGGGATCCACCGTCTTTCTCCACTTGCGCCGGATGGATACGCTGGTCTCCTTGCCGCTTCTCATCCTGTATGGACTCATCCTGGCCATCTTTTCCCTTTCACTGACTTACGCGCTGGCGCTCAGGCGCCTGGCCAAAAAGGCCATCCTCGGTCTCGTCCAAATCGTCATGGACACGATCATCGTCAGCGCGATCATCCTGGTCACGGGCGGCTTTTACAGCATCTTCTCCTTTCTTTATCTTGTGGTGATCATCTGTGCCAGCATGCTGTTCAAGCGAAGGGGGAGCCTCGTCATCGCCGCTTGTTGCAGCATCGAGTACGGGCTTTTGATTCTTTTTGAATATCAGGGCATGTTGAAACCCGTTGGTGTCGAAATGGGCCTTTCCGCCACCGGCTACTCGGGACTTCTTGCCCTTTACAAGATCGCCATGACAACGTTTGCGTGCTTTGCAGTGGCCCTGCTTTCCAGCATCCTCTCGGAACGCGAGCGAAAGACCAAAGAAGAACTGACGGCCATGGAAGCCCATCTCGAACGGGTCAAGCGGATGGCGGTGGTGGGAGAGATGGCCGCCGGCCTGGCCCATGAGATCAAAAATCCCCTGGCATCCCTCATCGGAGCGGTGGGACTCATAAGAAACGATAAAGGGCTGGATGCCACCCGGGTGCGTCTGATGCAGATCGTCCTCCGGGAAGCCGACCGGCTGAGCACCCTGGTCAACCACTTCCTCCTTTTTGCCAAGCCCCCGGCGGGCAAGCCCCAGGCCTTGGAGCTTGCCCAGAACCTGTCCGAGCTCATCGATCTCTTTGAAAAGGACCGCGCGGCCCTGGGACGGATCACCCTTGAAAAACGATTGGTTCCCGGCATGTGGGTCGAAATGGATCCGGACCATCTGCGCCAGGTAATCTGGAACCTGCTGCTCAACGCGGCAGAGGCCATTCAAGGGAAGGGGCGGATTCAAATCGAGATGCTTCCCCAGGGGCGACGCTTTCTGGAGGTGGCCATCGAAGATGACGGGTGCGGCATTGACAAAGCCGAGATGAATCAGATCTTCGATCCCTTCTTCACCACCAAACCCACAGGGTCCGGGTTGGGCCTTGCCATCGTCCACCGGATCCTGGAATCTTACGGGTTCTGGATCCGGGTGGACAGTCTCAAGGGGAAAGGAACCACTTTCCGCATCCGAATGAAGCGGATGGACCCTCCCGGACCTTAAACGTCGGAACCCCCCGGCCATTGGGGGGATCGGGTACGCCGGATACGGAAAAACGCGTCCATATGGAATCTTCCCCGTGAAAAGGCGCTACATATCAGGGATGGCTCTTTCGGGCATGTTGCTGGGGCTCCCTTTGCTGGGTGTCCTGGCAGCGGGAAAACCCGTTTCCCGGTATCTGGAATTCCCGCCCCGCACCCTATACGTGAAGGTGGCCCCTTTCTCCTGGATTCATTTTGTTTTATACGGTCTCCTCTTTGCAGCCCTGCTGTTTCCCATTTTGATCTTCGGAGGCCGTGCTTTGCTCCGGGCATCGGCCCCTGTCACGGTCAAGAGGCCTTTTCCCTGGTGGGGATGGATGGGCCTTGGCCTCAACGGGGTGTCCTGGATCGTGGCGTGGTCCCGGATTCCAGCGCTTTCCTTTATTCAGCCTCACACATTTTTTCCCCTGTGGATCGCCTATGTCCTTGTGGTGAATGCCCTTTGCTTTCGCCGGGACGGAACGTGCATGATGACAAAACACCCGGCTTATTTTGCCGCCTTGTTTCCAGCAAGCGCGGCATTCTGGTGGTTTTTCGAGTACCTCAACCGTTTTGTCCAGAACTGGCAGTACGTGGGTGTCGAATACGGTCCCGCGGCCTATGCCTGCCTGGCCACGCTCTCCTTCTCCACGGTCCTTCCGGCAGTCCTGGGAACACGGGAGTGGTTTTTGGGCACCCGGTGGATCCGGGAGGGATTTGTCTTTTGTCCCCCCGCCCTCATGCACTTCAAAGGCGTGGGGGCGGGAGTTTTGATTCTCTCGGGTCTGGGGCTTTTGGGGATCGGCATCTGGCCGAACGCGCTCTTTCCCCTCCTGTGGGTTTCTCCTTTGCTGATCCTTCTCTCCTTTCAGGTGCTGACACAGGAAGGGGCCATGCTGAAGGCCTTACGGCGAGGGGATCTCCGACCGGCGGTTTCGGCGGCTTTGGCGGCACTCGTGTGCGGCCTGTTCTGGGAGATGTGGAATTTCCACAGCCTGGCCAAGTGGGTGTACCGGATCCCTTATGTACACCGTTTTGAACTTTTTGAAATGCCGGTTCTGGGGTATGCGGGCTACCTGCCCTTCGGGCTGGAGTGCGCCGTCATCGGCGATCTTCTGGCCCGGGGCATGAAGAAATCCCCACGGGCATGAGAAAAAGGGCTAAATGCGTTCCAGGCGGTACTGTCGGGTTCCCAAACCGATCTTTTCAGCATAGTCCAGCTGGAGTGCCCAGTCCACTTTGGGGTAGATCCCTTTGAACTTATCTTCCCCGGGACCCTGGTGGGTGGACAGACAGGATCCCGGAAGCGCTCTTTCCCGGTTCACCAGGTCCACTGAAGCCTGATCGATGGCCACGGGGTCCCGGGAGGCGAGAACACCGATATCCCTCACCAGGGGCGCATCGTTGAATGGGGCGCAGTCGCAGGCGGGCGAAATATCGGTGAGGAAATTCAAGAAAAGCGCCTTACCCTTTTTTCCCTGGAGCACCCCCAGGGTGTATTCCACCATGTTTTCCAAAAAGACCGGAATCGACTGATTCCACTGGATTTGGACCGCTCCCGCCGGGCAGACCAGAATACACTCGCCACAACCGATGCACCTGCCGGAAAGGATGACCGCCTTTTCTTCTTTTAAAGAAATGGCGCCTTGGGAACAATGCGCCGCGCATGCACCACACCCGGTGCACTTTTTTCTCTTGACCTTTGGGGAAAGGGTGGAATGCTGGGCCAATTTGCCCCGGCGCGAGGCACATCCCATCCCGATGTTCTTGAGGGTCCCCCCGAAACCGGAGAGTTCATGACCCTTAAAATGGGCCAGGGAGATGAGGGCGTCGGCCTGTTCGATTTCAGCGGCGATGAAAACTTCCTTGAACCGCTTCTGCCCGATAAATACACAGCGCTCACTCTTGCCTTTCAGGCCATCTGCGATGACAAGGGGCGCATTCACCACGGAAAAAGCAAACCCGTTTTCGATGGCGGTGATCAGGTGGCCCGGGGCATCGCTTCGGGTCCCGGCATAAAGGGTGTTGGCATCGGTCAAAAAGGGACGGCCCTTTCGTTTGTTGACCGCTTCGACAATGCGCCGGACAAAAACCGGCCGAATGAAGGCGGTGTTTCCCCGTTCTCCGAAGTGAAGCTTAACGGCCACGAAATCCCGCTCTTTAACGATTTCCGAAAGGCCGGCGGCGTTCACCAAACGGGTCAGTTTCATGACAAGGCTCTCTTTGTAGGTGGCCCTGAGATCGATGAAAAAGACGGTGTGGGCCATGGTTTCTCCTTTCCTGAAAGGCTTGTGGTCCCCATGCCCCGGGGATTTGTCCATGGTCGTCCACGCCCCGTGAGCTTTTACCCGGCAGGGACAGGGCATCCCGACTTCGGGCCAAAGGGCTTCGCTACACCGACAAGTCGTGTTTTTTGACTTTTTTGCTCATGACACTCTTGCCGATACCCAGAAGCTCGGCGGCGCTGGATTGAACGTTCCCGCAGCGCCGCAGGGCCCGTTCGATCAGCTTCCGCTCCACAAGCTCCAAAGTCTCCTCCAGCTTGGCATCCTCTGGAATGGCATCCATGAAATCCGCCTGAGTGGCTCCGCTCCTGAACTCCGGGGGGAGATCGGCGGGACGAATCGTATCCAGCGGACTCAGGATCACGGCGCGCTCAATGACGTACTCGAGCTCCCGCACGTTCCCCGGCCAGGGATACGCATAGAACAGGCGCAGCACCTCCGGATCGACCTTGGTGACGGGCTTGGCGGCCTGGCGCTCAGAGGCAAACTTCTTGATGAAATGATCCACAAGCAAAGGGATGTCTTCCCGGCGCTCTCTCAAGGGGGGAATCCCGATGGGAATGACATTGAGACGAAAAAAGAGATCTTCCCGGAACCTTCCGGAAGCCACTTCTTCTTTCAAGCGCTTGTTGGTGGCCGCAATGAGGCGGACATCGACCGGAATGGATCGGGTCCCCCCCACCCGCTCGAAAGATTTCTCCTGGAGGACCCGCAAAAGTTTCACCTGAAGACTTTTTGGCATTTCTCCGATTTCATCGAGCAAAAGGGTTCCCTTGTCCGCCAGTTCAAATCTTCCTTTTTTCATGGACACGGCCCCTGTAAAAGCACCCCTTTCGTGTCCGAACAACTCGCTTTCCAGGAGGCTTTCGGCCAGGGCGCCGCAGTTCACCGCGACGAACGCTTCCTCCCGGCGGGGGCTGTGGTAATGGATGGCCCTGGCCACGAGCTCTTTTCCGGTGCCGCTCTCGCCTTCAATGAGGACCGTTGCCCCGGTGGGGGCAACCTTCTCGATCATCTCGAAAACCCGGCGCATGGCCTTGCTTTTCCCGATGAGGTTCCCAAAACCGAAGCGGTGTTCCATGTCGCTCTTGAGGCGACGGTTTTCCTTGATGACGCGATAAAGGGCGCACGCCTTTTTCACATAAAGAATCATCCGATCGTTTTCAAAGGGCTTCAGGATGTAGCTGAAGGCGCCCTTCTCCATGGCCTCCACGGCCTTTTCCACGGTCCCGTGGGCGGTCATCATGATCACCGGCAAGTCGGGATCGTGGCGTTTGATCCGCTCCATCAGCTCGATGCCGTCCATGCCGGGCATCTTCATGTCCGTCAGGACCAGGTCCACATCCGCATTTTTCAGGATTTCCAAAGCCTCATGGCCGCTGTTGGCGGCCAGGGTTTCATACCCCTCCTCTTCCAGGATGGCCCCCAGAACCAGCGGGTAATTCTTCTCATCATCGACGATCAGGATGGTTTCCATGCAGCATTCTCCGGTCTTACCGGCAACACCAGGATCACGGTGGTCCCGCCGGCCGCCCTGTTTTCAATCCGAACGGTTCCCTCGTGGGATTCGACAACGCTTTTCACGATACCCAATCCCAGTCCGGTCCCCTTTTCCTTTGTGGTGAAAAAGGGAGACCACACCCTGGACAAGAATTCCGGGGGGATGCCCTCGCCTTCGTCTTCTATGACGACCTGTAAGTGCTTTTCCTTTGCCGCAACCGTAACCCAGATCGTTCCGCCCCGGGGCATGGCGTGGATGGCGTTGATAAACAGGTTTAAAAAAACCTGATGAAGCATGTCCGCATCTGCCAAAATGTCAGGGAGCCCTTCCTGGAACTCGG
>JALVQN010000034.1:20816-48383 GCA_027025555.1 Desulfobacterales bacterium
AACTCGGTTTCCACCCGGCATCCCTGCTCTTCCAACTGAAAAGACAACATCTGAAGCGTCTTTTCAATCACGGTCTCCATCCGGCACAAGGACAAATTGGGGACTTTGGGCCTGGCGAAATTCAAGAAGTCGGAGATGATGGCGTTGAGGCGCGTGGCTTCTTCCACGATGATATCGGGCAACGTCGCCACGGTCTTTGAGTTGGATTGCTTTTTTTTCAAAAGCTCGGCGGAGTTTTTAATGATCCCCAACGGGTTCCGGATTTCATGAGACACCGCGGCCACCATTTCTCCCAGGGACGACAAATGCTCGGCCCGGGCGAGCTCCTCTTTGAGACGGATCCGCTCTTTTGCCCGTTCCTCGATGATCCGCTCCCCCCTTCTTACAATAAAACGCAAAACCAAAAATAAAATCCCCATGACGCCGGCCGACGTGGTGAGGACACGGACCTGAAACCGGGAGATGGCATGATAATCTTCCGAAAGATCCTGCACAATTTCAATCACCCCCCCCACAGGTCCCGATAATTTGGACAAGGGCATCTGGGCCCTTAGAGGGGAGACCGTGGTGAGCTTGCTTTCCTTCGGAAAGCCGGTCAAAATCTCGAGGAAGCTTCCCCGGTGGGACAACTTGGAGGTTACCTTGCCTTTCCGGGCGGCTTCATAAGCCGCCCCGCCGATGTTCCTTTTGCCCACCAGCCGACGGTCGAAGCTGTAAGAAATGACGTTGTGCATGTCGTAAATATTGACCATGTCCACTTTGAAGCTGTGCAGGGTGCTCCTCACCACGTTGTCCAACCATTCGAACTGCTCCTTGTCCCGCAGCTGGATCTTGCCGAATTTTAACGCTGCCGGGATGATGAATTGGGTGAATATCTGACGATTGAGATTGTCGATGATGAGCAAGGCATACGCCTCGCTCTTCTTGAGCTGCATCTGCCTGGCCCATTGAATGTTGGCGAAAGACAGCGCCACGGTCCCGATAAAAATGAAAATCAGGCTGGTGAAGGTGAAATACTTGACAAGCCGGAAAGGTTTTACTTTTTCCTGTTCTTCGCTGTCCATCTTCATCCGTGCAAGACATCGTTTGCCAAACTCACCCTCCTGCCCCATGAAAGACAGGGCTTCTGAAAGGCGCTTTGGCCAGAAACAGGGCAGGCCCTATCCCGATGGGCTGCTCCCCCGGCGGTTGGGGAGACGGGTTTCATCCCTTGGAGAATCAATGGGTGGGAATGGGAACATTGGTAATGAGCGTCTTGATGTCCTCATCGGCAAATTGGATCCCGGCCCCCAGAAAAAAGGACTCCTGTCCTTCGTCATTGATGAAATCATCATATCCGGCAGTCAAATAGATGTGATGGATGGGGGAGAAATTGGCGATGAATTTCAAGTGGGGATTGTCCTCCCAATCGAAGTCAAAGGCTTCCAGGGAAAAGGTGAGGCGATCGTCCAAGAGGTAATAATCGATGGCAACCCCGCCTGTGGACTCAAAAAACCCGCCGCGCAATCCCAGGTTGTAGTATCGCTTGGCGATCTGTGCGGAGAACTTCAATTCATCTTCCAGTTCAACACGTTCCTCTTCCACGATCTGGCCGTCTACTTCGCGTCGAATCCGGGTGACCTTCTCCTTTCCGGCAGGATCGTCCACCACCTGAAACAAGTAGTACTTGTCCTCCTTGGGTTGGATGCGGAGGGTGAAATAGGATTTTGCCCATTCATGCTCAAAGAGGTATTCCCCCCGGTAATCGACATAGGTCCGGAAGGTTTCCTGTTTTTGAAGATAGTCGTTGATCCCGGTGAGGGCCGTGTTGATTTTCTCGGCGGTCTCCTCCTCATTGACAAGCTTGCCGATGGTGCCTTGGCCCTGATTAATCTTCTCGGAAATCTCCCGCAAGGAGGCCAGGGCCGCGTTGAGATTGTCGATGGCTTCCTCCTCATTCAGCAGCCGTCCGATATTGCCTTTTCCCGCGTTGACCCGGGAGACAATCCGATTCATCCCCTCCATGACCGTTCCAAGACGATCCGACGCCTGGCTTAGGTTCTCAATGATCTTTTGGATATCCTTGACATTGACACCCCCGAGCTCTTTTAAGGTCTTTGAAAAATCGGTCAGATTGGCAACGATCACATCGATATTGTCCCGGTTCTTTTGAACCGTATTGTTTAAAGTCTGGACCATTTCCTTGAAATTGTTGAAAATGGCTTTGAGGGTGGCTTTGCCTTCCGCCCCGCCCAGGACACCGGTGAGGGAACTGGAGAGGGACTTGATGTCGGCGGCCACATCCTGAAGGGTCCCCATGAGGGCATCGAGATCCATGGCCGGCTCCGTCCGCCACAACCGTTGGCCGGGCTTGATATCCGGCGCTGAAGGAGACCCTTTCCCAAGGGTGATGTATTTATCCCCTAAAATGCCGCGGGTCCGTATCACAGCCTTGGCATCTTTTTTGATCTTGACCCCGGGCTTGATTCGCAACACCACCCGGGCCATTCCGTCCACGAGGGAGATGTCGCGCACCCGTCCCACTTCAACGCCGGCAATTTCCACCGGGACGTCAGGCGCCAGCCCTGAGACAGAGTCGAAAAAAACCTCCACGTCGTATCCCTTTTCCCGCATGAGGCTGAGTTTTCCCACCTTCATGGCCATGTAACCCAGGATAACGATCCCCATAACCACGAAAACCCCGACCTTGGCTTCTACCGTCAGTTTAGTCATTTTGCGTAAACCGTTGATTCTCCCGCACCCGGCATCCGGTGCTCAAGGGCCTGCGTTCCACCCGGGCGCCTCCCTCTTAATGAACTGCCTTATAAAGGGATGTGAGGAATTTCGGATGGCTTCCGGACTTCCAAATTCGATGATCTGTCCTTCATACAGCATGGCGATGTTGTGGGCAATCTTAAATGTGGAGGCGATATCGTGGGAAATGACCACACAGGTGGCTCGGGTCTGGCGCTGGGTGTTGACGATGAGATCGTCGATGGCGTCACTCATGATGGGATCCAAGCCCGTGATGGGCTCATCAAAGAGGATGATTTTAGGATCCAGGGCGATGGCCCGGGCGAGTCCCGCACGTTTGCGCATCCCCCCGGAAAGCTCGGAAGGCATCTTTTCGGCCACTCCCGGAAGGCCCACCTGTCGAAGCTTCTCTTCCACAATGCGCTGAATCTCCTTTTTCGGCAGCCGCGTATGCTCCACAAGGGGAAACGCCACATTCTCCCCCACGGTCATGGAATCGAATAAGGCCGCATCCTGGAAAAGCATGCCGAATTGCTTCCGCACTTCATTGAGCTCCCGCTCATTGAGCCGGGTGATGTCCTTGTCGTTGATATAGATCTTCCCGGAATCGGGGGTCATCAGGCCGATGATGTGCTTGAGGATGACACTCTTCCCGGACCCGCTTCGCCCCAAGATGACGGTGATCTCTTCCGATGGGATCTCCAAATCCAGGGCGTTCAATACGCGTTGGCTTCCGAAGCTCTTGGTGACACCGGCAAGGCGAATCATCAGAACATTACCGCTGTCAGGAAGAAGTCGCTGATAAATATGGAAACAGTGGAAATGACGACGGCCTGGGTGGCTGCGCGTCCCACCCCTTCTGCGCCGCCGGTGGTGTAGAAGCCTTTGTAACAGCTCACCACGGAAAGAATCAATCCGAAACAGACCGCCTTGATGAGTCCGTTGAAGATATCGTTTAAGTCCAGCATCTCATAGATCCGGGCCATGAAAACACCTGAGTTGATCCCCAGCAGCTGACCCCCCACGAAGTACCCCCCCACGATGCCGATGAAATCCGACACGACGGTCAACACAGGGAGCGTCACCATACCGGCCAACACGCGCGGCATCACAAGAAACTGCACGGGATTGACAGACATGGCGTAAAGGGCATCGATCTGCTCCTTGACGCGCATCGTACCGATCTCGGCGGCCATGGCGGAACCGGCTCTTCCGGTCACCATGAGGGCCGTGAAGACCGGCCCGATCTCCCGCGTCATGGACAGGGCCACCGTGGCGCCCACCAGACTCTCTCCACCGAACATGCGGAAGCCGTAATAGGATTGCAGCGCCAGGACCATGCCCGAGGAAACGGCGGTGATCAACACCACGGGAAGCGAATTCACGCCCACCGCCTCCATCTGCTTGAACACTTGGCGCAATCGGAAAGGCGGACGAAACGCCCAAACAGCCGCGGAAAGGAAAAGGAGCATGACCCGGCCGAACTCTTCTAGGATCCCCACAAAGGGCCGGCCCGCATACTCGAAAAAATTCATCATGGCCATTATCGATTCCATCAAAGGTTTTTCAGGGATAACCGGTCCATTTATAGGGCAGTATCCTTGCCAAAGTCAAGGTGGCCGCTTCCGGCAGACCTTGCCGCCGCCCTTTGGAGCGCTTCTGCCACTGAAAAATTTCGTCTCGGGTCCCTTCATTTTATTTTACTGAAGGAAAATGAGCTTCTCATCCTCTCAAGATATGGTATAATTCAATCAAACAAAGCACAATATGTCGTAATAATAATAAATTTATGCTAATTATATAAAATTTTTCTTGACTTTAGTCTTTTTTGGTGATTGGGATATCTTCGGATGTGTTCCCGAATCGCCCTTTTCCCTTTCAATATTTTCCAAAACGGCGGGGCTTCAAATTGAGAAAAAACGCGCTGAAAGAGTATCGGGAAGCACTTTTGCTCAGCAAAGCCGAACTGGCAAGAATGGCCAACATCTCCCCTGTCACCTTGTCGAGGATTGAAAAAGGATTGCCCTGTCGTATGGAAACGAAACGAAAAATTATCCTTGCCCTGGGACTTGATCTTTCCCAAAAACATAAGATATTCGATGACTAGGACAGGTGCATGATATTGAGCAGACAAAAACCGCTCCTTGGACTGGACATCGGCTCCAGGACGATTAAAGCCGCCGAAGTACTCCAATCCAAAGACGGCTTTAAATTAAAAAATTTCGGAATGATCCAGCTTCCAACGGGCACGATTGAAGAAGGGACGATCCGGGATCCGGAAACCGTGGTGGAGGCCATTCAGAAGCTTTTCAAGGACAATAAATTTAAGCTCAAAAATGTCGCCACCTCCATCGGAGGGTATTCGGTCATCGTCAAAAAGATCAATGTCCAGAACATGTTGGAAGAACAACTCCAGGATACCATCGCCTTTGAAGCGGAACAGTACATCCCCTTCGATATCCATGATGTCCACCTCGACTTTCAGATTCTTGGAGAAAGCGAAAACAATCCCAGCCAGATGAGCGTCCTTTTGGTGGCGGCTCGAAAGGACCTGATCGACGAATATGTCAATATCGTCGATTTGGCCGGATTGAATCCATGCATTGTCGATGTGGATGCTTTTGCGCTCCAGAACTGTTACGAGGCCAACTATGCTTCCAAGGAAGGATCGAACGTGGCCCTCATCGATATCGGCGCCAACAAAACTTCTTTGAACATCCTGGCAGATCGCACCTCAGAGTTCATCCGCGACATCTCCGTAGGATGTGATCAGATCAACGTGCAGATCATGTCCTCTTTCAACTGCACTTTCGAAGAATCCGAAGAACTCAAACTGGGCAACGCCCCCGATAATCGATCTGCGGAAGACGTTGAGGAAATTATCGGTTCAGTCGCTGGAGAGTGGGGCCGGGAGGTACGGCGGGCGCTCGATTTTTACTACTCTTCCTTTCCGGAAAATCAAATCCAGCAGATTTTGGTCAGTGGGGGCGGGGCCAACATCAAGGCATTTCAAAAACTGATCGCCGAAGAAACACAGATTCGGGTACAGACCCTGAACCCTTTCACCAACGTGTCCGTTGAGGCGCTTGCGGGAGGCGAGGCCGTGCTGAAGCGCATCGCGCCCCAAGCCGCCATTTCTTTTGGCCTGGCCCTCAGGAGAATGGACGACAAATGATCCGGATCAACCTGCTGCCATATCGCGAAAGGCGCAAAAAGGAAAACATTCGGCGCCAGGTCTCCGTCTTCTTTCTGTCTTTTATCCTCTTTATCATCGCCCTGTATTACTTTCAAACCTTTCTAAACGGCAAAATCGAACGGATGAATGCCAAAATCGCGGCAACCAAGGCCGAATTGGCAAAATACGCCAAAATCAACAAGGAAATCGATTCCATCATCAAGAAACTGGATATCCTGAAGAAAAAGACGCAGGTGATCCAGAACCTTCAGGGCGAACGCCATCAGGCCGTTTTGCTGCTGGATGCCATGACCCGCGCCGTTGTTCCCAAGCGTATGTGGTTCACACGCCTGGCATCGGGAAAGGATACGGTTTCCATCGATGGCATTGCACTCGACAACAAAACCATTGCCGATTTCATGCTCAACCTGGAGCGAACCCACCTGTTTACCGCCGTGAGTCTGAAGAGCATCCGGCAGAAAAAAATCGGCGGGAAAAACATCGCCTTAAAAAAATTTTCCATCGTCTGCAATAAGGTTCCCCTGGTCGTTGCCGGAAAGACGAAAAAGAAGCCATGAAACCTCTTGATCTCACGGAAAAGATTGTCAACCCGATCCTGGAGGCGGTCTCGCAGTGGACCAAGCTCCAAAAAATCCTCATCCCTGTGGTGCTTTTCGTCCTGGTGGGGGGGGGCGTCACTTATTTTTCCTATCTGCCGAAGTATAAGGAGATCACCAAACTGACCAAGGAACAATTGAAACTCGACAAAGACCTGTCCAGATCCAAACAAAAAGCCGCAAAAATTCATGGCTACAGAAGGAAAATGGCCCTCGCAGAAAGGAAGTTCCGACAGGCCCTCCAGGCCTTGCCGGAAAAAAAGGAGATTCCCTCTCTGCTCACCCACATCTCCCGATCAGGGCAAGCAAGCGGGCTGCAGTTTTTGCTTTTTCAACCCCAGGCAGAGGTCCAAAAGGAGTTTTACGCGGAAATCCCCGTAGCCATCCAGGTGGACGGCAATTACCATAACGTCGCCATGTTTTTTGACAAGGTGGCCGCGCTATCCAGAATCGTCAATATCCGCGACATTAAGATGACCGCCCAGCGCTATCCCCTGCCGCTGAGGACCTCCTGCACGGCGGTCACCTATCGCTTCGTGGAAGCGCCGCCGCCGAAAAAAGGCGCCAAGAAGAAAAAGAAATGATGGGAACAAGAAAAGACAGGGACCCTGCCACGTCTTTCCGTCGCCGCCTTCCCGGGGCGGCCGTGGTGCTGGGGGCGCTTTTTTTGGCAGGCATCTTCTTTGCGTGCAAGCCGCAAAAGCAAGAGGCCCAAAAGCCACAAGTGGTTGCTAAAAAAATCGTATCGGACAAAGTGGCCAAAAAGACCGTCCCCCCTGAAAACGTCAAAAAGAAAAAAGGCCCTGAAATCAAAAAACCAGCCCCTGTGGCGGCGGGGGAAAAAACGGCCTCCGCACCCAAGACCCGGGCATTGACGCCCCCGGTGAAGCCGAAAAATATCCTGTCCCTTCTTGGGCTGGCGCCAAAAGAAAAAGGCGTGCCATCGGGCCGACTCTACAACCCTAAAGGCAAACTTGATCCCTTTGAGCCCTTGTTCCGGCAACAGCCTGCTGCCAAAAGCAAAAAAAAGAAGCGGAAACGGCGCAAAGGGCCTTTGACCCCCTTGGAAAAAGTGGACCTCAGCCAACTCAGGCTCACCGGTGTGATCCTGGCAAAAACTGGAAACAGGGCCCTTGTCAGGGAGGCTTCCGGAAAAGGATACGTGGTTAAAGTGGGAACCCCCATCGGCATCAATTCGGGCCGGATCGTGCAGATCCTCAAAGACCGAATCATTGTCGAGGAAGAAGTCGAAGATCTGTTGGGAAAGGTCACGGTCAAGAAAAGGACAATGACGCTTCGGAAACCGCCTGGAGAATAACAATGAATTCCAAACACCCGTTGTGGCTTTCACCGGCCTTATTCTGTGCGTTGGTGATGCTGGTTGTGACCGGACTGTGGGGATGTGCCGGTACCGTGAAAGACGCCCCAGCATCGAAACCGGCTTTATCCGCTTCCAAAACGGACCCCGCCATCACCGACATCACCATCTCCGAAGACGAGGACGGGGTGGCCGTCAACATTTTCGGAGAAGGCCTGTTGACATTCACCTCGGTGAAGCAGCCCTCCCCCCTGGGCGTGGTCTTCTATTTTCCGAAGACCCAATCCAAGGCCTCCCGGTCGGATTACACCGCCGACACCGAACCGGTAAAAAAGGTGACCATATCGCCCCCTCAGGAATCCGACCGCCCCTTACGCATCGAAATCGCTCTGACGCAGGATGTGCCTTACGATGTCCTCCGGAAAGATCATGCTCTGAAGGTGCTTTTCCCCAAGCCGGACAAGAAGCAACGCCCGGCTGCGGCAAATGAAGCTTCCGGTAAGGCCTCCGCGTCCAAGACCGAAGATGCATTTGCATCCATGCCCAGGCCCACCCACCTGGAAAAAGTGAGCGCCACCGTCATCGAAAACGGCGTCCAGGTGGATGTGGCTGCAGACGGTCCCATCAGGGACTACAACGCCTTTACCGTGGAGGATCCGCCCCGTATCGTAGTCGACATCCCTTCCGTGAAAAGCCCGTTTAAACGGGAGAAATTGATCCCCGTGAAAGGCCGCTGGATCAAACGGGTGCGTTATTACGGCCATCCCGACAAGGTGCGGGTGGTCCTGGACGTGGAAAAACCCTTCGTCAACGCGTACAAGGCGGAAACCGTGGAAAGCGGGCTGCGAATCCAGGTGGGAGAGAGCGTCATGGCGGGGCAAAAAAAAGCCGCTTCGGCGGCTGAAACTTCCACCGAAACCCGCGAACCCGCCTGGGTGAAGCGGATCGACTTTTCAAGTGAAGCGGATGGGAAATCGACCGTCGTGGTGGAGACCACGCGGCCGGTCAAGCATACCCTGAAAAAGGGCCCCAACCACACGCTCGTGTTGACGCTTTTAAACACCAATCTTCCCGACTACCGGAAACAGCCTTTGATCACCACACGCTTCAACAGCGCCGTCAACCGGATCATCCCGGTACAGACGCCTAAAATGAAAAACCGGTCCGTCCTGAGCTTCGAGCTGCGGCAGGATGTTCCCTTTCGGGTGGAGGAAGCGAAAAATGAACTCCGCATCCATTTTGAGGCCTCCACGATCCCGCCCAAGCCCCTGGCGGCGGCAAAGCTGCCCGAGTGGCAGCAGGTCATGAAAGATGCCGCCAGGAAAGCGGAAAGAGAGGCGGCCGGTCTCCCCGAAGCCAAGCGGTACACCGGTGAAAAGATCGCCCTGGATTTCTATGAAACCGACATCAAGAATGTGTTTCGCATCCTCAAGGAGGTCTCCGGGAAAAACTTCGCCATCGACAACAATGTGACCGGGAAGGTGACCCTCTCCTTTGACAAACCCGTGCCCTGGGACCAGGTCATGGATCTGGTGCTGAAGATGAACAACCTGGGCAAAATCGAAGAGGGGGACATCATCCGCATCGCCCGGCTCGATACCATCATCGCCGAGCGGAAAAAACTGGCGGAAAAAGAGGACACGCGGCCCCTGATGACGGAATACATCCTGGTCAATTACGCCAGTGCCAAAACCGATGCCATGCCTCTGATCAAGGATATCCTCTCCAAGCGTGGCAAAATCAGCGTCAACTCCCGCACCAACCAGATCATCATCACCGATGTCAGGGACCGGATTGAGCGGGCCAAGGAGATTGTCCGGCAGATCGACAAAGTGACCCCCCAGGTGATGATCGAGGCCCGGATCGTGGAAGCCGGGATCGACTTTGAAAGGAGCATCGGCATTAATTGGTCCCTTTCAGGGGGGCCCATTTTCAAAAAATTCCTCGGGGGCCAGTACGATTATGATTTCGGGTTCAACTACCCCGGCCCCGGCACCAACAATTTCGGTTTCTCCTTCTCCAAGTTCCTGGGAAGCCCCTTGGATTTGGACTTTGCCTTAAGCGCCGAGGAGGCCACGGGAAACATCAAGATCCTTTCGGCCCCGAAAGTGGCCACCGCCAACAACAAAGAGGCCCTCATTTCCCAGGGGGTCGAATATCCGTATCTGGAAAGGGACGAGGCCGGACTGGCCACCGTAAAGTTTAAGAAGATCAATCTGAAGTTGAAAGTGGTCCCCCAGATCACCAACGACAACCGGATCTCTGTGGATGTAAAGATCAATAAAGACGATATCGACCGCTTGGTGCCAACCCCCACCGGCGCGGTCCCTGCAATATCCACACATGCGGCCCAGACGCAACTGCTGGTCAATGACGGGGACACCATCGTCATCGGCGGGATCATCAAGAACCGGGAAGCCCGGGGAGAAACCGGTTTTCCATGGCTTTCCAAGATTCCTTTCCTCGGTTGGCTCTTTAAAGAAAGGACCGATCGCAGTGAAAGGGATGAGTTGATCGTCTTTATCACACCCAAGATCGTCCGTCTCGAATCGGGTGTGCTTCAGACCCAGGGCACCGCGATGCCTTGAAATGCATCGCCGTAAATGGCATTTGAACACCTTTGTGAAAAGGCTAATTTTGCGCTTTTAACAGCCTGTTCACGACTTTTCCAATTTATAAGGAAGGTGTACACCATGAAACCTGTCACGCTTCGCTTGTGCTTTTTGGCTTTTGTGGCCGCCGTGATGCTGCCCCTTGTCAGCGGATGCGGCTCGGACCCCATGTCCTCCCAGATCACCCTGACCACCAGCAAGAGCAGCATCCCGGCCGACGGGAACACCACGGCCGAGATTACCGCCACCATCCTGGGATACGACGGGCATCCCGTGCCCATCGGAACCTCCGTGCATTTTACCACCTCCCGGGGCCTGTTCACCAACGGCCTTTCCTATGTCACCGTGGGGACCACCGATAGCACAGGCAGTGTGAAGGTCTATCTCTTCGCACCGTTGAGGACGACCCCGGGCACCGCCAATGTCACGTGCACCTCCAACAACGTCACCCGGTCCGTGAACGTGGAAATCACCCTCTACGGTCCTCCGGGGGAGACGGCGAAGATTGAGTTGACAGCGGATCCCACCACGATTCCGGCGGACGGGGCAACGCCTTCCAAGATCACGGCGACCCTGACCGACGGCAACGAGGATCCCGTCAACATCGGGACAGAAGCCACCTTTACCACCGACAAGGGGGAATTCCAAAACGGCAGCACGGTATTTACGGACGTCACCCGGGATACCAGCGGTACCATCATTGCCTATCTGATCGCTCCGGAAGATACGGAACCCGGTGCAGCCGACATCCGGTGTACGTCCAACGGGGTCACGGCCAGGGTCACCGTGATCATCGGCGGTGAAGGTGTTTCCCTGACCATAACGGCGTGTACTTCGGTGCCCGCCGACGGACAGACCATCTGCACCGTCACCGCCACGGTGGCCATCGAGGGCGGCCCGCCCATGGCCGGCATCCCCGTGACATTCAGAGCAAGGGTGGGAGAGTTCTCCAACGGCGAACTCTCCATCACAGACGAAACCGACAACGGTGGCGTGGCCACGGCGAGCTGGGTGGTCCAGGAAGGCACTAAGCCCGGCGTCTATCCCATCACCGCATCGGCACTGGGTCAAAGGGCCACGGTGTCGGTGACGGTTACCGAGCCCTAGGGAGGAAGAGAGGCAGACAAAGAGGCGGTATCCGGCCACCTGAACGGAGGGTGCGGATCATCTCAAATCTTTCGCCGCTTTTTCGGCCGCGGCCCCGTGTTCGCCGTCCGGATCCAGGGCCATGACCCGGTGATAGGCTTTTTGGGCCTTTTCGGAATCTCCCAGGGCTTTGTAAGCGTCGGCCAGCTCCAGGTACAACTCCGCTGCATCGGGCGCATAGTGGACCGCTTTTTCAAAGGCCTTCACCGCCTTTCGGGTTTTCCCCAACGCCATATAGGTCAGGCCCAGCCCCCGCCAGGCGTTGATGTATTCGGGATCCTTTTTTAGGGCCTCTTTATAGTACTTTTCCGCCTTGACGAACTCCTTTTTTTGGTAATAGGCATACCCCAGATTGGAAAGGGGAATCTGGGGCGTGCTGTAGAGGTCGTCTTCAAGGGTTTCCTTGAAAACGGCGATGGCGGCGTCCCACTCTTTCCGGATCAAATGCACCACACCCAGGCTGTTCTTGGCCGCCGGGTAATCGGGTTTGAGGGCCAGGGCCTTTTTAAAATGCTTCTCCGCCAGGTCGAGCTTCTCCTTGGCCATGTAAACGAGCCCCATGTCATACTGGAGAAAGGGGTCTTGGGGGTTGAGCTTTTCGGCCTTCACGAACTCGGCAAGGGCGGCCGTGTGCTTGCCCTGCATCATATACGATTCGCCCAGGTTTCGGGTCGCAGCGGATTGTCGTATCCGGGCTTCCCGGTTTCCCGCGCAAGCCGTCATTCCAAGGCAAAAAGCCAAAACCATCAGTGTTGTCGTTGCTCTTTTCATTTTCATTGTCCCGCCATCTGACCGTTTTTAAAATCTTTTTGTTGCCTGGCGCCGTATTGTCAAACCCAAAGGCCTGCCTTGGGCCGTGGGGGCCTTTCCTTCGGCATCACGCCAGAACCTTGGCATGCGCGGCATCCAGGCGGATCTTGCCTTTCCCTTTTCCTTTTTAAAACCAAAAAACGGTCAAAGGTCAAGGATCCATTCAACCCGAGGCCATCGGAAGCCCCCAAAGGCCCGGCCGGTTCGGTATGGCTTTAATAAAGGCCCGCACCGCCTGGAAGAGCCTTTTGTGGAAAAGGGCCCGCCGCCACCGCTTCCTCTTTAAAAGGGGGCGCCTTCCTCCCGTTTCACCGGGGAGACGTCCCTTTCAGGTTCAACGCCTTAGCAATGGTATCCGACAGCCGCTCCACATAAAGCTCCAAGGCCTTGCCTTGAAGCGGTTTGCCCTCTTCAGGGAGCGCGATGCCCTCGGGCCGGATCAGCATCGGCGTGTTGACCAGGTCGCTTCTGGTTAGAACATGAAATTCCTCGGCAAGGCTTCCGGAAAAGTAGCGGTCCTGGAAACCGGAAAACTTGAGGGCATGGGCCGTGGAGTCAAGGACCGCGATCTCCTTTTGCTTTACGATTCCCCTTTCAAGGGCCCGGACCAACCCGGCCAGGGACTCGCCTCCGTGGGTGCAGGCGATGTGTCCGTTCCGGTTGGCCAGGAGCTGCCAGTCCATGATCTCCTGCTCGGTGACCTCCACGAAAAAGGTGGCCTGCTTTCCGGCCGCCGCGTTGAACCGGTCCACCAGGCGGATGACCCGGGGCATGGATACCGGATTTCCGATCATGGCGGCCTGGGCCACGCTGGGGCGCACCGTGACAGGTTCAAAACGCCGTTTCCCGGGATCCGGTTCCAGATAGTACTTATAGACGGGATTGGCATGCTCTGATTGAACCCCGATGACCTTGGGAAGCGCTTTGAGGATCCCGGCTTCGAAGAATTTCAAGAATCCGGAAAGCACCGCCGTGATGTTTCCGGCATTTCCGATGGGAAGCACCACGACCTTGTCTTCCATGTCGAAATCGAAGGCCTGGGCGATTTCAAAGGAATAGGATTCCTGCCCCAAAATGCGCCATGCGTTTTTGGAGTTCAAAAGGGCCACGGTGTACTTTTCCGTGAGGCGTTCCACGATCTTCATGCAGTCGTCGAAAACACCCGGAATCTCGAAAACCACGGCCCCGTTGCCAAGGGGCTGGGAAAGTTGCTGGGGGGTGACCTTTTGATGGGGAAGGATGACGGCGCACCGGACGTGGGGCCTGAGGTATGCGGCGTAAAGGGCGGCGGACGCGGAGGTGTCCCCGGTGGAGGCACACACGGCCAGCACCTGATCGGCATACCCCTTTTGGATCAGATAATGGATGTAGCTCAAGGCGCTGGCCATCCCCCTGTCCTTGAAAGACGCGCTGGGGTTTTGGCCGTCGTTCTTAAAGAAAAAGGGGAGGCCCACCTCCGCTTCCAGAAGGGCGTTGGCCCGGATGACGGGGGTGTGTCCTTCTCCCAGGTATACCACGGCTTCCAAGGGAAGAACGGGCCCGATGAACTCATGATAACGGTAGATGCCGGAAAGGGCCGGAAGCTTCAGGGCCTTCCTGAAATCGAAGATTCGACGCCACAGGGCGCCCGGAACCTTTCGAATACGATCCACATCCTGGTCTTCGATCATCAGGACGTGCCCGCAGTCCGGGCAGGTATAAAGGAGTGTTTGGATGGAAAAGACCCCGTGACATCCCAGACATCGATAGGCCATCCGCCCGCCGGGCTCAGGAATGAGATGGGGCCGGACATCCTCGGGAAAGGCGTCAAGCTTCATGGCCGGATGACCTCCAGGCCGTCCATGTAGGACCGCAGGGCCCGGGGCACGACCACGGACCCGTCGGCCTGCTGGTAGTTTTCGAGAAGGGCGGCCACGGTCCTTCCCACGGCCAGCCCGGATCCATTGAGGGTATGGACCAGCGCCGTTCCCTTTTTCCCTTTGCGCTTGAAGCGGATCTTGGCCCGGCGGGCCTGGAAGTCTTCGAAGTTGCTGCAAGAGGAGATCTCCCGGTGGGCACCCTGGGCCGGCATCCATACCTCGATGTCGTAAGTCTTGGCCGCCGAAAAGCCCAGGTCCCCGGTACACAGGGTCACCACCCGGTAGGGAAGCTCGAGGCGCTGGAGGATCTTTTCCGCATCCTGCAACAGGCCTTCCAGGGCCTCGTAAGAACTCTCCGGCGTGGTGAACTGGACCAGTTCCACCTTGTTGAACTGGTGCTGCCGGATCAGGCCCCGGGTATCCTTCCCGTAGGATCCGGCTTCGCTCCGGAAACAGGGGGTATACGCCGTATAGCGGATGGGGAGATCGGCCTGGTCCAGGATTTCCTCCTGATGGATATTGGTGACCGGCACCTCGGCCGTGGGGACCAGGAAGTAATCCCAGCCTTTGAGTTGAAAAAGATCCTCCTCGAACTTGGGAAGCTGCCCGGTATGGGTCATGGAACGCCGGTTCACAATGAAGGGGGGCAGGACCTCCTGATACCCGTTTTCCCGGGTATGGATGTCGAGCATGAAGTTGATCAGGGCCCTTTCAAGGCGGGCGCCGGCCCCGAAGTAAAGGGGAAACCGGGACCCGGTGATCCGGGCCGCCCGCTCGAAATCGAGAATTCCGAGGATCTCCCCCAGCTCCCAGTGGGCTTTGGGGGCGAAGGAGAATTGCGGGGGCACCCCCACTTCCTTCCGGACCGGGTTGTCCTCACTGTCTTTTCCCCGGGGAACGGATTCATGGGGAATGTTCGGAATGCCCAGAAGGATCTCCTGGACGAGGGCTTCATTTTCCGACAAACTCTTTTCCAAGGCCTTGATCCGATCGGCAACCCCCCGCATTTCCGCCATCAATGCCGATGGGTCCTCCCCGCGTCTCTTCATCTTTGCCACAGTTTCAGAGACCGTATTGCGCCGGTGCCTCAGGGCCTCGATCTGCGCGAGAATGTCCCGCCGCTGCTCTTCATGGGTGACGAAGGCATCCAAATCCAGATTCAACCCCCTTTTGGCCAGGGCCTCCTTCACCACGGACAAATTTTTCCTCACAAACTTGATTTCCAGCATAAAGATACCTATTTTTTAAATTTATATGAATGCCGCAGCCAGGGCGTCATCGCCACCTACAGGCAACTTTGCCGACCCCACCCGGAGGGTCCTGTTGTTTCGGCAGGGTGCTGTTCTTTTCCGGATAAACGGCGAATCCCTACCACGCACGGGCGTTTCCGTCAATAACGAATGAAGTTGACATTATGCTAAAAATTCGGTAGAAACAAGCCTTTACATGGCTTGTGCCGCCCTGAAAGGCGTCCGCCACGACTGTCAAAAAGACCGGGAGTATATCGATGGATGAGATCACTGAAAAAAAACGATCGATCCGGGAGGACATCCAAAAACGCATCCGCACACTTCCTGAAAAGGACCGACAGGCCAAGGTCCACGAGATCGAAAACCGTCTCTTTTCATTTGCCAACTTTCTCGAGTCCAAGGTCGTTCTTCTGTATAAGGACAAGAGCCCGGAAGTTCCCACCGGACAGATCATCAAGGGGTGTTACCCCATTCATAAGGTCGTGGTGCTGCCGGCGTTCAATCCGGACAACAAAGGCGTCCGTCTGTTGAAAGTCGATGGTCCCGGCATAGCATTCAAGGCCGGCCCCAGGGGGGTCCCGGAACCCGATCCTTCCAAGTGCAAAGTCGTGCCCATCGATTTCATCGATATCGCCATTATCCCCGGTGTCGCCTTCGATGAAAAAGGAGGCCGCATCGGAAGCGGCGAAGGGTACTACGACCGGCTCATCCCCAAGCTGCCCATCACCGCCCGGAAGGTGGCGCTGGCGCTTGAAGCCCAGTTGGTTCCCCAGGTGCCCATGGAACCTCACGACCGTTTTGTGGACATCATCATCACGGAAAACCGGATCATTTATAAGATATAACCCCGTCGGCCTCAGCGTGAGGGGTTCAACGCCTCCCCCAAAAGCCTCAGGTTCTTTTCTCCGCCCAGAGCGATCACCGTGTCTCCGGCCTGAAGGCTGGTTTCAAAGGAAGGATTGAAGCGCATCTCTCCGGAAGCACTCTTCACGGCGATGATGATGAGATCGTACTTCTGGCGGATCCCGGAGTCCTTGAGCATGACGCCCACCAGGTGCGAATCGGGGCTCACGGGAATTTCCTCCATCTGGATGTCCGTGCCCTTGTAAGCCAGGGCCAAATCCAAAAAGCCGCTGACGGTGGGCCGGACGATGCGGTGTGCCATGGTCACCGCCCCGATGTCGTAAGGCGATTCCACCATGTCCGCTCCGGCGGCTTTGAGCTTGTTCCTGGAAGCGTCTTCCGTGGCGCGTGCTAAAATGAAAATGTCGGGGTTCAGTTGCCGCGCCGTGAGCACCAGAAAGACGTTGTCCGCATCGGTACTCAGCGCCGCCACCAGTCCCTTCGCCGATTTGATCCCGGCCTTGATGAGGTTGGATTCCTCGGAGGCATCGCCTTCAATGTAAAGGACGCCATCCTCATCCATGATGGGGACGAGATCCCTGTCTTTTTCAATGACCACCACGTTCATGGACCTTTGACGGATGTTTTTGCACAAAATGCGTCCGATCCTGCCGTATCCACAGATGATGTAGTGGTTTGCAAGCCGTCTGATTCTCTTTTCCAAGCGTCTCCTCCCCAGGATATCGCGAATTTTCCCCTCCACCATGAACTGCACCACGGATCCGGCCACATATAAAAAATATCCCACCCCTAACAGGATGAGCACCATGGAAAACAACCGTCCAGAAGGCGTGAGCGGATGCACCTCTCCGTATCCCACGGTGGAAAGGGTGGTGATGGTCATGAAGAGGGCGTCCATAAAATTCCAGCCTTCGATGAGTATATAGCCCGAGGTCCCCACAACAATAAAAAAGGCGCCGAAGACCACGGACCACAGCAAGTGCCGGGGCCCCTTCACCTTCACCCGCCCCCTTTTGAGTATCTGTCCATGATGTCGATTATCCCTTTTGGGGGCGAAAAATCAAGGGGGATGTCCGGGAGCCAGCCAGAAACAGCGCCAAAAGCGAAGGCGTCTCTTCTTCCCCGGCCACGGGGCATATCATCTTGACCCCCAAAAGGGGTTCTGATAGCAAGTTCGGTGATGGACAAAGACCCGCTGAAGTACAAACGCCTGCGCGAAGCAATGGTCACCCGGCAGATCGAGGCACGAGGGGTTTCGGATCCGGCGGTCCTTGCGGCCATGCGGAAGGTCCCCCGCCACCTCTTTGTGAGTGAGGCCCTCAGGGATCAAGCCTACGGCGATTTCCCCCTTCCCATCGGATATGACCAGACCATCTCCCAGCCGTACATCGTGGCGGAGATGACCCAGGCCCTGCAACTGGACCCAGACGACCGGGTCCTTGAAATCGGCACCGGATCCGGATACCAGGCGGCCATATGCGCCGAAATCGCCTACCGTGTATATACCATCGAAAGGATCCATGCCCTGTACCTTCGGGCGCGCCGCCTCTTCGACAAATTGCACTACCACAACATCGTCACCCGATACTCGGACGGCACCGCCGGCTGGAAAGAGGAAAGCCCCTTTGATGCCATCATCGTCACCGCCGGTGCTCCGGAAATTCCGAATGTCCTTGTACACCAGCTCAAACTCGGGGGCCGCATGGTGATCCCGGTGGGCGACCGGTTCTCCCAGGACCTGGTCAAACTGGTCAAAGACGAAAAGGGGGTCCGAACAACGAATCTGGGAGGCTGCCGCTTTGTCAAGCTCGTGGGTGAATTCGGGTGGAAAGAGCGTTGAATGCTTCGCAGAATCTATGATTGGGTGCTTCATTGGGCTGAAACCCCCTATGGGGCCTGGGCCCTTTTCTTCCTTGCCGTCGCGGAGTCCTCTTTTTTTCCTGTCCCCCCCGATATTTTGCTCATCGCACTGGCCATCGGCGCTCCGCCCAAGGCCGTGCGTTATGCGCTCATCTGTTCGGCAGGCTCTGTCCTGGGGGGATGCCTGGGATATCTCATTGGATGGCAGTTCATGGCAACCGTGGGCGAACGGATCGTGGCCTTTTACGGTCTGAACGAAAAATGGGAATATATCCGGGCCCTCTACAGCCGCTATGACGCGTGGGCCGTGGGCATCGCCGGCTTCACCCCGATTCCGTACAAGGTCTTCACCCTCTCGGCCGGGGCGTTCCGAATCCATTTCGGAGTCTTCTTCCTGGCCTCCCTGGTCTCCCGGTCCGCCCGATTTTTCCTGGTGGGCGGGCTCATTTATCTGTTCGGACCCAAAATCAAGACCTTCATCGACCGCTACTTCAATCTCCTGGCCGTGGCCTTTACCGTCCTCCTCGTGGGAGGCTTCATCCTCATCAAGCTCGTTTTTTAATCCGGCCGGGCCAGGCCCAGGGCGGTTTCAAAGGCGTCCGGGGACCCGTTTTGGGGACTTTGATCCGACTGCACGGCCCGCAGGAAAAGGGAGCCAAGCCGCCCCTAGGAGCATTTGGAAAATCCGCACGAATGACACACCAGGCACCCTTCCTGGTGTGTCATGACCCCGCCGCAGTCCGGACATACCCCCAGCATGGTATCGGTCTCTTCCAAATCCGCTTGGGTGACGGCCTTGAGCACCTGGGCGATGGCGTCGGGGCATGAAAGGACCATTTTGCTGTTTTGCCATGCCGGGGAGGGACATCGGATGCCGATGAGCTGCTTGGCAATGGCCTCCACCTTGACTCCGGAACGCAATGCCAGGGAAATCAGTCTTCCCGCGGCTTCGATCTGGGAGGAGGCGCACCCGCCGGTCTTTCCCATCTGGGCGAAGACCTCGCACATCCCCGCCTCATCGGAATTGATGGTGACGTAGAGTTTCCCGCACCCCGTGGTGATGCGCTGGGTGATGCCATGGGTCCGTTCGGGCCGGGGCCGGGGGGCGATTTGGGCCGACTCCGTTTTGTCAGGCCCGATGCTCAAGACCTGCTTCGCGCGGCTGCCGTAGCGATAGAGGGTGACGCCCTTGCAGCCCAACCGGTAGGCCATCCGGTAAAGGGCATCCACCTCTTTGCGGGTGGCGCTTTGAGGAATATTGACGGTTTTGGAGACGGCGTTGTCCGTGTACTTCTGAAAGATCGCCTGGATCCGCAAATGCCATTCAGGCGAAATGTCGTGGGAGGTTTTGAAGAGCCTTTTCACCGGTTCCGGTATCTTGTCCAGATGTTGCACGGACCCTGAAGCGACGATCTCCCGGACCAGGGCATCCGAATAAAATCCCTGTTTCTTGGCGATCCGGATGAAAAGGGGATGGATTTCATAAAGGGTTTTTCCTTCCAGGACGTGTCGCTTGTGGGCCACGGCGAAAAGGGGTTCAATGCCGCTGGAGGCTCCTGCGATGATGCTGATGGTCCCGGTGGGCGCGATGGTGGTGGTGGTGGCATTCCGCATGTAGGGCGTCTCCGGCCTGTCGAAGAGGCTGCCGGGATAGTACAAAAAATTGCCCCGTTCCTTAGCCAGGGCTGCAGAGGCCTTTCGCGACTCAGCCTGGATAAAGCGCATGACGTCTTCCGCCAGGGTCTCGGCTTCCTCGGAGTCATAAGGGATCCCCAGCAGAATCAGCATGTCGGCGAATCCCATGACCCCCAGTCCGATCTTCCGGGTCCCTTTGCTCATCTCTTCGATCTGGCAGAGAGGGTACCGGTTGACTTCCACCACATTGTCGAGGAAATGCACGGCCTCATGGACCGTCTTTTTCAGGCGGTCGAATCGGACCTTTCCCCGCACCACCATCTTCGTCAAGTTGATGGATCCCAGGGTGCAGGATTCATAAGGCAACAGCGGTTGTTCTCCACAGGGGTTGGTGGCCTCGATTTCTCCGAGATGGGGGGTGGGATTCTTTTCGTTGATGCGGTCGATGAAAATCACCCCGGGCTCCCCGGTTCTCCAGGCCGAATCGACGATGGCATCAAAAATCTTTTTCGCGGGCACCGAGGCGACGGTTTTCCCGGTGCGGGGATTCACCAGTTCAAAGGGCGCCTCTTCTTCCACGGCCTCCATGAATTTGCGGGTCAAGGCCACGGAAAGATTAAAGTTGTTGAGTTTCTTAAGGTCGTTTTTCGCGGTGATGAAAGCTTCCACATCCGGGTGATCCACCCTTAATATGCCCATGTTGGCGCCGCGTCGGGTTCCCCCCTGTTTCACGGTCTCGGTGGCCACGTCAAAGACGGTCATAAAGGAGATGGGGCCGCTGGAGATCCCGGCCGTGGAAAGGACCATGTCTTGCCGGGGCCGAATCCTTGAAAAGGAAAAGCCTGTCCCGCCTCCGGTCTTATGGATGATGGCCGTGTGCTTTAGGGTTTCGAAAATGCTTTCCATGGAATCCTCTATGGGAAGCACGAAACAGGCGGCCAGTTGTCCCAGGCGTCTTCCGGCGTTCATGAGGGTGGGCGAATTGGGCAAAAAATACAGACGCATCAGAAGGGTCTCGAAACGCCGGGCGGTCTTGGTGACATCGGCTTTTGGATCGAACTTCAAATCGGCTTCGGCAATGGTTCGGGCCACCCGCCGGAACATATCCTCGGGCGCTTCCACGACCTTTCCGTCGCGATCTTTCTTTAAGTACCGCCTTTCAAGGACCACCCGGGCGTTTTGTGTCAGGGCCACGGAGGCTCGGGGCTTCTTATTGGACGGGCACATTCTTGTCCACCTCTGCTAGAGTGCGTTTTAAAAAGTGAGAAAAGGTCGTGGCCAGGGGAGAAAGGGTGCGGCGGTGATGGCAAGTCCAATACACATACCGTTTGAGATCCAATCCTTCCACGGCCACCCTTTTGAGGGTTCCGGAGGCCAAATCGTCTTCCAGGGCGATCCTCGATAATATGGAAACGCCCATACGGCTCTTGATCCCCTGGCGGACCGCCTCGGTGCTCCCCATTTCGGCCACACCGTTGAAGTCTTGGATGCGGATCCCTTTGGGGGCCAAGCTTTCTTCTATGGAAGCACGGGTCCCCGAGCCCTCTTCCCGCAGGATGAAGGGTTCGGCACACAACGCCGCCAGATCGATGGAGGCCCGACCGGCCCATGGGTGCTCCGGATAGACCACCAGCACCATGTCGTCTTCCATGAGAATCTCCTGCTTGATCCGACGGTCCTTGATTTTTGCCCCCACCACGCCCAAGGCCAAGGCCCCTTCCACGATATCCCTTACGATCTTCATGGTATCCCCGATGCGCAGGGAGATTTTCACCTGGGGATAAGCGGCGGCAAAAGCCCCGATGACCCGCGGCAAGATGTAGGTGCCGGGAATCGTGCTGCCGCCGATCCAAAGACATCCCTTCATCGTGCCCTGGAACTGGGCCAGGGCCGTTTCCATTTCGTCCTTTAACCTAACCAGTCTCACGGCATATCGATAGAGAAGCTTTCCGGCCTCGGTGGGAACGGCTTCTGTGGAAAGGCGATCGATCAGCCTGCAGTTGAAGTGGCGCTCCAGTTCCCGGATGTGGCTGCTGACGGTGGGCTGGGAGAGATGCACCCGATCCCCGGCCCTGGAAAAACTCTTCTGCTCCACCACATTGCAAAAGACGATCAGGTGCCATAAATCCATGCCGGCTTCCTGGGTTGCGGGCTCAGGGCGTCTTTTTGAATTTCTCTTTCAAGCGCTTGCAGACCAGCGGCGGCACCATGTCTTCGATATCCCCCCCGAACTGCGCCGCCTCCTTGATGATGGACGAACTGGTGAAAATCCATCGCAGGCCGGTCATCAAAAAGACCGTCTGAATTTCCCGGTTGAGTTTCCGGTTCATCAGGGCCATTTGAAATTCGTACTCAAAGTCCGAGACCGCGCGCATCCCCCGAAGGACGGCATGGGCCTTTTTCTGGCCGGCATAGTCCACCAGCAGGCCGTCAAAGGTATCGATTTCCACGTTGGGAAACGGTTCAAGGCATGCCTCAAGCATTTCGATGCGCTCTTGAACCGTAAAAAGGGCCTTTTTCCCCGGATTGATCAAGATGGCCACAATGATCTTGTCGAAGAGCTTGAGTCCCCGTTCGAGGATGTCCAGGTGTCCATGGGTCACCGGATCAAAAGAGCCGGGGTATATGGCAATGCGTTTCATGAACGTCACCCGCATGTCAAACCGTGAACGTCTTCGCTTCCAGCCCTGGAAGCGCTCTTCAGCCAAGTGCGTTTCATAGCACATATTCCAAAAATGAAACAAGGGTTTTCCCGTATTTCCGCCGATCCACGAGACGGTACCCCGCCTGTTCCGTCGGGTCTTTTGCGCCGTGCTCGACCACGACAAGCGCGCCGGTGCGGAGTGCTGGACTTTGTTTGAGGTTTTTCAATGCAGGAAGGACCATGCCCTGGTGATAAGGAGGATCCATGAAAACCAGATCAAAGGAATCCGGGTATCTTGTCAGGCAATTCAGGTTCACGCAGATGTCCCGCCGGAATACCTCTGAGCGGTCTTCCAGATTGCACCGCTTCAGATTTTTCCGGATGATGGAAACGGCATTGGGCGCCACATCGATGAAAACGGCACGCTGTGCCCCTCGACTCAGGGCCTCAATGCCGAGGGCGCCGCTTCCGGCAAAAAGATCGAGCACTCCAGCGGAAAGGACTCTAGAGGAAAGGATGTTGAAGACGGCCTCCCGAACCTTGCCGGAAGTGGGCCGGATGGCGGTGCCTTTGGAAGAAAATAAGGGGATTCCTTTGAGGCTTCCGGAAAAGACGTGCAGTCCCATGGAGGCATCCCAAGGCCCATTTCAGCCTGCAGGCTTCAAGAGGACGGACCTTTCATCCAAGCCCCAGGCTTTTGAGGGCTCGCTTCAGATGCTGGCGCTCCATGCCGATGGAGCGGGCTGTCTTTGAAATATCCTGCTGGTTTTGGAAGTATTTGCGGCGGATGAATTCCTGTTCAAAGGCCCGGGTGGCTTCTTGGAGGTTGCCTATTGAAAAGAGATCGGCCTTCCCCGCCATGGTCTGATGCCCGGGCCCGGGATTGTACGGCCGGGGTATATCCGAAACTTCAATGACCTCTTTGTCCACCATGATGGACAACCGTTCGATGAGATTTTTCAGCTCCCGAACATTTCCCGGCCACGAATAGGCCAAAAGCAGCTCAAGGGCCTCCCCGTGGATCCGCTTCCGCGGACTGCGGCTTTCCCTGCTGAATTCGTCCAAAAAGATGTCGATGAGCAGAGGGATATCCTCCCGGCGTTCCCGTAAGGGAGGGACTTCGATGGGGATCACATTGAGGCGGTAATACAGCTCTTCCCGGAAGTTTCCCTTTTCGCTTTCCTTTCTCAGGTCCTTGTTGCTGGCTGCAATCACCCGGACATTCACGCTGAGGACCCGGCTGCTCCCGATTCTCTGGAACTGTTGCTCCTGGAGAACCCGAAGCATTTTGGCCTGGGTTTTCAAGGGCATATCGCCGATTTCATCCAGGAAAAGGGTTCCGTTGTTGGCCAGCTCCAGCTTGCCGATCTTCTTCGCCAAAGCGCCATTGACCGCACCCTTTTCATGGCCGAACAATTCGCTGTCGATGAGATCGTCAGGGATGGCCGCACAATTGATATCGATGAGGGGCTGATCCGAGCGGGGGCTGAAATGATGAATGGACCGCGCCACCAGTTCTTTCCCGGTACCGTTTTCTCCGGTGATGAGGATCCATTTGTCCGTGGGCCCTGCGGCGGCGATCTGCTTCCTCAAATTCACCGCGGGCGCACTGTTCCCGTGGATGGCATGCTTTTCAATGGTCTTTTTCCGCAGGTATTTGTTTTCCTCCTCCAGCCTCCGGAAATTGAGGGCGTTGTTGATGGCCACAATGATTTTATCGATGGAAAGCGGTTTCTCGATAAAATCGAAGGCCCCCAGTTTGGTGGCCTTGACCGCCGTCTCGATGGTGCCGTGGCCGGTGATGATGATGACCTGAATGCTCGGGTTGTCTTTCTTGATCTCTTTTAAAGTCTCGATGCCGTCGATACCCGGCATCCAGATATCCAATAGGACCAGGTCCGGAAACTGCATGTCGATGATTTTCAGGGCTTCGTAACCGTTGGTGGCGGTAAAGACTTCGAAGCCTTCATCTTCCAGGAGTCCGCCGAGGCTCTGGAGTATGGAAGCTTCATCATCGACGATCAAAATAGAAGGAAACATGGGGCCATGGCCTCCTGTGATGGCTTTTTTTGTATGATGGCTCCGGCATGGATGCCCTAAGGATAAACAGACTAGGCCGGCAGTTCAATAATAAATTTTGCGCCGCCGCCGGGATTGTCCTGCACCCGGATCAAACCGTTGTGATCGTCGATGATGGTGCTGACGATGGTGAGCCCCAGCCCCATGCCGGTCTTTTTGGTGGAAAAATTGGGTTCGAAAAGCCGGGTCTTGTCCGCATCCGGTATCCCCACACCGCTGTCGCTCACTTCAATCCGGACCCGTTTCAAGATGGTATCGTGGGCCACGGCGATATGGATGTAACCGGCCCCCTTGATGGCATGGATGGCATTTTCCACCAGATTGATGAAGGCCTGCTTGATCTGTTGCCGGTCCAGATTCATCGGGGGAATCGGATCATGGACGTTGATTTGAAAATCGATATTCCGGTACTCCCCTTTATACAGGGAGACCGTCTCTTCAATGATCGGGATCAATTCACACGGTTTCGGGTTCGCTGTGGGGAACCGTGCAAAAGTCGAAAATTCGTTGACCAGATTCCGGATCACATCCACATGTTCGGCGATGGTCCGGGTACATTCCTCGAAGATCGGATCCTGAATCCGGGAAGAAAATTTCCGTTTCAGCCGCTGGGCGGAAAGCGCAATGGGGGTGAGGGGGTTTTTCACCTCATGGGCGATCCGTCGGGCCACCTCCCGCCATGCCGCCATGCGCTGGGCCTTTTCCAGCTCGGTGAGATCATCGAAAACCATCACCAGCCCCATGTGCTGGCCCTGGTCGTCCTTCAACGCATTGATATGGATCAAAAAACTCCGGGGCCTTCCCGCCACCGTCATCCTTAAAGGCAACTCCATGGCGCTTTTTTTGGAGAACAAGAGACTTTCCATGATCTCGTCGGCCAGGTTCAGATACTTCTCTTCAATGAGATCCTTGTAACTGCGTCCCAGGATCTGGGCGGGCGTGAGGTTCAACATCTTCTCCGCAGCCTTGTTGATGGTCGTGACATATCCCTTGGCATCCAGTGTGATCACGCCGGCAGATACATTCCTGAGCACGATTTCCATGTACTGCCTTTTTTCTTCGATCTCAATATTCTGCTCTTTGAGCATGCTGGCGGAGTGTTCCAGTTGTTCCCGGCTGGCCTTTAAATCCTGGGTCATCTTGTTGAAGGAATCGACGAGGACACCGATCTCATCATCGGCCGGAAGGCCGATGCGGACATTGAGGTCCCCTTCGGCCACCCGGCGGGTCCCCTCGGCGAGTTCCATGATGGGGATGGTAATGGATTTCGCCTGGTAAAATCCGAACCAAATGGCGCAGAACATGACGAGAAGGGCCACGATGGAAAGGGTGATGTAATAGGTTACCTGGATGGGTCTTTTCAAGAGGGTTCGCTGCCGGTACTCCTCAAATCCCTGCGATATGGAGGCCAAGTTTTCGGAAAGCTCCTGGGGGAAAAAAACGGACAAGACGATGAATCCTTTCAGGGATTCATTCTTTTCGCCGTAAGGGATGCTTCCGATGGTTCTCACCAGTTCTCCGCGTGGAAGCGCCTCCACAAAGGAACGGACCCCTTCCGGGCCCCTGTCCTTTTGAAGGTTATCGGCGGAAACGACGTTCAAGGACATTGTTTTCAGCTTGGGGGAAAGGGCATAAGCGAGCCGGGTCGAATTGGCGCTGTAGATCTCCACGGCGTGAATATTGAACTCCCGTTGGACCACCTGCACATACTTGGCCAGGACATTCTTCTTTTTAGGACGCAAGAGCCGCTTTTTTAAGACCTGGTAGGCCACCCGCTGGAGAAAGTGGCGATTGTTTTCTTCCACATAGCTGTAAAACTGCTGGCCCACGGAAAGGGATTTTTCGAGCGCCTGTTCCACGGGGACATTGAACCAGAATTCGATGCTTGTGGTGATGAAATTGATCGAAAAGACAAACAAGACCAGAGTGGGCATCAGCGTCAGCATGATGAACGCAAGCACCAGTCGGGTGCGCAGTTTGGCGCCGATGACCTTTTTCTTCCGGTCGTAAAGGAGTTTGACGAGATTTCTCAGCACCAAAAAGATCAGCAAAAGGAGCAAGAGAAGATTGATATTGATCAGGATGAACATGAGGGTGGTATTGG
Source organism: Desulfobacterales bacterium (assembly GCA_027025555.1). Lineage (GTDB taxonomy): Bacteria > Desulfobacterota > Desulfobacteria > Desulfobacterales > UBA2156. The sequence goes on from JALVQN010000034.1 coordinate 47,523, forward strand.
AGATGGGGAATGCCGAGCCGAACCGGATGATCTTGGTTTCGGTGTAGGTGAGGAGCGACACAACCGCGAGGATAATCCCGATGAGGAAAATCTCGCGCTTGCGTTTCCGCCGTTCTTTTTCCGGCAGTCCGGCAAAGGGCTTTGCGAGGCGCTTTAAGGGCATCATAGACACCGATTCATCTATTTCGAAAGAATGGGGCCGGCCTTATCCCTTTCCTTCATCCAAAAGATCCGTATGAAAAGAATCAATGGATGTTGTTTCCAATCCATTTTGATCGGCCGTCAATAGATGAAATCCGTCGTATACCAGTCCGTTTCAAAATCCCACAGGGCGATGAAGAACAGGACGTAATGCAGGTAAAAAGGCAGCGTGCGTTTGCTCAACTCGGCCTTGGCCTGGATCTGGTACTGGCGGCCCTTTTCAAGACGACTCAACGCAACCACTTTCAAGGCCTCGATTTCCGTCATCAGCTTCTGGGCTTCCAGAAAGGACCGCGTCTTCACGGGCGGCGTATTCTCCCAGGACCGGCTGACGATAAATTCTTTCTTGATGGGATTATATCGGATGGTGTGGGTCACCTTTAATTCCACAATCTCTTTATCAAACCAAAAGCTGCGATATTGGTACAGATGGATAAAAAACGAGAAGGTCGTCGGCACGCCGCTGAGGATCGCTCTTTTCATGTCTTCCCGGAAGGCCCCCTCCACCCGCAGATAAAGGAGCAAGTCATCCCGCGTGTTGGTCACAATGACATTGGTCAGCTTCGCCTCCTGGGACCAGACCGGACTCACGGCGATCAACAACGCCATGAGGGATAAAAAGACTCTTTTCAAAACCCCGAACATACGTCACCTGACGAA
>JALVQN010000035.1:0-1851 GCA_027025555.1 Desulfobacterales bacterium
CTCCTCTCCCAGGAATATACTTAAGACTGTTGTCGCCTTCGCAAATACCGCAGGTGGGGTTTTATTGATCGGTGTGGATAACAAGACCCGGAAGCCGGTCGGCATTGCCGATCCGTTGGAGGCGGAGGAGCGCCTTTGCAACATGATTGCCGATGCCATCATGCCCCGCGTGGTGCCTAATGTGGAAATAACGACCGTCGAGGGCAAGACGCTATTGTTGGTCGAGGTGTTCCTGAGCAGCCTGCGCCCGCACTGGCTGAAGTCCGAGGGACCGGAGAAGGGGGTGTACGTCCGCCTGGGCTCCACCAACCGGCAAGCGGATAAGGAACTCATAGCCGAACTGCGGCGCTCTGTCGAAGGTATCTCGTTTGACGAGATGCCCATGCCGGACCTTTCCATCGATGACCTTGACCTCGACGCAGCCCGGCGTGCATTTGCCGGAGTACGTGAGCTGAACGAGCAGGCGTTGCTCACACTGAAATTGATTGTGCGCGACCAGGGGAAGACTGTGCCGTCCAAGGGAGGCATGCTGCTTTTCGGCCGCAACCGCACCTTTCATTTCCCTGACTGCTGGGTCCAGTGCGGCCGCTTTATCGGCACTGACAAGGCCCGTATATTCGACCACATCGAGATTGACGAGCCCCTTCCCCAATCCGTGGACAGCATCATGCTGTTTCTGAAAAAACACGCCATGCGCGGGGCGGATTTCTCCGATGTGCGGCGACGGGACGTCTGGAGCATCCCGCTTGAACCCTTGCGTGAGGCAGTGATCAATGCCTTGGTGCATGCAGACTGGTCCCAGCGGGGTGGCCCTGTCCGCGTGGCTTTCTTCGACGACCGAATCGAGGTTGAAAACCCGGGCATCCTGCCGCCGGGGATCACGGTCGAAGACATGAAACAGGGTGTCTCCAAGATCCGCAACCCGGTTATAGCCAGGGTGTTTCGAGAGTTGAAACTTATTGAGCAGTGGGGAAGCGGCGTGCCGCGAATCTTCCGCGAAACCAAGGAAAGTGGCTTTCCCGAGCCCTCCATTGTCGAACTGGGCCTGCGGGTGCGCTTCGTCTTTCCGCTGGCCGAGAAGATTGCGGTGAAGGACCGGGTCCAAGTGGGGGCCCAGTCAAGGGCCCAGTCAAGGGCCCAGTCGGGGGCCATTCTGGCGGCGCTCTCTGATACTCCCCTGTCGGCTTCCGAACTTGCGGACGTTCTCGGGCTTGAAACCAAAACAGGCGCATTTAAGCGTAGCATCAAGGAGTTACTTGAGAGGGGATCGATTGAATACACCATCCCCGAAAAGCCCCAAAGTCGGCTGCAGAAATACCGATTGACCGAGAAAGGGAAGCAGGCGCTTCGGGAGGGGAAAGCGGAGTGAGAGGTCTGGGAGAGAGTGCCGGAAAATGCCGCGAGGCCCAAGAAAAGAAGGGGGGTAAATGGCCTCTTCGAAGACTTGACGAGTTAGGCTACGTAAGCCGGGGACGTTCCCGTCATAGGCCGCGTGACGCTGCGCATTTGTATGGTGGGCCCTACCCATTTATTCAGACTGCGGATGTAAAACACGCAAACCTTTATATTAGGGAGTTCACACAGACATACAGTGAAGCTGGGCTGGCGCAAAGCAAACTGTGGAAAGCTGGGACCCTATGCATTACGATCGCTGCCAATATAGCCGATACTGCTATCTTGGACATTGATGCATGCTTTCCCGACAGCGTTATCGGATTTATTCCTGACGAGAAGAAAGCAGATGTAAGATTCATCAACCTAATTTGAGCGATTCAGACGAAAGAAAGTGCCGGCATGCTTTTCCTTTGCCATCGATGGATGGTTTTGGCGTCTTGATCGCCGTCTTTGAAC
>JALVQN010000035.1:1861-2097 GCA_027025555.1 Desulfobacterales bacterium
ATGTCAATGACCTTGCGGCGCAGGGTGGTTGCGTAGCAGGCCGGTTCGAGAACCGACGCGCAAACGTCCTGCTTGAATGTCTCGTACAGAAAAAAGGACACCAGCATCGTGTAATGGTCAAGTAAAAACGGACACAAAGTTTTAAGCCACTTTCAGTAACTGTTCTTTTTCATAATCCATGGGGCTTCTGTATCCCAGGGTGGAATGCAGACGGATCGCATTGTAGTAGGTAATGT
>JALVQN010000036.1 GCA_027025555.1 Desulfobacterales bacterium
CCGTCCCGGATGTCTAGGTCGACCCCCGTGATTACAGTGACGTCACCAAAAGATTTGGTCACCTGTTCGTATCTGACCGACGCCATAAGCTGATCCTTTTTGTTTAAAGCGATTGTCAATTGCCGTGTAAGGGCACAACAGGCCTTCCCGGAGCCGTTCTGACCACATTGACGATAAACTGTTGCTCCATGGGCAGTCTTTCGTTAGCGTTTGATTGAGACGGCAGGTTAAATTCGTTTCCCGTCCGGTGCCTCCCGGGCAACCGGTCCCACCGCCTTGAGCCGTGTCACCCCCTGTTCCGTGAGTCTTATGACGGCCTCGTAGAGTCGTTCCGCCGGCAGGCAGACCAGGAAGATGAGGGGAGGGGTGTCGTTCATCTTCTTGAATGTCGCTTGCCCGCCGACAAGTAAACGAAGGTTTTCCAGCAATATCCACCCCTGGTCTTCGGCCTGTTCCTCGAGGAGAATCATGGCCTGGGTTTTATCGGGTATGAGAGCTTCCGCAAGTGTGTCGAAAGAAGGTTGTTGGTTCATAACGGACCGCGTTTTTACCGCGTGGGCGCCAGAGGCATCTGAATTTCGTAATGCCGGCAGGCGTCTATTGTTTCACTGTCTTGCAAATCCTGTGCCATGTGGTCCACCATCGGCACAACCTGCGAGAAAACGCCGTCCCGATTTGGAAAGTCGATCTAATTCAAGGGATTGTATCTTTTTGGGAGCGACGCGAGTCGGAGAGGACGCGTCCCTTTCCGCCCGCGTTCGTGGCGGGTTATGTCGGGGGTGGTGTGATTATGCACCGCTTTCGTGTTTCAGGAGGATTTAATTTCTTGTAAAAACAGGATGAAAGGTGAAGTCAACAATGTTGGTGAAATTATTCAACATGGTGCGTTATTACAACATCTCGTATGCCGTAGCGGTGGATCTTGCGTGAAAGGGTCGAGTGATCGATGTTCAGCAGGCGGGCCGCCTTACGCTGGCTGCCGCACTGTTCCAGCGCCCGCAGAATGATGCGCTTTTCGACATCCCGGACGATTTTTGGCAGATCCCATTCGTTGCGCCGCTCCAGGACACAGGTATCCACTTCGGGGAGGCGTACTGCAGTGGGCAGGTCAGACGGGCCCACTAGATCATGAGGCGTCAGCACAACCAGCTGTTCAACCAGGTTGGCCAGTTCACGGACATTTCCGGGGAAAGGGTAGTGCAGCAGGACATCCAGTGCAGCAGGGGTCAGCACTTTGCCGGTTTGACATTTTTCATTGAAGCGCTTGAGGAAATAATGGACGAGGGGGGGGATATCTTCTCTTCGTTCGCGAAGGGGCGGTATTTTGATGGGAACCACGCCCAGTCGAAAAAAAAGATCCTCCCGGAAGGTTCCCCTGCGAATCATCTGGTCCAGATCACGATTTGTGGCGGCGATAACGCGCGTGTCGATGCTGCGGGCCTTGGTGGCGCCGATGCGCATGACGCGGTTTTGCTCGAGGACCTGCAGCAGCTTAACCTGAACACTGAGGGGAAGCTCTCCGATTTCATCGAGCAGCAGGGTGCCGCCGTCGGCCATCTCAAAATAGCCGGGCTTGCCGTCTGCACGGGCCCCGGTAAAGGCACCTTTTTCGTATCCGAAAAGCTCCGCCTCGATCAGCGTTTCCGGTATGGCGCCACAATTGATGTGGATCAGCGAGGCCTTGGCGCGGTTTGAGGCTTTGTGAATCAGTTCGGCAAAGAGCCCCTTGCCGACGCCGGACTCGCCGGAGATAAGCACGCTGGAGTCCACACGGGCCACGCGCATGGCGGTATCGAAAATGCGTTTCATGGACGGGCTTCGAAAAATGACCTTGGCGTGCAGATCATGGTAACGATGCAGGTGGCTGATTTCAGTGCTGTATTGATAGTTGAGTTGCCGGCTCTGTTCAAGCTCCGCCTGCAGACGATTTAATTCGGAAATGTCACGGGCATTTGCCACAATCAGGCGGATGTTGCCTTCCGCATCCTTGACGGGGTTGCCGGTCACCAGAACCTGCCGGCCATCCTGCAGTTCTTGGATAAGTGTCACCGCCGTGCGGTGTTTCAACACTTCCAAAG
>JALVQN010000037.1 GCA_027025555.1 Desulfobacterales bacterium
CTTTACGGCCTTTTGCAGCCTCGTCGCGCTTTCGATCATCGTGATTTTCATCACCGTTGTGATGGGGTCGTTCGTCAAGGTCTGGCCCTATGACTGGTCTTTGACCCTGCAGCATTATGACTTTCCGTCCATTGCCGGCTATTCGGCCCTCTGGACCAGTGTCTGGGTTTCCCTGGTGGTGGGCGTCGTGGGGGCTTTCATTACCTTGGTGGCCGCCTATGTCATGGAGACCCGGAAGCCCTTTTTCAAACAGGTGATTTATCTGTTTTCCGTCATGCCTGCGGCGATTCCCGGCCTGGTCATGGGGCTGGGATACGTGCTGGCCTTCAACAAACCCTATTACTTTTTTTATGGCACGCCCTGGATCATTGTCATCAACATTATTATCTGCAATTTCACCCTGGGCATCCTCTCCAGCATTTCCAACTTGAGAAATATCGATCCCTCCATTGAGGAGGCGTCCATCAGCCTCGGCGGGGACACCCTGCGGACCTTTTTTCGGATCATCTTTCCCCTTTCCCGGGTGGCCTTTTTTCAAAATTTTCTCTATTTTTTCATGAGGGCCATGACCACCATCAGCGCCGTGATCTTCCTGGTTTCCGCCACGGTCCATCTGGCGGCCATCGAAATCATCATGCTCGACAACGACGGGTGGACGGCCAGTGCCAACGCCATGTGCACCTGCATCATTGCCATTGTCCTGGTGATGCTCGGACTCTTGAAAATCGTCTCCCAAAAGACCGGTGCCCGGCCGGCCGGGTTGACGGCCGAAGTCTGACACGCACGCCTTTTTCCTTTCGCTCCAGCCCACAGTCGACGGTTAAAAGGGACAGGAAGGGCCTGTCCCGGCATGTGCGTTTCTGAACGAAAATGAAAGATGTTTATTTAATGATTCATAATTGCTGACACGGTGACCGAAGGCCTCGTTTTTTAAAAGAAACATAATCGATTGATTTTAAATATAAAAAGAAACATCATGAGGTTTTAATGTGCCCGCACCCTTTAAAATGCATGGCATTTTGCACGCCTTTAAAAAATAAAGGATGATCGTTTTATTTTATAAAATTAACACTTGACAACACATTTGAATTTTAATAAACAATTACAAACTTATTGCTCGCGCCCTTTCCAAGCATTGCCTCCAATCATGGAAAAAAGCGTGTTACGGATGAAAACGCTTGAAACAAAGAAACCCTCCGGGAACCTCCTCCCTTCTGAAAGTCTGTCCCGATGCGTTGTCGGGGTTCTTTCACAGCGTGGGCCGTCTTTGAAAGAAGGCCCGTGCCCTGTTGTCCTTACAATTTGAAAAGAAAGGGGAAACAAATGAAAAGGAAAAGACTCCAGGTATTGGGTGTGCCGATTTTCCTGATCGCCGTTTTGCTCATCGCTTTTCCGGCAAAAGCGATATCCGGGGCTGCCGCACTCACCCAAGACGAAAGGGTGTTGTTGAGCCATCTCCCGGATCAACAAATCGGGAAAGAATACCCCCAGGGGGAGACCATCAATGTGGGGTTTTTGGCGGCCCTGTCGGGACCGGATGCCGGATGGGGGCTCCCCGGGCTGACCGGAAATCAGATCTGGATTGATACCGTGAACAAAACGGGCGGGCTCCTTGTGGGCGGGAAGCGCTACCCGCTGAAAATGTATACCTTTGACGACGAGGCCAATGCCTCCAAGGCCCTCCAGGGGGCCCGGCAATTGGTGCTGGAACACGACGTGAAATTCATCAGCGCCATCGGCGGCGATCCGGCCAATGCCACCGCCCCGTTTCTCACCAAACACAAGGTGATTTACGCGTCTCTGGTTCCCACCGATATGAACCCCAAAAGGCCCTATGTTGTGGCGGGCGGGGATGTCACCCCCCAGTGCAACATGTTCAACGCCCTGATGGCCAAGATGGTGCTTCCCAGTGAAAAGGAGCTGGGGCGGCCCCTGAAGTATGCGCTGACCACCCAGGATGACATCATGTCCCGGCAGGTGGGGGCCTGGGAAATCGGCGCGGCCATCGCCATGGGCTTTGACATCGTCTACGAGAAGTTCTTTTCCGTGGACACCACGGACTTTGCGCCCATCGTCACCGCCATGATGGCCACCAAACCCGACGTGATCAGCCTCTGTGAAGCCTGGCCCGAATACCAGACCCTGTTGTGGGAGCAGCTGTATCTTCAGGGATACAAGGGGGTGGTGGTCCAAAACTATGCAGACTGGGAAACCAACCTGACCAAGATTCCTCCGGAATATCCCGCCGCCCGCCACGCCATCGACAGTTTTCCGCTCATGGATGATCCCTGGTGGGGGGCGTATTCGTGGCAGGCCTCCTTTACGCGCCTGTGGAATGCGCGCTATGGTCCCGGTGCCCCTGAAGATGTGCATCGCCGCATGACCGGCATCGACTGGGATCATGTGGTATGGCTCATCCCGTGGTGTATCGGCGCCCAGGTCGCCGGAAAGGACACACCGGGCAAGTGGCCCTCAAACGATGCCATTTTAGCGGCGCTGAGAAAGATGCCCTCCTTTCCCACCATTTTGGGACCGGGACATATGAGCGGCAAAGAGATGTTCGGCATCCAGAACATGATCGAGCAACCCGTACCCATGAACATGTTCGATCTCAAGGCCAAGGACAAACGGATCGTGGCGCATCTCAATTTCGAGCCGTGGTTTAAGGCCATCAAGCCGGTGGTCATGAAAGCCGTGAAAGACCGTGGTCAGTACTACACCCAACGAAAATAAAACGTGCAAAGGGGGGCGGTGGGAAGCCGCCCCCTTTAAACGGTTCGGGTGAAAACGGCACCTTTGATCGGCAACCGATGATTTGGGTGATACGGGGAAGAAGGGACCGATGAGCAGCCAGCTTTTTATTCAAACCGTAGCAAACGCCATCGCCGCCAGCGGCATGCTGGCTTTAATCGCCGTAGGCCTGACCCTGGCCTTTGGCGTCATGCAGATGGCCAATCTGGCCCATGGGCATTTTTTCATGGCCGGTGCCTATACCGTCTATGCCCTCTATGCCCTGGCCGGCTGGCCCTTCTGGTGGGCCGTGGCCGCGGCGGTGGCAGTGGGCGCCCTCTTGGGGCTCATCGTGGAGCGGGGCGTCTTCCGGCCCCTGCAAGGGGATGTGGTGTCCGGTTTTATCGCCACCGCCGGACTCATGTTCGTCTTTGAGGTGCTGGTGGGGGAGATATGGGGATGGGGGCTGTCGAGGCCCATCCCCAGTCCTTACATGCGCGCCTTCCGATTCATGGGCGCCGCCGTGGCTTTCCAGCGGGTTCTGGTCATCCCCTTTGCCGTTGTATCCATCGGCGGGCTCATGGTCTTCATGCGCCGGTTCCGGCTGGGACGCGCGTTGCGCGCCGTGGCCCAGGACCCCGAGGCGGCGGCATTGCAGGGGATCAACATCAACCGGATGACGGCGCTGGCCCTGGCCATTGCCGGCGCCTATGCCGGATTGGCGGGGGGATTGATGTCCACCATCTATGCCGTGACCCCTTCCCTGGGTGGGCACATCATCCTGCCTGCCCTCATTGTCGTGGTGGTGGGGGGTATGGGAAGTATCGAAGGGGTCACGCTGGCTGCCCTGATTTTTGGCTTTGTCATGACCTTTGTGACCACATTGGTCGATGGCGTGACCGCCGTGATGGTTTCGGTCACCGTTATGGCGCTCGTTTTGGCAATCAGACCACAGGGATTGATGGGCCGTGTCGTTGCATAGCGGAAAAAGGTTGAAGGGATGGGCCCTGGTTCCCCTGGCCGGGGGGATTCTGGGGTTGTGTGTGTTGCCCTTTTTTGTCAGGGCGTATCTCATCGAAGTCGTGATGATGTATTTCATTTACATCATCCTGGCTCAAAGCTACCGGCTCATCGTGACGGTTCACGACTGGCAATTGTACCATGTGGTGCTGTACGGCGTGGGTGCCTACACCTCCGGCATGCTCGCCAAGAGCGCCGGGGTGCCGGTCTTTTTCGCCATTCCCCTGGGCGGGCTCATGGCGGCTTTGGTGGGGGTGGCCATCACCACGCCCCTGCTCAGGACCAAAGGGTGGGGCTTTTATATCGCCACATACGGTTTGGCGGAGTTGATCCGGCTGAGCTGGCTCAAGTTCCGGAACCCCTTCGGCGGTTCCACTGGGATCATCGACATCCCGTGGCCCCCGGTGGTGGCGGGCATCGATTTCAGCGAGGGCGTCCCCTACTACTTCTTCAGCCTGGGCGTGATGCTGTTGGTGCTCTATTTTCTTTACCGCATCGAGAAATCGCACCTGGGGGATTCCTTCAAGGCCATTTCCATGGACCCGGACTTGGCCGCATCCACAGGAATCCATATTCCCCGGCATCGGCTCATGGCCTGTGCCATCGGCGGCTTCTTTGCCGGCATTGCAGGCGGCCTCCTGGTGCATCGCCTGGGGGCCGTGGACCCGAAACTCTTTAATCTCGTGACCATGCTGTACCTTTTGATCTGGGTGGTGGTGGGCGGCACCAAGACCTTCTGGGGTCCCATCATCGGTGTTTCCGTGATGCATACGCTTTTTGAGCTTTCCAGACCCCTGATACAGGTACGGCCCTTGTTCTTCGGCCTGTCCATGACACTGGTGCTGATCTTCATGCCGGGAGGCATCGAAGGCGTACTCTTGAAAGTCGTTGCGCGATGGCAGAAACGAAACCGTCTGCCGACAGCGGAGACTTAAATGATGCGCTGGCAAGAACATGGGCGCCTGCGATTGCGCCGGCTGCCAGGATGCCCTTTTGGCGCTTTGGATTGATAAAATGGGAGAGACTGGGCCTGTGGCAATTCTTGAGGTGAAGGGATTGAGCAAATACTTCGGTGGACTGGCCGCGTTGAAGGATGTCCATCTGACCGTTCGTGAAGGAGAAATCCGGGGCATCATCGGCCCCAACGGTGCAGGAAAGACCACCCTTTTCAATGTGATCAGCGGCATGTACCGGCCCAGCGCCGGAGAGATCTTTTATGCCGGAAGGCGCATTGACGGCCTTCCCGCCAACAAGATCGCCGCCCTGGGATTGGTGCGGACCTTCCAGCGCACGGCCCTTTACCACGAGTTCACGGTGTTGAGAAACGTGACCGTGGCCCGTCATCTTCACGTCAGGGAAAGTCTCTTTCAGGTGATTGCCGGGAATTTGAAGCAAAAAGAAAGAGAAAACACGGAGAAAGCGCTGGAAATCATCGAGTTCATGGGCTTGAAGCACCTGGTGGACGAAGTGGCGGTCAACCTGCCCCACGGTTACCAGAGGGCCCTGGGCGTTGCCATTGCCTTGGCCTGTGAACCCAAAGTATTGCTGCTGGATGAACCCTTGACCGGCATGACGCCCACTGAAAAGGGTCACATGATCGATCTCATCCGGAAAGTGCACGGAAAGGACATTACGATCCTTATTGTGGAGCATGATATGCGCTCTGTCATGGAGCTTTGTGAATATATCAGTGTCCTTGATTTCGGAACCTTGCTTGTGGAAGGGCCCCCCGCAGAAATCCAGAACAACGAGGATGTCATCCGGGCCTACCTGGGGACCGAAGACATCCTGACCGTAGGCCAGTCTTGATGAGGTGAGAAGTTGCTGCTCGAGGTCAAAGATATTACCGTCCACTATTTCAAAGTGCCCGCTGTCCGGAACATCTCCATGAGTGTCCAGGAGGGGGATATCGTTACCCTGATCGGATCGAACGGCGCCGGGAAAACCACCACCCTCCGCGCCATCAGCGGGCTGAAGCATCCCTCAAAAGGGGAAATCCGCTTCGGTGGAAAGAGAATCGACAGACTGGCGCCCCACCGCATCAACGCCCTGGGGCTGGCCATGGTTCCCGAGGGAAGGCGGGTCTTTCCCCAGATGACGGTTTTGGAAAATCTCTTGATGGGGGCCTTCTTGAGGAAAGACAAAAACGAGATCCAAAAGGACTTGGAGAACGTGGTCTTCAAGCATTTTCCGCGCCTTAAAGAGAGGACCAAGCAGATGGCCGGCACCCTGAGCGGGGGAGAGCAACAGATGCTTGCCATGGGGCGGGCCCTCATGTCTGCACCCAAACTCCTCCTTTTGGATGAACCCTCCCTGGGTCTGTCGCCCATCATGTGCGGGGAAATTGCCGCCATCATTCGGGACATTCACAGGGAAGGAGAGACGGTCATTCTCGTCGAACAGAACGCCCGGCTGGCCTTGGCCCTTGCCCAGCATGCCTATGTCATCGAAACCGGCAACATTGTTCTTTCCGGTCCGGCCCGAAAGCTGCGTGAAAACGATGACGTGAAAAAAGCCTATCTGGGCGGCTGAAAGCACTTCCCCTCGAGGATTGAAAAAAGGAAACCCCTTTTTTTGACGCCCTTCACGAGCTGTGGATAAGCGCTGTGCTGCGCAGCCGTCAAGGGCGCGAAGATAAAGGAGACAGGATGGATACCACTGCCCGTGACCGGGTGGCACAGCTGGATTTCTGGTCCTCCGATGTAAAGATCCGTCCCTTGGGAGGCGGAATTACCAATACGAATTTCACCGTTGAAGATCGGGGGCGGCGTTTCGTGGCCCGGGTCGGCGAAGATATTCCGGTCCACGGCGTGATGCGGTTCAACGAAATCGCTGCGGCCCGAGCCGCCCATGCCGCGGGGATTTCGCCCGAAATCGTCCACAGCGCCGAGGGCGTCTTCGTCATGCGCTTTATTGAAGGACAGTCCCTTACCGAGGAGGCGGTTCGCAACGAAAAGAATCTCAAGCGGATTCTTCACCTGATCCAAACGTGCCACAGGGAGCTTCCAAAACATTTCGAAGGCCCTGCACTGGCTTTCTGGCCCTTTCATGTGTGTCGAAACTACATCCGCATCGCAAAAAAAGGCCGGTCCCGGCGCATCGATATCCTTCCCCGGTTTTCGGAGATCAACGAAGCCCTCGAGGAAGCAGTCGGCGACGTGAAGCTGGTATTTGGCCATAATGATTTGCTCGCCGCCAATTTCATGGATGACGGAAAACGGCTGTGGCTTTTGGACTGGGATTATGCAGGATACAACGCCGCCCTTTTTGATCTGGCCAATCTGGCCTCCAACAACGCCTTCACGGCGGAACAGGAGGAGCGGCTGCTGGAAGCCTACTATCAGGCGCCGGTGACCGAGGCGCGCCGCTTCCGTTTCGACGCCATGAAATGTGTCTCGTTGTTGCGGGAAACGCTGTGGAGCATCGTCTCGGAGATCCACTCCACACTGGATTTCGATTACATCGGTTACACGGAGAAAAATCTTGCCCGTTTTGAAAAGGCCTATGAACTGTTTCGCCAAAACGGGTGAACGCGTGAAAACCCCCTGAAATTTGAAGGGTCGTGCAGGGAGAGACTCCATTGAAAGGCGCAAGCCCCTTGCTGCCGGCGGAACGCCAGCAGCGTATCCTCGAAATTTTGCGGAAAGAATTCACGGTGCGCAGCACCCGTCTCAGTGAAGTGTTGAATGTCTCGGAGATGACGATCCGTCGTGATCTCGATGCCCTGGAACGCAATGGCATGGTGGAACGGACCCACGGCGGGGCGGTCTTCAGGCAGGAGCGGGTGGCGGGAAAATTTCATTATAAATGCAGTATCAAAGAAAACCTGAAGGAAAAACAACAGATCGCCCGCCATGCCGCCGGCATGATCGAACCCCATGACACGGTTTTTCTGGGAGAGGGCACCACGGCAGCCCTTGTCATCCGCTACCTGGAACCCGGCTTTCCCTGTACCTTTTTCACAAACAACCTCGGCATCGCCGCCGAAGCCAACGGCGTCGCCGCTGAGATCGTCTTTTTGGGAGGCACCTATAACCCGGCCACCAATGCCCTGGCCGGACCGTTGACCATGGAGATGATTCGTCAGGTCAACGCCACGAAGGTCTTTTTGGGCGCAGACGGCCTCAGCCTCCGGGCCGGCATGACGACGCCCAATTTTGAAATCGCCGTGATTCAACGCACGATGATTAAATATACCCAGGGAAAGGTCATCGTCATGGCCAATCACACCAAGTTCGGCTTGGTGGCCCAGAATGCCATCGTGCCCTTGAAGCAGATCGATATATTGATCACAAATCGGAACATCCCGGAAGATTTCCAAAAGGAACTGGATGCCCTGGGGGTTCAAGTCGTCATCGCCTAAGCTTTTACAGACAAGGAGAATCGCATGAAAGAAAGTGCGCGGGTCGTCATTATCGGCGGTGGGATCGTGGGGTGCAGCACGGCTTACCACCTGACCAAACTGGGATTGAAAGATGTGGTTGTCGTCGAGAAAGACGAGTTGACCAGCGGGTCCACCTGGCATGCGGCCGGACTGGTGGGCCAGCTGCGCTCGGAGCGCAACATCACCCGCATGCTCCAATACAGTGTCAGCCTCTATAAAAGCCTGGAAGAAGAAACCGGGCAGGCCACCGGGTGGAAAGAGAGTGGTTGCCTCCACCTTGCCGGTACCAAAGCGCGCCTGTACGAGCTGAAAAAAGGCGCCACCACGGCCCGGAGCTTCGGCCTGGAAATGCATCTCATCACGCCCAAGGAGGCCTACGACCTTTGCCCCATCCTCTCGCTGGAAGGCATCATCGGCGCGGCCTTCATGCCCACGGACGGCCAGGCCGATCCCTCCGGGATTACCCATGCATTGGCCAAGGGGGCCCGCAACCGGGGCGCGGTCATCTACCGGCACACCTTGGTGACCGGATTTGAATTCGATAAGAAGCGGGTGACCGCGGTCAAGACGGATAAGGGGAATATCCAGTGTGAAATCGTCGTCAATTGTACGGGGATGTGGGGCTATCAGGTGGGGAGGTTGCTGGGAGTCAATACACCGGTGGTGCCTTTCCAACACCAGTTTGCCGTCACCGACCCCATCGAAGGACTCCCCCCCAATTTGCCCACCATCCGGGACAAGGACAATTTGATCTACTACAAGGAAGAGGTGGGCGGACTGGTCATGGGCGGCTACGAGCGCAACGGGATTCCCTGGTCTGTGGACGGGGTTCCCAATGAATTCAGCTCCAATTTGTTGAATTCGGATTTTGACCATTTTCTCCAGTTGGCCGAACCCGCCACCCGGCGGACCCCCTGCCTCGAGAAGGTGGGGATCCGAAAACTCATCAACGGTCCCGAGGGATTTACCCCGGACGGCGATGCCATCATGGGGCCGGCCCCGGAACTGGACAACGTCTTTGTGGCCGTGGGGTTCAATGCCTTCGGCATCGCCGCGGGAGGGGGCGCCGGCCGCATGATGGCCGAGTGGATCCTGGAAGGCGAGCCGAGCATGGATATCTGGCCCCTGGATATCCGTCGCTTCGGCCCCCATCACCAAAGCCGCACCTACAATGTGGCGCGCACCCAAGAGATTTACGGGAAACACTACACCATCCATTGGCCCCATGAAGAACACGATTCGGCCCGGGGGGTGCGGCGGAGCCCCCTCTACTTCCTGCTCAAGGAAAAGGGCGCCGTATACGGGGCCAAATACGGCTGGGAGCGGCCCAACTGGTTTGCTCCCAAGGGGGTTCCCCCCAAGGATGAGTATACGTTCGAGATCCCCAACTGGTTTGAGCATGTGGGGGCGGAACACCACAATGCCCGGGAAAATGTGGTGCTCATCGACCAGTCTTCCTTTTGCAAGTTTGAAATCACGGGACACGGGGCCCTGGCCTTCTTGAATCGAATCTGCACCAATCAGATCGACCGCCCCGTGGGAAAGGTCATCTATACCCAGATGTGCAACGCGCGGGGCACCATTGAATGTGACCTGACGGTGGGACGCATGGCCGAGGACGCTTTTTTCCTGGTGGTGGGCACCGCGTTCGGACGGCGTGCCGCCTGGTGGATCCAAAACCATATGCCTTCCGACGGATCCGTGGATTTCAGGGAGGTGACTTCCGGCTATGCGGTCCTCAACGTCATCGGTCCGAAATCCCGGACGCTCTTGCAACGGCACGTCCGGGAGGACATCGGCAATGCGGCTTTTCCATTTGGGACCTTGAAAAAGATGACGGTGGAATATGCCCCGGTGACGGCCTTTCGGGTGACCTACGTGGGAGAGCTGGGTTACGAGCTTTATATTCCCGCCGAGTTCGCCTGCCATGTCTACGAGAGCCTCTGGGAGAGCGGTCAGGACCTGGGGCTTGCCAACGCCGGGTATCGCGCCATCGCGTCTTTGCACCTGGAAAAGGGGTATCCGGACTGGGGGACGGAATTGACCCCGGAATATACCCCCTACGATGCCGGCCTGGGTTTTTGCGTGGCCCTGGAAAAGGACGATTTCATCGGTAAAGAGGCGCTTTCCAGGATCCGGGCGGAGGGTCCCCGGTGGACCCTTTGGACCTTCACCATCGATGCCGGTGCGCCGGTGATGCTTCAGGGCAGCGCCGCCATCTTGAACAAGGGCGAGGTGGTGGGGGTGACCACCAGCTCGGGATATGGACATACCCTCGGCAAGAACATCTGCTACGGATACCTGCCTGCTGAAATGGCCCGTGTCACCGATGGATATGAAATCGAATCTTTTAAGAGCCTCTACCCGGCCAGAAGAGAACCCCGCCGCGTCCTTTATGACCCCAAGCGCGAGAAAATTCTGTCCTGAAGCGGAGCGGCCTGGCGGCTTGTCGCTTCGGTCCCAAGGTGCTTCGATTGTCATGGAAACGGGGAAGGGCGCCTTCAGAAAGGGCCGGCCTCGATGAGGGCGGGCAGGGATTCAAAATCGTCCAAAACCGTTTTGGCCCCGGCGTGGAGCAACTCCGCCCGCAGCCGGTCTTTGTCGGCGGCGGCCTTCAGAAAGCCGATGCCCCAAAAAGGCGCGGCCGCCCTTTTGGCCGCCAGCATATCGTCTGGCATGTCCCCGATATAATAGTATCCGGACACCCGGTCCTGGAAGGCGGCCTGGAGGGCGTCCAGCATATAGGGATGGGGTTTGCTCAAAGAAATCCGTTCCTTTTTCTTTTCAAAGCGCTTTTTTTCTTCTTTCAGGCAATCGTCCAGGGTGAGGATTGCCGAGAAGAAGTGACCGATGCCAAAGCGATCCAGGGGATATTCGGCTTCGATTCTGGGCCGGCCCGTGGCAATGGCCAGGATATGGCCGGGGAAGAGATGCCGTAAAATGGCGGGATCCATGAGGAGGGTCTCCTTTTCGATGCGGCCTTTTTCCCTGGAAACTTCGGGTGAAATCCCATAGGCGGCCTTAAAGAGCGCCGGTCCCAGGTAGATTTCCTGGAAAATCTGTTTGATGATATTGCCGGACCCCACCTCGCCGGTGTAACACGCCGATACAAAGGGGTGCAGCCTTCTTCCGCACCTTTCCAAAAGCCGGCTTACCGGCAAAGCGTTGCCTTTTAAAAAGCGGCCCAGTTCAATGACACGGCATCGGGACACGCAAGCGCGAAAGGCTTGCCAGGAAAGCGGCGGCGTCGGCGTTCCAAGCCCTTCCACCAAGGCACACAAAAGGCTCAGGATCACCGCGGTGAGGTCCCAATCGTTGTTCAACCCCCCGCTTTGTTTCACCCGGGCCAGGTCCTCCAGGGAAAAGAGGGGATCCGGGAGGGCCTCCCCTCCCCGGGCGCCCTTGAAAAAGAGGCGGGCGGTGCGGCGCACCGTATCCCTGTAAGACATTGAAACGTCGATGAGCACGCCGTCCATGTCGAAGATGATCAGGTTTTTCTGTTTCATGGGACCCTTGCCCCTTTTTTGGCGGCGAAGATATCGATCCATTGAAAAAGCTCTGAAACCGATGCAATTTCAGGATAAGGGCGGTCTAGAGGCGGTTTTCCTTTCTTCCGGGCGCGATTCATCAGGACCGGAAACCCCACCCAGTCAAGGAGGGGAAGGTCCGTGTATCCGTCCCCCACCCCGATCACCCGGGCGGCGTCCGCGGCCCGGGCCCGGAGGGGTTTGAGCTTGTCCGCGGGATGCAGGATACGTTTTTCGATGCCTGTGATCCGGCCGTTGGTAAAAAGGAGGCGATTGGCCACGATCTCCTCGAAACAGGGCGTCAAGCGGGCATGATCCATGGTGCGTGCAATCAGGTCAAAGGTGCCGCAGCTGATGATGCCCATGGCATGTCCCGCGCCATGCAGTTGCCGGAGGGCATGGCGGTCGGTCTCGGGAATTTTCGATGCCAGCCTTTCCGAGACGGGATCGAGCCGATCCATGGGGGTCCCCGAAAGGACCCAGGCGTAGTGGCGTTTAAACGCCGGCCCCATCCATTTCCGCCGGTCCAAAAAGACAATGGCCCGTGCCACGATGCGCTTGATCAAAGGGACCTGTTCCCGGGGGTCGTTCAGGAGATCCAGCAGCAGCGTTTGTTCGCTGTCGAAGGGATCTGACGGGAGGAGGGTCCCGTCAAAATCCCAAATGATGGTGAATCTTGTCATCCATGAACTGTGTCCCCCAAGAGGCCGCCTTTAAAAGAAGGCGCATCCATGGGGGGTTATTCCGGCAAGCGCACCACCAACACGGGGATGGGCGAGTGGCGGACGACCCATCCGGCAGTGCTGCCGATGAGCACATCGGCAAGGGCGCTGTGGCCGCGGGTGCCCATGACAATGAGATCAGACCGGCGCTTTTTCGCGGTGTCCACGATGGTTTCGGCAGGAGGGCCGGTTTTGATGAGGATTTCGTCGGTGACAAACCTGTGGTTCGGCGCACCCGCCTGCACTGCTTCGGAAAAGGCTTGGAGGACTTCCTTCATGGCCAAATGCTCTCTTTTTTTGGTGATCAGCTCGTCTTTGACCTCGGAATAGTGCCGCTTTTTGATCTCTTTCCATCGGTCGCTGTGGATCATGTTCAAAACGAATTGTTCTGCGGGGAATTTGGCCATCACGTAAAGGATGGTGATGCCCGCGCCATAGGTGTCGGCCAGGCTCACCGCATAGGAAAAGGCATGAACCGCGTTTTCCGAAAGGTCGGTGGCGTACAAGATTTTCTTGATTTGAATCTCCTGAAGTTTCATCAGGGTATCCTTATTCCGGTTCTATTTCCCGAAGTAAAGCTCCGGCAGCCAGAGGGCGATCTGAGGAAATATGATGACGATGGCCAATCCCACCATCATCACCAACACAAAGGGCACGATGGAGCGATAGATGTCGGCCAGCGTCACCTCCGGAGGCGCCATGGCTTTCATCAAAAAAAGGTTGTACCCGAAAGGGGGCGTCATGTAGGCGATCTGGCAGGTGATGGTGTAGAGAACGCCGTACCAGATGGGGTTGAATCCCAGCTTGATGACGAGCGGCACATAAAGGGGTGCCACGATGATGAGCATGGCCGTGTCGTCCAGAAACATGCCCATCAGGATATAGGTGATCTGCATCATGACGAGCACGCCCCAGGGGCTGAGGTGCCATTTCTTGATGAACAAAGACTCGATGGCGTGCACCGCTCCCAGCCCGTCGAAGACGGCGCCGAAACAAAGGGCGGCCAGAATCACCCACATGAACATACAGCTGACGCTCAGGGTGTTGCGCAGCGTGTCTTCCATGACCTGACGGGTCAGCCGGCGGTTGAACAGTGCCGCAAGGGTCGTTGCCGCGGCGCCCGCCGCCGAGCACTCCACCAGGCTGGTGATGCCCATCAAAAACAGCCCTGTCATGGAAAAGATGATCAAAAGCGGTACGATGCCCGCCCTCAAGAGGCGGAACCGTTCTCCCCACGTGATTTTCTCACGCTCTTCCTGGCTGAGCGCCGGGCCCAGTTTCGGCTGAAGCATGCAGCGGATGAGAATGTAAAGGACAAACAGGCCGGCCAGAAGGAAACCGGGCAGGATGCCCGCCATCCAAAGATGCCCCACCGGTTGCCGGGCGATCATGCCGTAAAGCACCAGGACGACGCTGGGCGGGACCATGATCCCCAGGGAACTGCCGGCCTGGATGACGCCGGTGATCATGACCTTGTCATATTTCCGCTTCAGCATTTCCGGCAAGGCGATGCTGGCGCCGATGGCCATGCCGGCCACGCTCAAACCGTTCATGGCCGAGATGGCCACCATCAACCCGATGGTGCCCACGGCCAAACCGCCGTTGACCGGCCCCATCCACACGTGGAACATGCGGTAGAGATCATCGGCGATCCCCGACTCGGAGAACATATAGCCCATGTAGATGAACAAAGGGAGCGTGAGAAGGGGATACCAGTTGAGAAGGACGAAGCTGGCGTTGAACGGCATCTCGAAAGAGCCTTTCCCCCACAACATGAGGGCAAACAGCGTGGCCACGCCCCCAATGGCGGCAAAGACCCGTTGCCCGGTGAGCAACATGAGCATCATGGAGGTGAAAATCAGTATGGCAATCAGTTCGTAACTCATGAAGATTCCTTGTCCCTGACTTTTTCGATGTCCTTGAAGAAGGTGGCGACGGCCTGAAGCAGCATCAGCAAAATGCCGATGGCCATGATGATTTTAATGGGAGCCAACGGCGGCGCCCAGGGGGTATAGTTTTTTTGCCCGTATTTCAAGGCATAATCGATGCTGGAGATGGCGCCGATGAGCAAAAAGATCAGATAAAAGAGTAAAAAAGGGCCGGTGAGCACGTCGGCCAGGGCCTGGCGCTTCCTGGACCAGCGGCCGTAGAGCAGGTCCATGCGCACGTGACTCTTTAAAATCATGGAATAGCCGCCCCCTAAAAGATAATAGGCGGCCATGAGAAATTGCGCCGTTTCCACGACCCAGATATGGGGACGGTTAAAGAGCGTCCTGGAAAGGGACTCAAAGAGCAAGAGGCCCATCATGGCAAAGACCCCGTACTGGGAGAATTTGCCCACCGCTTTGTTTATGGCCTCGACGGATTCAACAAACTTTTTGATGGCTTTCGGCATGGTTGACCCTTTATGGGATGGTGCGGGGTTTTAATTCTCTTTCAAGGTGTCAAAAAAGGCCTCCCCACGGTCATTCCAAGGCCTTTCCATGTGACAATACCCTTCCCGGGCCGGTTCGGACCCGGCCCGGGAAGGGGGAAGCGGTGTCACACGAAAGGGTGGAAACGCATCAATACCGGTATGGAGGACCGGCTTCCTTCATGGTCTTTGCATATTCCTTGAGGATTTTCACCACCTTGGCGTTTCTCGGGCTCTTGGCGGCGATCTCATCCCAGAATTTCAGCGCCGCGTCTTCCACCTGCTTCCATTCTTCCTTGGGGATGGAGGTCAGCTTCAGCTTGCCGCCTTTGGTCCGGTAGTGGGCTTCTCCCCACCAGTACCAATGGAGACGGTAGTAATGGGAGCTGTCGATGGAGAGTTTGAAGAGGGTCTTCAGGTGTTCCGGGAGGGCTTCCCAGGAGGCGGTATGGACAAAGTAGGAGCCGGCCCAGGCCCCGGAGATGGGATTGGTCAGATAGTATTTGGTGACATCCGCCCATCCCACCGTATAGTCTTCCGTGATCCCCGACCAGGCGACACCGTCCAGCTCTCCGGTTTGAATGGCCATCTGGACGTCCTCATAGGGAAGGGACATGGGCACCACGCCGAATTGCCGCATGAAGCGCCCTCCTGTGGGGAACATGTACATTCGCAGCCCTTTGAGATCGCTCACATGGCGGATGGGTTTGGACGTGGCGAAGTTGCACGGATCCCATGCACCGGCACTCAGCCAGGTGACGCCGTCCACTTCCGCGTAGGCTTCTTCCCAGATTTTATCCAGGCCGTACCAGTGAAACAGCGCGGGCACATCCAGGGAGTATCTCGATGCAAACGGAAAGTATGCGGCAAAGACCGCCACATCCACCGGGGCTGCAATGGAATCGTCATCGCTTTGACAGGCATCGATGGTTCCCCTCTGCACGGCCCTGAAGAGTTCTCCATGGGGCACCAGCTGGTCTGCGTTGTACAGCTCGATGACCATCTCGCCGTTTGCCGCCTTGTTGAAGGCATCGATGGAGGGTTTGATCACGTGGGCGGCCAATGCAGGCCCGGCATAGGTCTGCATCCGCCACTTGATGGTGGTTTTCTTTTTTGCGATGACATAAGGCGCATTGACTGCTGTGGCGGCCACCGCGGCCGTTCCGATTCCCGCTTTTTTGATGAAATCGCGTCTTTTCATTGAACATGCCTCCTTTTTTCGGTGTTTGCATCCGCGTTTAACAAAGTGCCTTATTGTTTGCCCAACCTCCTTTCGCTGATTGTTTTAAGGGATCCTTCTGGAACGACGGGATGATATAGATGTATATACAAGAGGGGCCAAAAAGAAATCATTCGGAACCAGTTGAGTGAACAGTATGTTTCCTGCAATATTCCACGGGCACCTTTTAACCCCCCCTCCTGGGGTGCCGCTCAACGGGCCCTTGCCGGGGCTTGTGGCGGGCACTTCCTCGACGTCCTGCCTACACTGACGCGTTGACCCTTGTCAAGTTTTTTTATGAAAGGCGGGTGTGCCGTTTCGATCTTCAGGTTTTGATCTTGACAAAAAGGAATTGACTCCCCATGAAACCCGGGTATATTTTCCCTGGCCCGAAAAACATCGGAAAGGCGGATGCCGTGGGATTGTGGGCCGGGTCTTTCTTGGCATAGGCAGCGGGAACTCACGGCAGCACGGGAGACCGGAAAAGGGAGAACATCATGTGTACTGCAGCATCTTTGTTGGACCAGGATTTTACATTGCAAACCTGTTATGAACTTTTGCCGGAGTGGGAGGGGTTGGACGTCCGTATTACCCAGTTGAGCGGCGGGATCACCAACAAGTTATATCGCGTGCAATCCGAAAAAGGTGATTATACGGTCCGGATCTATGGGGACAAAACCGATCTTTTCATCAATCGAGAATATGAGGCCCACACCATTGAAGCGATGTCCAAGCTCGGTGTATGCTCCAAGCTCATCAAGTTCATGCCCGAGCTCGGCGTCACCATTGTCGAGTTCATCGGCGATTCCACCGTCTTGTCGAACCCGCATTTCTTGGATGCCGCCCTGTATCCCAAAATCGTGGAGCCCATCCGGAAAATTCACAACAGCCGGGTGAAGCTGAAGAAGGTGTTCAATCCCCTGGTTGAGGTCATGAAGATGTCCGGCATCCTCAAGCGCCTGGATGCGGCCTACCCCGAGTTCGACATTGCCGGCACCATTGACCGGCTCATCAAGCTTTCCAGTATCATCAATATTCCCGAGTCCGAATACACCCCATGCCACAACGATCTGCTGGCGGACAACTTTATCCTCATCAATGAAGAGGCCCGGGAAAAGTACGAATCCGACATGTACATCATCGATTGGGAGTATGCGGGCATGGCGCCCAAGTACTACGACCTCGCGGACATGTTCCAGGAAATCCTGGTTCCCCGGAAAGCGGAAAAGCAGATCGTCGAAACCTATTGCCAGGGGGCGGATTATGAAAGGACCCTCTTTTTGATCGATCTGTTCAAGCCCTTTCCGGACATCTACTGGTTTTTATGGAGCCTGATCCAGCAGAATATCTCCAAAATCCCCTTCGATTACTATACCTACGGCAAGGAAAAATACGAAAACGCCCTGAAAAACCTGGAGTTCATCCGTCAGGAATACGGCGTCGCGGTTTAACGGCAACCCCTGCCGTTGAAACAGGCGCCCGGGAGTGAAGCGCGGCCGGCGGCGTTCCCGCCGGCCGCAGCGGGTTTAAAACCTGTTGTCCCCGTCAAGGAGATCCCCCAGGGAGCCCAGGAGGGAGCCTTCCCCCCGGCTGCCCCCGCGCCGGGGTGCTGCCTGGAGCATGCGACCGGCCAACCGGGAAAAAGGCAGGGACTGGAGCCACACCTTGCCCGGGCCGTGGAGGGTCGCAAAAAAGAGCCCTTCCCCGCCGAACAGGGCGGTCTTGATGTTCCCGGCCTGACGGATGTCGAAGTTTACACGCCTTTCCAGGGCCACGATGCAGCCGGTATCCACGTCCAACACGTCACCGGTCGTAAGGGAGCGCTCCACCACGGTGCCGCCGGCATGGACAAAGACCATCCCGTCCCCCTCCAGTCGCTGCATGATAAAGCCCTCCCCGCCGAACAGGCCGGTGAGAATCTTTTTCTGAAAATGAATCCCGATGCTCACGCCTTTGGCGGCACACAGGAAGCTGTCTTTCTGGCAGATCAGACAGCCGTTGACGCTGGACAGGGGGACAGGAATGATATTGCCCGGGTAGGGTGCGCCGAAAGCCACGTGGGCTTTGCCCCGGCCCGTGTGCGTAAAGACGGTCATAAAGAGACTTTCACCGGTGAGGAGCCGCTTTCCCGCCCCGAGGAGCTTGTCCATGAATCCGCCGCCCCCTGTTGATGCGGCGGATCCATCCCCGAAAACCGTATGCATCTCCACCGCGCTGTCCTTGTACATCATGGCCCCGGCCTCGGCCACGGCACTTTCGCCGGGACCCAGTTCCACTTCCACGAACTGCATTTCGCTTCCGAAAATTTTATAATCGATGGCGTCGGC
>JALVQN010000038.1 GCA_027025555.1 Desulfobacterales bacterium
GGATCAGATGGAAATCTATAAAACGGAAATCGCGTATTCCATCATGGAAAACTGGGCGTTTTCGGAGCAGATGGTGGGCGGGCGAAAAGACCTGGAAGCCCGGCTCGTCATCAAGATCCTGACAGGGGGGGAGATTGCGGAGATTTCCTTTGAAAGCAAATCCGGAAATGCATACTTTGATGAATCGGTTTACAAAGCGGTAAAGAAGTCGAATCCCCTTCCTCCCCTGCCCAAGGGGTATCGGCGCCCTTATTTTCGAGTGGGACTCCGCTTCACGCCGTCCGGAGTGAACTGAAAAAAAGAAGGATTCGGGGAAAGGAAGCCGATGAAGCGCATGGCGCAAAAGTGGATGGCCGTTTGGATGATGCTTGTTACGGGATGGGGCCTTGTGGGTTTTGCGGGCGAGGCTCGAGCCCTTGAATATATCGATATCAACAATCCCTTTTTGAAGAAGATGCCCATTGCCGTTCCGGTTTTCAAGGTGCAATCGGGTGAGGAAGCGCATCTGAAGATCGCTCAAGAGGGCGCGGATCAGCTTGCCCGCACATTGGATTTTACGGGATTTTTCAAGATCCTGGACCGGGATGCATTCCTGGAAGACCCCCAACGCATGGGCATTGTAACCCCCCGTATTCGATTTAACAATTGGACCGCTGTCGGGGCGGAGCTCCTCGTTACCGGAGGCCTTGACATTTCGGGGGAAGCCCTGTCCGTGGAACTTCGCCTCTATGATACCTTCAAAGGGCGCCTCCTGGTGGGGAAGCGATACCGGGGTGCAAAGGCGGACCTAAAGGAGATCATCCGCCGGTTCTGCGATGAAATCATTTACAGCCTCACCGGGAAACACGGTATCTTCACCAGCCGCATCGCTTTTGTGTCCAGCGGCACCGGGAACAAGGAAATCTATGTCTGTGACTTCGACGGCGGTAATATCCGGCAACTGACCCGGACCAAGGCCATTACCCTCTCGCCGGCATGGTCTACGGACGGGCTTTGGATGGCTTACACGTCCTATGTGAACGGAAAGCCCGATCTTTTCATTTGGAACCTGAAGGACAAGCGGAAGTTTAAGGTGGCCCATAAAGGGCTCAATATCACCCCGGCTTGGCGGCCGTTCAAGGCCGAACTTGCGGCGACGTTTTCCTGGACAGGGGATCAGGAAATTTATTTGTTGACGGCAACGGGAAAAACGATTAAAAGGTTGACCCGCAGCCGGGGAATCGATGTGTCCCCTTCATGGTCTCCGGACGGGAAGAAGATCGCCTTCGTCTCAAAGCGCTCCGGGACCCCGCAGGTGTATATCATGGACGTGGATTCACGACAGGTGCGGCGATTGACTTATTATGGCCGTCACAACACCCAACCTGCCTGGTCCCCCACCGGAGATCGGATTGCGTATACTTCGCTGGAAAAAGGCGTGACGAATATCTTTGTGGTGGATGTCGAGGGGAAGGCGCCTGTGCAGTTGACCCACCGTTCAGGGGATAATGAATCCCCGACATGGTCTCCCGACGGCAATTTGATCGCTTTCAGTTCCACCCGGGAAGGGCCGTCACGCATTTATGTCATGACGGCCCTTGGAACGGATCAACGGCGGTTGCTGACCCTTTCAGGTGATCAAACGAACCCTGCGTGGTCACCCAGAAACAAAGGAGAGTAGGTTTTTTCAAAGCGTTTTTGAAAAAAAGGAGGGAAAAATGATGAAAAGAATGTGGATCATTGTGGCTTTGTTCCTGGTTGCTCCAGGGTTGTTGTTCACCGTTTCCTGCGCCAAGAAGAAAGTGGTCTCCGAACCCGGCATTTCAGAGGCGGACAAGGCTGCCGCCGAGAAGGCGCGGGAGGAAGAATTGGCACGCCAAAGAGCCCTGGAAGAGCAACGGCTGAAAGAAGAAGAGGCCATGCGAAAAAAACTGGCCGAGGAACGGGCCCGGTTTGAAAACGAGGATATCTATTTTGAATTCGACAGTGCCACCCTTCTTCCCATGGCCCAGGAGATTTTGAAGAAAAAGGCACAATACCTCAAAGCCAACCCCAAGTTGTCCGTGGTCATTGAGGGACATTGTGACGAACGGGGAACCAATGAGTACAACCTTGCCCTGGGGGATCGCCGGGCCAAATCCGCCATGCAGTTTTTGATTGACCTGGGAATCCCCGCTTCCCGGATGACGGCCATCAGCTACGGCGAAGAGCGCCCTGTGGACCCGGGTCACAACGAAGAAGCCTGGGCCAAGAACCGAAGAGCCCATTTTGTCATTGAATAGGGCCTTCTTCGGGTCGCCTTGGTATTTCGGCCCGGAAAGGGCCGATGCCTGTCAATGAGCAGGATTTAAGAAATCCGAGCGATTAAAAAAGAATGAAATGGGGTCGACAGCGGACCTTCTGCTGTCGACCCCTTCATAGAGGGAAGGGCCCTTAAAAAGGAAAACGCCTGTGATGGTTTCGAACCCATTCGCAAAAGAAGCGGCCGGAGTCATGAAAGCCACCGCCCTTTTTGCAATCTTTTCTCTTTTTGTCATCGGTTGCGCGGCGCGGGGTGATATTGTCAGCCTCGACCGAAGCGTGACTTCCCTTTATCAGCGCGTCTCGATGTTGGAACGTGAAAACGCCCAACTCAAGAAACGATTGGTTTCCCTGCAAAACGAAGAGGGGCAGGCCGAAAGCCTCCGGAGCAAGACCGCGCAAATGCAGGCATCCCTCGATCAGATTACCGAAGAGGTCCAAACACTTCGGGGGAAGATAGAGGAAATGGAGTTTCAGAAACACCCCCGGGGAAAAGGGGGCCCGGAGGGAGAGACGCGGCTGGACGCCCTGGAAAAGGGCTTGGCGGAACAGGAGAGGCGGATCCGCCGGCTGGAGGGATACCTCAATCTTGAATCCGGAGGGGGAAAGGCTTCCGGAACACCCTCCGGGCCTGTTTCCAAAGACGAACCTCAAAAAAGGGCGCTGTCGGAAAACGAAGCCTATGCCAAGGCCAAGCAGGACTTCGACCGTGGGGCCTATGAGCAGGCCAGGGCTGAATTCCAGGCCTTCATTAAAAAATATCCGGCATCCATTCATGCCGATAACGCCCAGTTTTGGATCGGAGAGAGTTACTTCCGTGAAAAGTGGTATGAAAAGGCGATTTTAGAATACCAAAAAGTCATTGAGAACTATCCCACCGGAAACAAGGTTCAAGCCGCCCTTCTCAAGCAAGGGATCGCCTTCCAAAAATTGGGGGATACGGCAAATGCCAGACTCATATTGAAAGAGCTTGTCCGAAAATACCCCAAAAGCACCGAAGCCAAGATCGCACGCCGAAAGCTCAAGGGGATCCCCTAGCTTGGCGCCCAATGGCAGCCTTCGGATGAAAAGGGTTGTCGGGGTGGATCCGGGGCTGGCAGATACAGGAGTCGGTGTTGTCCGGGGCTCCGAACGACGTATCATTTCCTTTTCCTATGACACTATCCATACGCTCCGTGGTGAACCGCTACCCGAACGCTTGTACCGGATTTTCCGGGAACTCTACCGGATTCTGCGCCGGGAGAAACCGGATTTGATGGTGGTGGAAGACGTGTTTTCTCTTAAGGCCTATCCCAAATCCGGGATTACGCTGGGAAAAGTGGCCGGGGCCGTACTTCTGGCCGGATGTCATGTCCAGGTTCCGGTCATGGAAATTCCGGTCCGGGAGGCGAAGAAGACGCTCACCGGAAACGGGCAGGCCACCAAGATGCAGCTTGAAAAGGCGGTCCGGCATTTTATCCGCAGCAACGAACCCATTCGGCCCTTTCACGCATCCGATGCCATGGCACTGGCCATCATCGGGCTGTTTCGTTGCAGACCCGTTCAAAGGGATCCCCGTGATCGGCTACCTTAAAGGCACGCTTTTGAAAAAGGAAGCAGATCGAATCCTGCTTCTGGTCAATGATGTGGGCTATGAGATCCTCTTGCCGACCGTGGTCATGGAGACGTTGGCCACCAAGCGACACGGGGATGACGTGGCCCTTTACATCTTTTATCAGCAGACTGAACGGTTGCCCAAGCCGCTCCTGATCGGCTTCAACCTGGAAGCGGAAAGGGAATTCTTCCAGTATTTTGTCTCTGTGGAAGACATCGGGCCCTTGAAAGCGGTGAAGGCCTTGAACATCCCCATCCGGGATATTGCCCGGGCCATTGAAACCGGAGACGTGGCAAAACTCACGGAGTTAAAAGGCATCGGCAAGCGCACGGCCCAAAAGATTGTGGCCACCCTGGGCGGAAAGATGGAAAAATTTGCCCTCATCCGCAGACCTGAAGCCGAAGCGGCCCTGCCGGACCCGGATTTCATCAAACAGGTGATTGAAGTTTTGACCGAACAGCTCGGCCACAAGCCCGCCGAGGCCAAGCGGATGGTGGCCGAGGCCATGGCGAGGAATCCGGCCGCCAAAACGCCGGAGTCCCTTTTTGAAGAGGTTTACCGCGGGGAGATTGCCAAGTGAAAAGGAAGGTGGAAAAGGCATCTGCTAATGTGCAGGGCCTTGCCTCCCCGGCCCGTCTTCCCCAGGACACCAAGCCCGAACTCCTTTCCCTGCGCCCCCGGCGTCTTTTGGAATATGTGGGGCAGGAAGAAATCGTGGAAGCGCTCAAGATCGCCATCCAGGCGGCTCAGGAGCGGGGGGAGCCGGTGGATCATGTTCTTTTGCACGGGCCTCCGGGACTCGGCAAGACCACCCTGGCCTACATCATCGCCAATGAAACTTCAGGGGAATTGACGGTCAGCTCGGGCCCTGCCCTGGAAAAAGGGGGGGATCTGCTCGGTATCCTGACGCACCTGGAGGATGGCGATGTCCTTTTCATCGATGAAATTCATCGGATCCCAAAGGCGGTGGAAGAGTTTCTTTACCCTGCCATGGAAGAATTCGCCGTGGATTTCGTCTTTGATAAAGGCATTCACGCCCGGAGTCACCGGTACCGGTTGAATCGATTCACGCTGGTGGGGGCCACCACCCGGGTGGGCCTCCTTTCCCCACCCTTGAGGGATCGGTTCGGCATCTTCAGGAGCCTCGATTTTTACAGCCCTAAGGATCTCGTTGCCATCATCAACCGCTCCGCCCAGATCCTGGAAGTCCCCATTGACGAAGGCGGCGCCGCGGAGTTGGCCATGCGCTCCAGAGGCACGCCGAGAATCGCCAATCGCTTGTTGAAACGTGTCCGGGACTACACCCAAGTCCGGGCCGACGGCGTCATCACCCGGGAGACCGTGGCGGCAGCCCTGGAACTGGAAGGCGTGGATGGAGCGGGCCTGACCGGTCTGGACCGGCGCTACCTGAAAACCATCATCGAATTTTATAAAGGAGGACCGGTGGGCATCGAAGCCCTTGCCGCAACGCTTCAAGAGGAAGCCGACACCCTGGTGGATGTGGTGGAACCCTTCCTGTTGAAACTGGGCATGATCATCCGCACCCCTTCCGGGAGGAAAGCCTCCGAAAAGGCGTATCAGCATCTGGGATTCCGGGTCCAGGGCCCGCTTTTTTCGTGAACCTTTTTTTCACGCCCTTTGCAAGACTTTTTAAGGGCCTGTAAGGTGTTGGCCATGCCGTCTCCTGTGATTACCCTGACCACCGACTTCGGGCTTAAAGACGAATTTGCGGGGGTGATGAAGGGGGTCATTCTTTCTTTGTGCCCGGATGCCCGCATCGTGGACATTTCGCATCTGATCGAACCCCGGGATGTGGTTCAGGCCGCCTGTACGTTAAGGGCGGCGTACCCCTATTTCCCCAAGGGAACCGTTCATGTGGGGGTTGTGGACCCCGGCGTGGGAGGCGCTCGAAGGATCCTGGCCGCATCGGCGGGGGAATATCTTTTCCTGGCGCCTGACAACGGTGTCCTGTGGCCGATCCTGGAAGGCCTCGGCGTGGATACCGTGGTTTCCGTCACCCAGGAAGCCTTTTTCCTCAGCCCTGTCAGTGCCACGTTCCATGGGAGGGACATCTTTGCCCCGGTGGCGGCGTCCCTGGCCAAGGGCACGCCCCTTTCGGCCCTGGGGCCGCCTGTGGAACCGGGAAAAATCAAGCGTCTGGAAATTCCCACGCCCGAGCAGCACGGAAAGGACGCCCTTTCCGGATCCATCGTGACCGTGGACCGGTTCGGGAATCTTCTCACCAATATCCACCGGGAGGATATGGTTCGGTTTGCTGCAGGACGGGCGTGGCGGGATCTTCGGGTGGAAATCAAGGGGCGCTGTATCCAAGGCATTTCCAGGACCTATTCGTCGGCAGGGGAGGGCGCCCTCTTGGCTCTTTTCGGCAGCAGGGGCTGCCTTGAAATCGCCGTGTCCAGCGGGAATGCGGCGCGCCGTCTGGGAGCCGGCCGAGGGGACCGTGTCAGAGTCGGCTTTCCGCCTGCAACGGCTTCTTCTTCCAGGAAAAGGCCACAAGGAGGGGAAAGTGATCGGAAGGGTAACCGCCTTTAAAGGCATCGGTGATCACACGGGAGCGAACCGGTGCAAGGCCCCCCCGATAAAGGATCCAGTCGATGTGCCCCTTTTTTCCTTTTCCTGAAAAACCGTGAAAGGTGGGCGGATACGGCGCCTTAAAGGCGTTGATGAAAGGCGGGAGCCTGCCGTCCCCCGGTCCTTTTGGATCCGTTAATGCGGCATGGCAGGGGGAATCCGGCGTGGCGTTGAAATCCCCCATCAAAACGACCGGAAAGAGGATAGGGGCGCTTTTCAGGCGTTCCAGAATGATCCGCACGCTCTTGGTTTGCACCGTGGCATCGAAATCGAGGTGCGTGGACAGACACACCAGGGAATGGGTCTTTTGGGTAAAAACGCCCAGGGTACACTGTCTGGGCCATCGGCTTTCCGGAAATCGGCTCGGGATATCGGGTGTTTGGCTCAAAAAGAAGTGGTCGGCCCAGGAGCAGCGCCATGAATCCGGGTAGAAAAGGAGGTTGTTTTGCCAGAAAGGCGGTGCCGGCGATCGTTTGCCGATGTACTTGTATCCCGGAAGGATGCCGCATAAAAAATCGATCTGGAAGGTATTGGCTTCCTGGAATCCGATGAAAGTGGGACGATATCGCTCAAAGAGAAGCAAAAGCCGCTCCTTTCGGATCTCCCAGCGGTTCGGTCCGTCGTCGGCCAGGCCGAATCGGAGGTTGAGGGTCATGACGGAAAAGTCTGCTTCCAGACGCTGCATGCCTGAGGGTTCCTTTCCATGGCCGGCGGACCTTCCGCCGAGCGTTTCCGGGGTTTTTCTATCACAGGTGCCTGGGCTTTTAAACCGCCTTTTCAGGGGATGCCTGTTGTCGGTTTCATAGACAGGACCCGGATACGGGCGGTTTTGGGTTGCGGGATCCCCCTTTTTGGGGTAAAGACCCCTGGTTCCTGCAGGCCCCTCAAAACCGGGTGGGGATCCGTGTTCAAAAGATCCGATGCAAGATCAGCAGAAAGGACACCATGAAACTTAAATCGCCATCCCAGGCCGCTCCCCGGACACGCACGGATTGGGCAAAGCATGTCTCCAAAGGGGTGCTGGAGCCTGTGGCGCGGTGGCTTTTAAAGGCGGGCGTCTGGCCCAATTTCCTTTCCTTGCTGGGGCTTCTTTTTGCCGTATCGGCGGGTATCCTGGCAGCCCTTGGGGGGTTTTTCAAAGGCGGTTTCGTCTTTTTGCTGGCAGGCCTTTTCGATGCCATGGACGGGACCTTGGCACGGGTGGGAGGCCTCGAATCCCGCTTCGGTGCATTTTTCGACTCTTTCATGGATCGATACGCGGAGGCCGCGCTGTTTTTGGGGATCGTCTACTGGTCCGTTTCAAAGGGTCGTCTTGATCTCGTGCTTCTGACCTTCTTTGCCCTGATCGGATCCTTCATGGTCAGCTATGCCCGCGCCCGGGCGGAAGGGCTGGGGATCTCCTGCAAGATCGGTCTTTTTTCCAGGATGGAGCGCTTCATCGTCCTGATCCTGACGCTCTTTACAGGCCAGCTTTTTTTGGGGTTGGCTTTCCTGGCGGTCATGGCCAATGTCACCGCCCTGCAGAGACTCTTTTATGTGGGGAAACGATTGCAGAAACAATGAGGCGCTTTTTGACCGGTGAGATGGCCTCCCTCTTTTTTCAAGGGGGTCTTTTTTCGAGAGAGAGTTTATGATCATTTTTTATTGACATGGGATTTTAACTAAATTATTATTTTAAGATTATGGATTTTAGATCATGAACGACGCGTTTGACTTAAAGGAGCACGGGGAGTGAAAGGATATACAAAGAGCGCAAAAAAGACCCAAAACCCAAAGAAGTGGTATGTGGTGGACGCCAACGGGGCGGTTCTCGGGAGGCTGGCGTCCATGGTGGCCTCCCGTCTCAGGGGAAAACATCATCCCCTTTATACCCCCCATGTGGATATGGGGGACCACATGATCGTCATCAATGCCGAAAAGGTCGTCTTGACCGGAAACAAGCTTTCCGACAAACGCTATTACCGGCACACGGGGTATATCGGGGGACTCAAGACCACCACAGCCAAGGAGCTTCTGGAAAAACGTCCT
The DNA here is from genome assembly GCA_027025555.1 of Desulfobacterales bacterium. Lineage (GTDB taxonomy): Bacteria > Desulfobacterota > Desulfobacteria > Desulfobacterales > UBA2156. The sequence continues at coordinate 8,495 of JALVQN010000038.1, forward strand.
GAAGACCTCATCCGTTTTGCCGTCAAGGGAATGCTTCCCAAGAATCGCTTGGGCAGGAAGCTTTTTAAGAAGCTGAAGGTCTATGCCGGTGAAGAACACCCTCATGCGGCCCAGCAACCGGAGCCTCTTGGCCTCGAGCAGTAGCCGCTTGAACCCTTCGACGCCGGTCCCTGAAGCCCGAAACGACACGCAACACGACAAGATTGAGGACAACCTTATCCAAAAGCCAAGGAAAGCCCATGCAACAGGAAAATGTATTTTACGCCACCGGAAAAAGGAAGACCGCCATCGCCAGGACGTGGATGCGGCCGGGCAATGGTCAGATTCTGATCAATGGAAGATCCCTGGACGATTACTTTCCCACCGGACCCGCCAAGACCATTTTGACCAAACCCTTGGTTTTAACCAACACCCGTGGATCCTTTGATATCCAGGTCCGTGTCAAAGGCGGCGGCATGTCGGGCCAGGCGGAAGCGATTCGACACGGGATTACCCGGGCCCTCATCCAAGCGGAACCCGAATATCGGACCCCTTTGAAAAAGGCCGGCTTTGTGCGACGGGATCCCCGCATCAAGGAACGGAAGAAGTACGGGCAGCGATCGGCCCGGGCGCGTTTTCAGTTTTCCAAGCGATAGTTTCGGCATACATTTTCAAGTTCACCAAGAAAGGGATTCGGGTTGCCGAATCCCTTTTGGGTTGATTTTCCGTCCTGCTGACCCCTTGAAGGGGACCGTTATCGCCCTTTCCAGACCGGGGGGCGTTTTTCCAAGAAGGCCCGCATGCCTTCCTGGGCGTCTTCGGCCAGGCAATTCATGGAGATGGCCTCCTTGGCGTAGGTGTATGCTGCAGACTCGGGCAGGTCCACCTGACCGTAGAAGGTTCTTTTTCCGAAGGAAAGGGTAAAGCCGCTGAATTGGGCGATCTCCACGGCCCAGGCGCGGGTTTCTTCTTCAAGGGCTTCCGGTGCCGTCACACGGTTTACCAGCCCGAAGGCTTTTGCTTCTTCTGCGGAAACGAATCGGCCGGTCAACAGCATTTCCAGGGCCCGCCGCCTTCCGATCACCCGTACCAGAGGGACCATGGGGGTGGAACAGAAGAGGCCGATCTTGACGCCCGGGGTGGCGAAGCGGGCGCCGCGCTCCGCCAGAGCCAAATCGCATGCCGCCACCAGCTGGCATCCGGCCGCCGTGGCAATGCCGTGGACCTGGGCGATGACCGGCTGGGGGAGACGATGGAGCCCTTCCATGAGGCGTGTGCACTCCGTGAAGAGGGTCCGGAAATGGTGGAGATCCTGGGATTTTCCCACCAATTCGTTCAGGTCGTGACCGGCACAAAAAGCCGGGCCGTTGCCCTTGACGATGACCACCCGCACCGAGGCGTCCGATTCGATTCTCTGAAGGATTTCCCGGAACGCTTTCATCACCGCCAGGGAAAGGGCGTTTCTCTTGTCCGGACGGTTCAAGATGATCCATGCCACCGGGCCTTCCGTTTTCATCAATACGGCATCCATGGGGTCTCCTTCTTACCAGTTTTTTGAATCCATGCTTAGGGCGTTTCTTTAGTTGCACGCAAGATTCAGGGCATTTTATGCTTACAGAACTATGACGTCTTCTTCAAAGTGGGTGAGGGATTCGAGACCGGCCTCGGTGACGAGACACGTGTTTTCGATGCCCACCACCCCTTTTCCCGGGATGACCAGTTTCGGTTCCAAGGCCAGGGTCATTCCCGGTTCAAGGACCTGGGTCTGACCCTTTGCCAGGAAGGGATACTCATCCAGCTCCAGCCCCACGCCGTGTCCCACGAAATGGACGCGCCGATCATCGGCCCCCATGAATCGGTCCTGGAGGCCCAATCGCCGGGAAAAGGCGTCGGCGTACTCCCAGAGTGCTCCGGCGGGAATCCCCGGCCGGGCGGCCTCCTGGATTTTTCTGGAAAGTGCCACCATCCGGCGGTGTTGATCATGAAGGGTCTCGGGCAAGCGGCCCAGGGAAAAGATGCGGGCATGGTCGGCCAAATACCCGTCATGGGCAAAGACATAGTCCACGAGGATCGGTTCATGCCGCCGAATCTTTCGAAACCCGGGGCCCTGGGCCACGGCCCGGCTGAGGCCTTCTCCGCCGGTGGGCGAGGAGAGATAACTGGGGACCGCGGCCGCCGCCCCGGACATGAGGTGCCCGTAAAAGAGTTCGTTTCCCCAAAGCCGCATGCGCACGATCCCCTGGTGCCCCAGTTTCCGGGCAAAGGCTTCCACGTTTCCGGCAAGTTCCACTTCCGTCATCCCTTCCCGGAGGAGATGGACCACGTTTTCAGAGACCGCATCGGCCAGGCGGGCGGCTTCCCGGATGAGGGCGATTTCGTACGGGGATTTGACCGCACGGATCTTTCGAATCCCACCAGAGACGTCCGTCAGGGCCGCCTTTTGGAAAAGACGCTGATAGTTCAAGTAAAACGCCGCCGGTATCACATCGAGTTCCAGACCGAGCGTCCTCGGCATGGGAAGGCCGAAGGACGTCAGGATTCCGGCAATCTCTTTGGGATTGTTCAGGGGCACGATATTTTCAAGGGGGGACTCCTTCAAGGCGCGTTCGAAGTGTTTGTGGACCATCAGCACGGCCCTTCCCTCGGAGGGGACGTAAAGATGGGCGTTTTGAACGGTTAAAGTAAAGTAAAACAGGTCCGCCTTTTGAAGGATCAGGGCCCCGTCTGTTGCCGATTCTTGCAAAAATCTCTGAAAAGCGGCGATGCGGCTGTCGATTTCCGAAACCGGCGGTTGTTCAAGGGCAAATTCCAACGGGGATCCTTTAAAAGGGGGCATAAAATGACGACCCATCCATTTTGTTGTCCTAAATCAAGCTCGGGATGTCCTGTCAAGCAAATTGGGATCCCAAGAGGCCTTTCCTTGAAAAGGCCTCGATTCTGATATAAGGAGCAAAGACCCCGGCGCTTGAAGGCGTCCCGGCAACAAAGGCGCCCCCTTCACGTCCGGGAGGGGAGGATCTTCCAAGAAGGACGGCAAGACATGGAACGCATGGCCTATTTCGTCAGACGCATCCTCTTGATGGGGCCCACCTTCATCGGGATCACCGTCTTGTGTTTCGCCCTCATTCAGTTTGTCCCCGGCGGTCCGGTGGAGCAGGCCATCATGAAGATGAAGGGCATTGGGTCCGGGGAGGGGGCCAAGGCCGCCGGGTTTGCGGTGTCCATCTCCGAGGAACAGCGCAAAGCCCTGGAGGCGCATTTCGGATTCGACCGGCCCTTTTATGCCCGTTACTGGAAATGGCTGGTCACGGACCGGCTCGGGATGCGCATGGAATCCTACAAATTTCCCAACAAGACCGCCTGGCAATTGATTGCCGAGCGGTTTCAGGTCTCGTTGATCTTCGGCATCACCGGTTTTGTCCTTTCTTATCTGGTCTGTATTCCCCTGGGGATTTACAAGGCCCTCAAACACCAGCAGGCCTTTGATGTCATATCCAGCCTGGTGGTCTTTGCAGGATACGCCATTCCGCCTTTTGCCTTCGGAATGGTGTTGAAGATGCTCTTTTGCGGCACGGTGGAGGGCTTCTGGGATCTTTTCCCGGTGGCCGGGTTCCACTCGGAGGGCTTCGAAGCCCTGTCGGCCTGGGGCAAGGCCCAAGACATCGCCTGGCACATGGCCCTTCCCGTGCTGTGCTATGTCATCGGCAACTTTGCGGTCTTGACGCTCTTGATGAAAAACGCCCTCTTGGAGCAGATCAGCAAAGACTACATCCGGACCGTCTTGGCCAAGGGAGGGAGTTTCTCCCGGGCGGTGTGGGGGCACGCCTTTCGCAACGCCCTCATCCCCATCGCCACCGGCTTCGGCTCCATCTTGACCGTGATGTTCGCCGGGTCGGTGATCATCGAGCAGGTCTTTGAGATCCCGGGGATGGGGCGCTTGAGCCTGGAGGCCGTTGTGGGCCGGGATTACCCCGTCTTCATGGGGATCCTTTCGTTGACTTCCCTTTTGGGCCTTGTGGGAAACATCCTTTCGGATTTTACCTACGTGCTCATCGACCCGAGAATCCATTTCCGGCAAAACTGAGGACTTCCATGCCGCGCCGTCCGGAACCGTGCATCTTGACCCAAAACCATGGTTGACATCGTTAAGAACCCCATCGCCCGGAAACGCCTGGCGCGCTTTATGGAGATCAAGCGCGCCCGGGGATCCCTCTGGATCCTTTTGGGCCTTTATATGCTCAGCCTGTGTGCGGAGCTGATCTGCAACGACAAGCCCCTTTACGTGCGTTTCAAGGGACATTCCTATTTTCCGGCATTTTTCTTTTACCCGGAAGAAACCTTCCTTGAAAAAGGCAAGAAGACCCGTCCGGACTACAAGGCGCTCAGGGCCATGCCCCTCTTTACCCGGGACCCGTCCAACATCATGCTCTTTGCCCCCATCCCCTACGGGCCTTATGAAAGTATCGACCCGGCCTCCATCCCCGTGTCCAAAGATGTGGTGGCCGTGGTAACCCCCATGCCGGCCGCGGGATCGGTCAACATCGACCGGGCCTTTGCCGTCGTTTCCTCTTTATCCTTTTCTTCCTTTGTCAAAGAAAAAAAGAAAAGTCTTTTGGGAAAAGATATCCGGCGGTTTTTCACGCTGCCGCCGGGGGTCCTTGAGGCGATCCGGAAGCGCTTTGCCAACATCCCGGCCCCTTCTTATGTGGAGACAGTCCGAGACCGAAACGGCCGCAAGATGCGGGTCTATCTGTCCACCTTCAAACCCCGGAAGGTTCCCCCGGAAAGCGTCCGGTTGACCTTCAGGGAGAAGGCGCCTCCCGGCGGCATAACAAAAAGGAAGATCGTCTTCAAGCCGCAGGCGACCGGTATCGGGATCCATGCAAAAGGGGATCCCCTGCTCGAGGCGCTTTCGCCCCAAGACCGAAAACAGCTTATGGAAAGTGTCAAAAAACGGTTTTTGGGGCCGGTGGAGCCTCTTTTTCTCACGATTCAAGGCCGCCGCCATCGAATCGACCTGACGAAGGAGGCCGTGCGGTTTCCCTTTCCGCCCACAAAGGGGCACTGGATGGGAATCGATGCCGCCGGCCGGGATGTTCTGGCGCGGGTTCTTTACGGGTTGCGGACCTCGCTCACGTTCGGGTTGCTGCTGGTTGCCGGGTCCATGGCCCTGGGGATCTTTGCCGGGGCCCTCCAGGGGTATTACGGGGGCCTTTTCGACATCACGGCCCAGCGGCTTGTCGAGATATGGAGCGCCCTGCCGTTTCTTTATATCATGATCCTCATGGGGTCCATTTACGGCCGGAGTTTTTCCCTGTTGCTGTTTTGCTACGGGCTTTTCAACTGGATCGGCATCTCCTATTATGTGCGGGCGGAGTTTTTAAAACTCAGGCGCCTGGCCTTTGTGGAGGCGGCCCGATGCATGGGCATCGGCACGTCCAGGATCCTTTTCAGGCACATCCTGCCCAATGCCCTGGTCCCTGTGATCACCTTCTTCCCCTTTTCCCTGGTGGGGGCCATCGGCGCCCTGGCCGCCCTGGATTACCTGGGGTTCGGCCTTCCGCCCCCCACGCCCAGCTGGGGGGAACTCCTGTTCCAGGCCCAGCAGTATCGCTGGGCCTGGTGGCTGATCCTCTATCCCTCGGCCGCCCTTTTTACGGTGATGCTCCTGGGCGTTTTCGTGGGGGAGGGGATCCGAAACGCCTATGACCCCAAGCGCTACGCCCGTATGGAGTGACCATGGACCCCCTCTTGAAACTCGACGCACTCACCGTGTCTTTTACCGTTGACGAAGGGACCTTCAAGGCCGTGGACCGGGTTTCCTTTCAGGTGGCCTCCGGGGAAATCGTGGGCCTGGTGGGCGAATCCGGGTGCGGCAAGTCCGTGACGGCCCTGAGTATCCTCCGGCTCATCCCGTCTCCCCCGGGATCCATCGATTCCGGCCGGATCCTTTTCAAAGGGGAGGATCTCCTCCGGGTCGATGCGGAAAGGATGCGCGCCCTTCGCGGAAACGCCATCAGCATGATTTTCCAGGAGCCCATGGCCGCCCTTTCGCCCCTGCACTGCATCGGGGATCAACTGGTGGAGGCGATCCTGCTCCACCGGAACATGGGAAAGCAAGCAGCCCGGGAGCTTGCCGAAACAGCCTTGCATCGGGTCGGTCTCCCGGATGTCCGGCAGAAGATGCAGGCGTACCCTTTCCAGCTTTCCGGCGGGATGCAGCAACGGGTCATGATCGCCATGGCCATGCTGTTGAATCCGGACCTGGTGATCGCCGACGAGCCCACCACGGCCCTGGATGTGACGGTGCAGGCGCAGATCTTCGAAGAGATGGAAAAGATGCGGAAAGAAAAGACCGCCGTTCTCCTCATCACCCATGACATGGGGGTCATCTGGGAGGCCTGCGATCGTGTGGTGGTCATGTACGCCTCCCGGGTGGTGGAAGAAGCCCACAGAAAGACCCTTTTTCAGACGCCGGCCCACCCCTATACACAGGCCCTTTTGGCATCCATCCCGAAGGCCATGGGCCCAAAAGGCCGGCTTCAGGCCATTCCGGGACAGGTCCCTTCACCCATGCATTTTCCCTCCGGCTGTCACTTTCGGGACCGGTGCGCCCGCGCCCATGGGCGGTGCAGAAAAGAGACGCCGGAGCTGACGGAGCTTGGAAGCGGGCACCGGGCGGCCTGTTTCCTTGCGACAAAGGGCTGATGGATGGCAAATCCAAGGGATCCCATTTTGCAGGTTCGGGGCCTTAAAACGCATTTTCCCGTCAAGCGCGGCGTCATGGCCCGCACGGTGGGGTACGTCCGGGCCGTGGACGGGGTCAGTCTTTCCGTGGGGAAAAAGGAGATCCTGGGCCTTGTGGGCGAATCGGGATGCGGGAAGACGACTTTGGCCCGGACCATCGTCATGCTCGAAAAACCGATGGCCGGCCAGGTCCTTTTTTATGGCAAAGACGTGTTCAAGCTGCCCAAACGATCGATTCCGGAATTGCGAAAAAAGCTTCAGATCATTTTCCAGGATCCGGTCGCATCCCTTAATCCGCGGATGAACGTCTTGGATATCGTGACCGAGGGGCTCATCCAGCACAAGATGGTGGAAGGGGACCGCGACTCCCACGCCCGGCGTCTCATGGCCGAAGTGGGTCTGGATGCGGAGGCCCTCTATCGGTATCCCCACGAGTTTTCAGGGGGGCAGCGCCAGCGGATCAGCATTGCCCGGGCCATTTCTCTCAGGCCCGATTTCATCGTTTGCGACGAACCCGTGAGTGCCCTGGATGTCTCTGTCCAGGCCCAGATCATCAATCTTCTTCTGGATCTCAGGGAACGTCACGGTCTTTCGTATCTTTTCATCTCCCACGATTTGAGTGTGGTGGGCCATATTTCCGACCGCATCGCGGTGATGTATCTGGGCCGGATCGTGGAGATGGGACCGGCGCAAGCCGTGGTGGAAGACCCTTTGCATCCCTATTCAAGGGCGCTTTTGTCCGCTGTTCCCGCACCGGGTCTTGCCCGGAAAAAAAGGATTGTCCTCACCGGGGAGGCCCCTTCCCCGGCCGCTCCTCCGCCGGGATGCGTCTTTCACCCCCGGTGCCCGGATGTCATGGCCGTTTGCCGGCACAAAGCGCCCCGGGAGAGGCTTCTGGATGGCCGCCGGCTATGGTGCCATCTTTATTCCTGAATCTTGCAAGCGTTAGGGTATTCGAGGCGATAAGGACCTCTTGAAAGCCTCTACTTTTTCTCCCGGGCCGGTTTTTTCGCGCTTTTCATGGCCTTATGGGATTTGGCCTTCAGATCCGTGACCAGCTTCCGCGCCGCGATCCTTCGCTCTTCCAGCATTTTCCGCTGATTCCGATCCAGTTGCAAGGCCCCGGCCTCTTTGATGTAGCCCATTGCCTCGTCGGCGCTTTGAATCGTCCCCTTTGCCAGGGTCACGTCCGTCTTGTAGAGCAGCACCATGAAGTCGATGTGGGCCAGACGCTTGTTGATCATTGCCTTCTGGGATTCGGTGACCGCAAAGGAAACGGCTCTTTCAAGGGTTTTTCGGATCTTTTTAAAATCCGGCATTCCGGGGCCTTTCGATAAGGCGTCCGCCTTGTCGAGGAAATAGCCAAAGGCCAGGGAGAAGGCTTCTTCCTTGGAATAGCGGCTTTTGAGCGGTCTTGGGACCTCCATGCCCGGAAGCGCCAAGAAGCGCTTTTCACCCATGGGTGCAAAGCTGCCTTTCCAGATTTCAATGCCGTTGTCCGCGGCTTTGATGGTATAATTCTTGGAGTTTAACGCACTGACGGCGATGAGGATCCCCATCAACAGGACAAATCCCGCAACCACAAATTTCGTGGCCCGATCCGGTGAAGCCGGCTCCTGGGGCGGGACGGGCGGCGGGAGGTGCATTTTTGCCTCGGCCTCCGGTTTTTTTCCAGGGACAGGGGAGGGTTCCGGAATCGCTTCGGCCTTCACGCTTTCTTTTTCCGGTTTCGCCGCTTCTTCAACGCTCTTTGTGTCGGGTTCGGCCGGTCTCAGAGGCTCCTTTGATCTTTTGGCCCCGGGAGAAGCAGGGGCCGTTTCCTGCTTTTCAGGCGGCGGCGTTTTTTCCGGCTCTTTTCTTGTGCGCGGCGGCGCCTCTTTGAGATCAAAGGTCTTGAAGAGCAACGCCTTCAGACGCTTGGTCTCTTTTGGGTCTTTTTGGGTGAAAAACGGCGGTGCCGCATAATCTTGGGTATCTTTTGTCACCGGAGGCACAAACGGTTTTTCGGGTTCCCATTGATCGAATTTTTTGAAAAGCAGGGTCTTGACGGAGGGGGCCTTTGCCTTTTTCCGGGTCTGCTTGGGGGCCTTTGCCTTGGCAGGGGCCTTTTTGGATTTGGCGGCGTCGGTCTTTTGGGTGACCGTGCCTTTGGCCTTTCGGGTCACCTTGGGTTTGGCTTCCTTGGCGGCCGCGGCTTTGGTCTTCTTGGGAGCAGTTTTCTTTTTTTCCGTCTTTTTTTTCTGGGTGGTGGATTTGATCAGGCTGTTTTTTCCCATAAAAACCCCTTTTATTGATTTGAATGCGAAAATGAATGCTCTTTACCCGAAATTTTTTTCATATCGAAATGGCTTTTTCTTGTAAAGATTTTTTTGGTTCAAGGGCATCCTAAGGGATGGGTGTTACTCGATATGGATGCGTCCTGTCAGGCCAAGATCTTCGAGTATCTGTTTGAGATCCGTTTCGAAGCTCTGCGCGAGCTGTCCGTCAATGGTCACAGAAAACTCGATCCCGATCTTGAGGTCCGAGCCCTGCCTGCCGGCAGGCACGGCGCCGCGCAACTTCGGCAGCACCTTGGTTCCCAGCCGGTTCCAAATTTCGGGAGGTACGTCACCGGAAATTCGAAACGTCCGTGTTCCTGCACCAGGCGTAGGTTCTGGTTCCGGTTCAGGGCCAGGCCCCGGGATCGATTCGCCGTGCCCCCCGACAGGCGTGGATTCAGGTCCAGGAGTAGGTTCCGGCTCAACCCCCGGTTCCCTGCCTGCCGGCAGGCACGGCGGCACGGTTTTCAGCGAATAGGCCTTTGACTTCAAGAGAAGGAACACACCTGATTCAAAGGCTACCTCGTCAGCCTCGAGCGGTTCGTTGAACCATACACGCTCATACGTGCCGTCAGGCTTTTGACCTGAAGCCAGCCCAAAGTCGCCCCTGGAAACAAACTCAACAATCTTGCCACGCAGTGTGGTGTCCGGATCGAGCAGGCGGGTCAGCGATCCGTTAAGAAAGCTCTGTCGGAGACTCGCAAGCGGCCATGCGCCGGATTCCTTCAGGGCGGGAGGCCAGTTGCGCTCGATGTAACCTGCGCCTACGGACTCGTTGAGAAGGGCTTG
>JALVQN010000039.1:0-4130 GCA_027025555.1 Desulfobacterales bacterium
TCGCCGCCGGGGTGGTTTGCCCGCCCTTTTGACTTTCCCACCCCGCATCCGGCGTTACCCAGGCGTATCCGATTTCTTCTTCGCCCTTGCGGACCTTTCTCCACTCGGCCTCGGTGAGCGTTTCCAGGGCCATGGGGAAGAGGATGTGTTCCTCCTTGTAGATCATCTCCTTGACGGCGGTCAAAAGGGTCTCGAGCGTTTCTACAGGCAGGCCCTTTTCCGATGCGGCAATTGCCTCCTCCGCCTTCTTGAAAAGAGCCCGGATATCGTCGTGAATGGCCCACATCACCGATGACGGGCCTGAGACGCCATGGGATTCCAACAGCGGAAAGAGCTGATTCTCCTTCCTCAAATAATGGAGATGGATCCGGGAAAGGCCTTTCAAAAGGGGTTTCAGGGCTTCAGCATCCCCGGAAGCCCGGATCAGGGCTTCAATCTTTGCGATCCATTCTTCCGCGGCCCGATTCTCCTTCATGAAGGTATGGACCGGGTGTCCCGGCGGTGCGCCCGGGATTTCATGGCGCTGGAGGGCTTCCTGGAAGACCGTGACATGAACATCGCACAGGCGCTTGACCTCTGCCTCCGGCATCCCCTCATCGATCAGTTTTTGTTCCATGGCCGCGATTTCGGAAGGGGAAACCTCCTTGACGAGCGCCTTGAAACGTTCCTTGAGGACCTTGATATCTTCCCCCCTGTGAAGGTCCTGGATGATTTGCTTCAAATGGGCCTGTTTGGCGGCGTCATCGAGCCTTTCCGCTTTTTCACCGTCATGGGCCACGATGGTGCTTTGGATCCATTCGATCAGCTCCGGTAAGGGAACACCGCCCACCGCCGCCACCTGTTTCAGGGTGGCCACTTTCCCGATGGTCTTCCGCATGACCGGATGCTTCAGATTCCTGAACTTGGGCGATTTCTCGATCAACTTCTCCACCAGAAACGGATAGGTGTTGAGCAGGTCGTCGATCTTGGTCTTTTCGGAGATTTCCATGGCCGGTCCCTTCTTGTTTAAGGTTCAATGCCTCGGGGGATCAGGCGTCCTCTCGTTCACATCCATCTCCCGGCAGGCCTCTTCCTGGATTGGACAGGAGGTGCATCCACAGCCGCACGGGCTTGCACTTGGGGTTTTGAACATGCGGTAAAACTTCCGGATAACGAAAAAGGCCGCCAGGCCGATGATGAAAGCCACAAGGATCGCTTCCATGATGTCTCCTTTCAATATCCCAGCCATGACCCGATCTGGAAAAGGGCCGCCGCCAACAAAAAAGCGAACGTCGTGTTGAAAAGGATGGAAAAGGCCCCCCATTTCCAGGACCCGGCTTCCCGTGAGATGGATATGACCGTGATGAAACACGGGGCATAAAACATGGTAAAAATGAGGAGGCTCAATGCGGTCAACGGCCGCCATCCCGGGGATTCAGCAAGCTTTTCAGACAAGGGGGTACTGTCTTGAACGTCGGTTTCCCCGAGGGAATAGGCGGTGCCCAGGGTGGACACCACCACTTCCTTTGCGGCGAATCCCCCGATGAGGGCGATGTTGACGCGCCAATCAAACCCGGCCAGACGGCTGATGCCTTCAAGGGCCACCCCGATACGCCCGGCAATGGAATGGCGTAAGGCGCGCTGGGCACGACGGGCTTCGGGGAGGGCTTGTCCGGATGGTGAAGGATCCTCTTGGAAGGGCAGGGGCTCGGACGTCGAGGCGGCTTTCTTTTCAAAGCCGGGGGAAGTCCCCCGGTCTTCCGGGAGCCTCGGGAAGCTCATCATGGCCCACAGGAGGATGGAAATGGCTAAAATGACTGTCCCGGCCTTCTTGATATACTGCCATGTCCGTTCCCAAGTATGGATCAGCAGGCCCTTGAGCATGGGCCATCGATAGGGCGGCAACTCCATCACGAAGGGCGTGGGCGCTCCCCGGATCACGGTGACGCGCAACAGCTTGGCCACCAGGAGTGCGCCGGCCCATGCCACCAGGGTGATGGCAAACATGAAAACCGATTCGTTTTCTTTGAAAAAGGCCGCAATCAGCAAGGCAAAGACGGGGAGTTTGGCGCCGCAATTCATGAAAGGGGCCGTCAGCAGCGTGGCCAATCGTTCCTTGGGCGAGCGCAGGGTGCGCGTGGCCATCACACCCGGCACGGCACACCCGCCGGCGATGCCGCCGGAAACGATATAGGCCATGACGGAACTTCCGTGCAACCCGAAGAGGCTGAAGACCCGGTCCAGCATAAAGGCGATCCTTGCCAAATATCCGGAATCCTCAAGGACGGCGATCCCGAAAAACATCATCAGCAACAACGGGACGAAACTCAGCACCCCGCCCACCCCGTCGATGACGCCCGAAATGACCAGGGACTTGAGCATCCCTTCCGGCATGAAGGCCTGGACCATGTCCTGGATCCAGGCGAAGAGATATTCCACCCAGGCGATGGGTGTCTTGCTGTATGTAAAGGTGAAATGGTAGAGTCCGAAAATCACCAGGACCATGACAAGGGGCCCCACGACGCGGTGGGTCAGTACTTTGTCGATTCTGTCGGAGTGGTAAAGACGGTCCCGCGCCTTTTTATGGACCACCACCCCCTGCTTCAAAATGGAATAAATATAGCCGTAGCGCTGGTCGGCGATGAGGGCTTCCGGGGCGTTGCCGGTGGTGGCCATCAGATGATCCGATACCTTCCGGACCTGCTGCTCCAGGTGTTTGGAAACCTCCGGATGGGCCGCCCTCCCCTTGGAAAGGATCTGCTGGTCATTTTCGAGGTATTTCAGGGCGATCCAGCGGGGGGGGTAGGTCTGCGTCAAAAACGCATTTTTGAGGATCTCCTTTTCCATTTCCGAAATGGCCCCATCCAGGTCATCCCCGTAGGAGATCCTGAGGGGGGCCTGTCCTTTATGCGCCATGGCTTTAACGGCGGTTTCCATCAACGCCCGTTTGCCCCGCCCCGTGCGCGCCACGGTGGGGACCACGGGAACGCCCAAGTGCCTGCTGAGCCTGTCCATGTCGATTTCAATGCCCCGCGCTTCAGCCACGTCCACCATGTTCAAGGCAATGCACAGGGGGGCTCCCAGTTCGAGAAACTGCACTGCCAGGTAGAGGTTCCTTTCCAGATTGGAGGCATCCACGATATCGATGACGAGATCGGGCTTTTCATTGACCACGAAGTCCCGGGTCACCACCTCTTCGAGGGAATAGGCCGTCAGGGAATAGGTGCCGGGAAGGTCCACGATCCGGATTCGGACGCCGTCGGCCGAGTAAATGCCTTCCTTTTTTTCCACGGTGACGCCCGGGTAGTTTCCCACATGCTGGCGGGCACCGGTGAGGGAGTTGAAAAGGGTGGTCTTGCCGGAATTGGGGTTTCCGGCCAACGCGATGACGGGCGTTTTACTCATCGACTTCCACCACGATGAAGTCGGCCTCCCTGTTTCTCAGCGTCAATGTGAAATTCAAGACCTTCAGCGCCACGGGATCATACAGGGGGGCCCGCCCCTGTATTTTGATGGGGGTCCCCGGGACCAGGCCCATGTCCCGGATCCTCCGGCCCAGTTCTCCATTGGCCTTGATGTTCACGATGGTGCCGCTCTGATTGTCCTTCATCTGCCGCATCAAGATGCGCCGCATGGTCTTCCTCCGGTGCCTTTCTCCATGGGTGTGGACTCTTATTGCCTGACAGGAAAATCGCTATTTTTTAGTATGCTTAACTTTTTTAAGAAGTCAACATATTTTTAACGTGGTAAAAGAAATTTTGTTTGACTTTATATTTTGTTTCGTTATTTTAATCACAGATGGGCAGGGAGGCAAGATGAGACCCCAAAAAACGCCGCTTTCAGAAAGCCTCGAGGACTACCTGGAAACCATTTTTGAACTGGAAAAGATTCACAAGGTGGCCCGGGCCAAAGATATCGCCCAACGGATGGGCGTGCAGTCCGCTGCGGTGACCGGAGCGTTGAAAAGCCTCATGGAAAAGGGACTCATTCATTATGAGCCTTACCGTTTCATCACCTTGACCGAAAAGGGGACCCGGATCGCCCGGGAAATCGTCCGGCGCCATGATGTTTTGAAGGACTTCCTCCTCCGGGTCCTGAAGGTGGAGGCGAAAAAGGCGGAACATGCCGCCTGTCGCATGGAACACGCCATG
>JALVQN010000039.1:4140-6448 GCA_027025555.1 Desulfobacterales bacterium
ATCGTCGACAAGCTTCTGTGCTTCATCGGATTCATCGACAACTGCCCCCGGACGGGCAGCGACTGGATCCAGGCATTTCTGAACTATTGCAAAACGAAAAAAAAAGATCCCGCCGATTGCCTCACCTGCCTGGAGGTCTGCCGGGATCAGTATGTCAAACGCAATGGGTTCGAATAGCCGCCGCGTTCCGTCAACCCCCCCGGTAATAAACGGGCAGCTTCCCTTTGGCGGGGGTTCGCCCCCCTTCTTAAGCGGCGAGTGGATCCACGGAAAAAGGCCTGATTACCCCTTTTTCCCGTATATCAGCCCCTTGCGCATGTCTCCGGAACGGACCCACGCGATCTTTTCAAGCCAACTTTTCTCCATGTGCTCATAGTCTTGCCGATCGATGAGATGCGGCCGTGGGTTGTGATTTCTTCGAAACCGGCTCAGTTCCGTCTCCAGCATCTCAAGAAACGCCGTGGAAACGTCCATTGCCTTTACCTGTTTGAAGCCCGCCTCCTTCAGTAGGTTTCCGTAGGCGACCGGGTCGTGCAAATCGTATCCCCGATCGAGGATGTACGCTTCAAAAGAGTTGCAAACGGGTTCGTCCTTCGGCCGGCGGCAATAATCCCCGATGACAATCTCGCCGGCGTCATCGAGCCATTGGTAACACTTTTCAAAGAGCCGCCGCTTTTTCGTCTCCGACAGATGAAGCAGGGTGTCGCGGCTCATGATCACATCAAAGGCGCCCGGGGGAAAGGCCATTTCCAGGATGTCCCCCTTTAAGAACGCCACATTGCGTCCATTTGCCTTGGCCCTTTCTTTGGCGATCTTGAACGTGTTTTCACACAGATCCACACCGGTCACCCTGCAGCCGAATTTGGAGGCCAAAAAGAATGCAAGTCCTCCAATCCCGCTGCCGATATCGAGGACACGGGCGCCCTCTTTTAAGTTTTGAAGGGCAGAACACATCTGTTCCGTGGTGCGGTGGCCGCCGGCACTGATATAGCCGTCCCCGAATATCTGTTCATACAGCTTGACCCGCGCCGTCGCATACTGCCCATTATTGTCCCATCCAGATTCAGCAAGCATCCTGAAGACCTCCTTGGTTGAAACATCCGAAAAACAGGGGGTGAAGGCTCCGGGAAGAAAGGACTCCCCGTGGCGTTAAAAGGCCTTCACTCAATATAAATATTAATAGTATAAATATAATATGTCAAGAATTATATATTTAATATCTATACTATTTAGATCTAATTGTTCGGTTTCGCCCTCGGATCGGTCATTGGGTGCAGGCGGGGAAGCGTTTTGGAGACTCTTGCCGGGGGGTGAAAGGGGCGCCGAGAACCTTAGGCGTCAACCGGAAACCGATTTTTCCTCGGAAAGCCCCACCAAGAAAACGGCCTGTGCACAGCCAGCACAGGCCGTTGATCGTTTATGGTGGGCCGTGAAGGAATCGAACCTTCAACCTCCTGATTAAGAGTCAGTTGCTCTGCCTAGTTGAGCTAACGGCCCATTGAACCCCTGATGGAAGGCGTTGATACTCCATTGGGCGGCGTTTGTCAAACCGTATTTATCGGTTTTTTGAACCTTTAAAAGGGCCTTGAGGAACACTTTGCGTTCCCTTTTTCCCTGAATGCGTTTCTTGTTCGGGTTTTGACCTTGCCATGGCCGGTTTTCTGGAATAAAAGGGCCGCATGTGGTTTGACGCAAGAAAACGGAAACAGGCGGCGGATCCCACCTCAAGTCCGGTCACGTGCTTCGGGTACCAGGCGGTTTCCGTGGACGAAAAAGCCCGGCGGGTGCTTCGACACTTCGAATCGGTGGCCAAGAAGTACGATTTCATGAACACGCTCCTTTCCTTCGGAATCCATTACCAATGGAAACGCCTGGCGGTCCGGATGCTTCGCCTGCAAAAAGGGGACCGGGTCCTCGATGTCTGCGCCGGCACCGGGGATTTGTCCCTCATGGCGGCCAGGCGCGTGGGACCGGAGGGGATCCTTGTTCTTTACGACATCAACCGGGCCATGATGGAGGCGGGTCGAAGCAAGGTGGCCAGGGCCGCTTCCGTTTCCCGCCTGATCTTCGTCCAGGGGGACGCCGAGCGCATCGCATTTCCCGATGCGACCTTCGACGCCGCCATGGTGGGCTTCGGCATCCGGAACCTGGCCCGGCCCCGGGTGGGCTTTTCGGAAATGTACCGGGTCCTCAAGCCCGGCGGCAAGATGGTCTGCCTGGAGTTCTCCAAACCGACGTCCCCCGTGTTTTGCTGGTTGTATGATTTGTATTCCTTTCAGATCATGCCGCTTTTGGGGCAGCTCCTGGC
>JALVQN010000040.1 GCA_027025555.1 Desulfobacterales bacterium
CATCAAACCCTTGAAATACGAGCTTGAAGAGCGTTTCTGGGGGTGGCGGGCCAATGACCTGATCCAATTCACCGACAACGTGAACGCCTTCCAGCGGGGCGTCCTGGAAGTGACCCGCCGCAGTGCGGTGGTGCTCGCCGAACGGATTTCCCGGACAGGCAGCACCGAGGCCTTCGACCGGAACCTGGAAAACGCCATGAACTGGTTCATGATCAAGGCGGAGAAGTACTGGTTCCCCTCCGCCGAGTCCAAGTACAAAGACGGCCTCGAAGAGCTCGACCATTATTTTCAAAAGCTTGCCCAGGGACGGGCCGCCTTCTACACCCGGACCGACAACCTCATCCCCTTGCTCATCGTTTACGAAGATCTTCTGGGAAGCTGCGATGAAAACCTCGTCAAGCAGAAGGAAAAAGACGGCTCCAATGTGAGCTTCTTCAAGGCCGACGATTATTTCTATTATGCCAAAGGCGTGGTTTCCGCCATGCTGCCCCTCATGGAAGCGGTGGCCGTCGATTTTGGAACCACCGTGGAATACCGGAAAGGGACGGAGGTGCTTCATCACGCCATCAAGTATTTGAAGCTTGCCACCCAAATCGAGCCCTGGATCATCTTCAACAGCGACCTGAGCGGCTTCTTCGCCAACCACCGGGCCAACCTGGCGGCGCCCATCAGCCATGCCCGGTTCTATATCGGCGTCTTGATCAAGACCTTGTCCACCTAGCAGGATTCCAAAGGCCCCGTTGGAAGCTGGCCCAGGGAAAACCGCACCGGGGAAAAGGCCCCTGTAAAGCCCCTTCCCGTCAGGGCAAACATCCGATAAGGGCCCCGGCGACGGCGTCTAAAAAGAGCATGCCCCTGCGGGTGAGGGCGAACCCCTTTTCCGTAAAAGACACCCACCCCTCCTGCTTCAGGGCACGGACCGTCTCTAAGGTATGGGCATAGAAAGAAAGGCCGAAACGCCTTTCCAATGCCTTTACGTCAAGACCTTCCCGACGCCTGAGCCCCAGGTAGACGGCTTCCATCTGCTGTTGCCGCGTGGAAAGCACCTCGATACCGGCCATCGGCGGCCTTCCCGGGGCGGCGGCCTGCAAATAGGCCTCCAGGCTGTTGATATTCCACCACCGCCGGTTCTCCCGAAAGCTGTGGGCGGCGGGACCCGCTCCGGCGTAAGGGGAAAAATTCCAATATTTCTGGTTGTGCCTGGACCGGTGGATTCCCGGGGCATCTTCCTGTTTCCGGGCGAAATTGGACACTTCGTAATGCGTGTACCCCCGGTCCTCCAGATAACCGGCAGTGTCAAGAAAGAGGCCGGCCTGTCTTCCGGGCGGCATGGGCGCGATCTCCCCGGCACGCCGCCGGGCCTCCAGGGGTGTCTGCGGTTCAAAGGAGAGCAGATAACAGGACAGGTGGGCGGGACCGTGGGCCGTGGCTCTTTCCAGGTCCTTGCGCCACTGCCTTTGGGTCTGGCCCGGCAGGCCGTAAATCAAATCGATGCCGATCTTTTCAAACCCGGCCCGCCCGGCGTCCTCCAGGGCCGCCCCGGCCTCTGTCGGGGTGTGGACACGACCGAGAAAGGCCAGATGGGCTGCGGAAAAGGACTGGATTCCGATGTTGAGGCGGTTGATTCCGGCGCTCCGATAGGCCTTCAGCCGGTTGGCATCCACGGTTGCCGGATTGGCCTCCAGGGTCACTTCCAAGTCTTGCCGGCATCGGAAGTGCTTCAGGATCGCGTCCAGGACGCCCTCGACCTCGCCGGGTGTCAGCAACGAGGGCGTTCCGCCGCCGAAGTAGACACTGTCGAAGAAAAGATCGGACCAACGGGGGGCGATGCCTGCCAGTTCAAGGTGAAGGGACTTGAGATAGGCCGGTATCCGATCCAGGTCCTTAACGGAATAAAAGTTGCAGTAGGGACATTTCTTAAGGCAGAAAGGGACATGGATGTAGAGCCCGGCATCCTTGACGGGGCCTTTTCCGGAGGGGACCGCCGGAAAATCATCCCAAGGGGCGGCAGACGCCTTACCCCCCTTTTCCGAAAGCCTTTTCGGGTCAAAGCGCTCCCCTGCATCCAGCGGGAAACAGGTTTCCTGTGGCACGTGAAGCCCCGGGCGCAGGGGTTAGGAGGCGGCATCCCGGCCCATGGCCACCCCCAGTTCCAGGGCCCGGGCATTGATGTCGAAAAACTCAGGCGGAACCCGGTCTTTGAGCACTTTCCGGATGGATTCGGGTTTGACGACCCGGGTGAGCCCCACCACGGCCCCCAGCATGCAGATATTCAAGACGATGGGCTTTCCGATCTCTTCCATGACCCGCTGGAACAGGGGCAGTTCCACCTGCCGCGCGTCCACCTTCCGTTGGGTCTTCACGTATCGGGTATCGGTCACCAACAGGCCTCCCGGCCGGATGATGGTATAAAACTTGTTATAGGCCTCCTGGGTCAGGCAGACGAGGACATTGGGCTCGTTGGCCTTGGGGAAATGGATGTCGCTTTCTGAAATTATCACGTCGGTTCGCGTGGCCCCGCCCCGGGCCTCGGGACCGTAGGATTGGGACTGGACGGCGACAAGATCTTCCCAGAGCACCGCGGCCTCGGCCAGGATAATGGCCGCGGTGATGACGCCCTGACCGCCTGAACCGGAAAAGACCATCCTGCATCGACTCATGCCCTCACTCTCCTCATTTGCCTTTGCCCATGGCGCGCTCGATGACCTTGTCATATTCGCGGCAGTATTCCGGCAATTCCTTATGCACGAAGATGCCCCGTTCGATGAGATCCGGGTTTTCCTTTTTGGCCTTGGACCCGATGGGCGTGGTGTGATCCCGGAAGTAGGCCATCATCTCCGCTGCGGAACCCATTTTGTTCTTTCTTCCGAAATAGGTGGGACACTGGGAGAGGACCTCCACCACGGAAAACCCTTCATGTAAAATGGCCTTTTTGAAGAAATCGATCATCTGCTGCACATGGTAGGTGGTGGTCCGCGCCACGAAGGTGGCGCCGGCAGCCAAGGACAGCGTGACCACATCGAAGGCATGATCGATGTTCGTGTAAGGGGCGGTGGTGGCCCGGGTCCCGTACCCGGACAAGGGACTGAACTGTCCGCCGGTCATCCCGTAAATCCGGTTGTTCATGATGATGGCCGTGATTTCGATATTGCGCCGTGCCGCATGGATGAAGTGGTTGCCGCCGATGGCCAGGGCATCGCCGTCCCCCATGGGCACAAGGATGTTAAGACCCGGCAGACCCAGCTTCACGCCGGTGGCAAAGGCCAAGGCCCGTCCGTGAATGGTGTGCAGGGTGTGAAAATCCAGATACCCGGAGATCCGGGCGGAACAGCCGATGCCCGAGACCATGACGATCTCGTTCTTGCTCAGGCCCAGACTCTCCACGGCCCGGATCAGCGCGTTCATGACGATCCCGTGCCCGCAACCCGGGCACCACAAGTGGGGGAAAAACCGTTCCCGAATATAGTCTCTCACCGGCATGCCTCTAAATCCCCTTCCCCTGGATCACCCGGAGAATGTTCCGGATATCGGTGGGTGTGATGAGCGATCCGTCGAACCGGTTGGCCAAAAAGACCTTTTCCGGATCATCCACCGCCAGTTTCACGGCCTGAAGCACCTGGCCCATGTTCATCTCCACCACCAGGACGACCTCCGGCGCCTTGGCCAGATCCCGGACCACGTCCACGGGAAAGGGCCACAGCGTCTGGAGTTCCAAAAGCCCCACCCGCTCTCCCCTGGGCCGGCGGTTCCGGACCACATGGAGGGCGCTTCTGGCGGAAGCGCCGTAGGAGATGAGCAGGACCTGGGCATCGTTGACGAAATATTCTTTGTATCGAGCGATCCGGTTGGTGTTGTTGTTCAGCTTGTCTAAGAGGTGCCGCAACAGTCCCTTCACCACCCCGGGGTTCGTGGAAGGGAATCCCCACATGTCGTGGAACAGGCCGGTGACGTTGTACCGGTGCCCTCCCCCGAAGTCCGACATGGGCAGACGGCCGTCCTCCCGGGGAAGATAAGGATGATAGTCCACGCCTTCCGGGACCGATGTCCTCAATCGTTCCACCAGGGGGATCTCCCCCTCTTCCGGAATCACCAGGCGTTCCCGCATGTGCCCCACCACCTCGTCGAAAAGGAGGATCACCGGGGTCCGGTAGGTCTCCGCCAGGTTGAAGGCCTCCACGGTCATGAGAAAGACGTCCTGATGGTTGGAAGCGGTCATGGCGATCACGGCGTGGTCGCCGTGGGTGCCCCATCGGGCCTGGTTCACATCCCCCTGGGATACGCTGGTGGGAAGTCCCGTGGAGGGTCCGCCCCGTTGCACATCCACCACCACACAGGGGATTTCTGCCATGACAGCGTATCCCAGGGCTTCCTGCATGAGGGAAAATCCCGGACCGCTGGTGGCCGTCATCACCTTATGGCCGGTCAACGACGCCCCCACAATGGCACACATGGAAGCGATTTCGTCTTCCATCTGGATGAACTTCCCGCCCTTTTGCGGCAGTCGATAGGCCAGATGCTCGGCGATCTCCGTTGAAGGGGTGATGGGGTATCCGGCAAAAAAGTCGAGCCCCGCGTAAAGCGCCCCTTCCACGCAGGCTTCATTCCCCTGCACGAATCTGACGTTTTTTTTCATTGAAGCCCCTCTTGCTCCACAACCACTTCAATGGCCATGTCCGGGCATCTGAGTTCACAAAGCCTGCAGCAGATGCAATCCTCGGCCCGTGCCACAGAGACCTTGTCTTGGGCATCCAGTTCGAGAACCGATTTCGGGCAAAAGGCCACGCAAATGCCGCATCCCTTGCACCAGTCCATCCGGATGCGATGTTCCTTCAATTTCGGTTTGGCCATGTCGATCCTTTAATTTCCAAAAACCCTTTTTTGTTCAGGTGCCTGGGATCCATGCCGACAGGAAGCTGAAATAACACTAACACAATCTTTTCCCATGTTCAATGGAGGGTCCCCAGAATCTTCCTCATCACATAGGGAAGGATGCCGCCGTGTTGGAAATAGGCCACCTCCACCTCTGTATCCAGGCGTGCCAGGACCGGGAACCGAATCGTCGCGCCGTCCGCCTTCACCATCGTGACATCCAGGGTCTTCCGGGGAGAGATCTCCTGAATCCCGTGGATGGAAACGGTCTCGGAGCCTTCAAGGTTCAAGGCCCCAAGGCCCCCTTTCTCCGCAAAGACCAGCGGAAGGACCCCCATCCCCACCAGGTTGTTCCGGTGGATGCGCTCATAGGACTCGGCGATGACGGCCCGCACCCCCAAAAGGGCGGTCCCCTTTGCGGCCCAGTCCCGGGAGGAACCGGTCCCGTAAGCCTTTCCCGCAAAAACGACCAGGGGCACCCCTTCCCGTTGATAGGCGCAGGCGGCATCGAAGACGGCCATCTCCTTTTTCTCCGGAAACTTGAGGGTGATCCCCCCTTCCTTGGGCGCCACGATCCTGTTTTGAATGCGGATATTGGCAAAGGTCCCGCGCACCATCACTTCATGATTGCCCCGCCGGGCCCCGTAGGCGTTGAAATCGGCCGGGGAAACACCCCGGTCCATGAGGTAGCGGCCCGCAGGAGACCCGGGAGGAATCGCGCCTGCCGGAGAAATGTGATCGGTGGTCACCGTATCCCCCAGGATCAACAGGATCCGGGCCTCTTCGATATCCCCGGGCACCTGCCACGCGAGGGAAAAATCATCAAAATACGGCGGGTTCTTGATGTAGGTGGACGCCGCGTCCCAGGGAAAGGTGGTGCTTTTCCTGACCGCCACGTCTTTCCAAAAAGCATCCCCTCTGAAGACCTTGCGGTAGGTCTTTTGAAAAAAGCTTCTTTTCACATGGGCATGGATGTGCCTTTGGATCGCCTCTTCGGAAGGCCAGAGGTCTTTCATGAATACCGGCTCACCGTTGGGATCCAGCCCAAGGGGATCTCGGGTCAGGTCCAAGTCGATCCTGCCGGCCAGGGCGAAGCAGAGCACCAGCATGGGGGAAGCCAGAAAGTTGGCCCGCACCTTTTGATGGATCCGGGCCTCGAAGTTCCGGTTCCCCGAAAGCACTGCGGCCACAGTAAGATGATGGGCGTCAACCAGATTTTCGATTTCCGGGGGCAAAGGACCGCTGTTGCCGATGCACGTGGTGCATCCGAATCCGGCCAGATGAAACCCCAGGGCCTCAAAATAGGGCCAAAGGCCTGCGGCCTTAAGGTAATCCGCCACCACGCGGGACCCGGGCGCAAACGAGGTCTTCACCGAAACCGGGACTTTCAAGCCCCTTTCCACCGCGGCCTTGGCCAAGAGTCCGGCGCCCAAGAGGACCTCCGGGTTGGAGGTGTTGGTGCAGCTCGTGATGGCGGCGATGACGACGCTCCCGTCTCCGAT
>JALVQN010000041.1 GCA_027025555.1 Desulfobacterales bacterium
GCCAAGGTCATCGAAATCAATCCGGAGCCCACACCGCTGACCGGGGAGATCAGCGACTACCTGATCCAGGGCAAGGCCGGGAAGACGCTTTCCGCCATCCTGGCGGAACTTGAACGCCTGCTCCAGGGGCCATGAGAAAATCAACGGCCCAACCGGGTTGGGTGAAGACCATCACCTTGGATCCGCCTTCGCTGGAAAACAATACGGCGGATGCCGACCGCTTCCTGGAAGGGCTGAAAAAGCAGCTCGGCACCGACGCCCTCTCCATCGACCTGGAATTGCTCTTTGGCCTTCCCGAACGCCTGCGCACGCAAGGTTTCCGGGTGCGGTGCGTGGTGTTCAAGGATCTGGACCGATACGCGGTCGTGGCCCTTTTGGACCCCGAGGATCCCCAACCCGCCACCGGCCTGGCTCTTGACATCGGGACCACCTCGGTGGTCATGGTCCTGGTGGACCTGGAGACCCGGCAGCCCCTTGCCCGCCGGACCTTCACCAATCCCCAGGTGCAAATCGGACCGGATATCTTGACCCGGATCCATTATTCGGAAACACGGGAAGGCCTTTTCCACCTGAAAGCCCTCTTGGTCAGCGCCATCAACGAAAACCTCGAAGCCCTCTGCCGGATGAAGGGGCTCAAGAAGGAACAGGTGTACATCGTGTCCGCCGCCGGGAACACGGCCATGACCCATCTCTTTTTGGGCCTTCCTCCGGGGCGCCTGATCCGGGAACCCTATATTCCGGTGGTCAACCGCATCCCGTTGCTTGAGGCGGCAAGAATCGGACTCCGGGTCCATCCGGCGGGCCGCCTCTTTGTTTTCCCCAATATCGGAAGTTACTTCGGGGGGGATCTCTTTGCCGGGATCCTTTATTCGGGACTTCACGAAAGCGACACACTTTCCCTGCTGGTGGATGTGGGGACCAACGCGGAAGTGGTCCTGGGGAACCGGGACTGGCTCATGGCCTGTGCCGGGGCCGCCGGGCCGGCCCTGGAGGGCGGTGTGACCAAGATGGGCATGAGGGCCGGTCCGGGAGCTATCGACCGGGTCTCCATCGATCCGGCCACCCGGAAGATCCGGGTCCAAACCATCGACAACCAGCCCCCCCGGGGCATCTGCGGATCGGGCCTCATCGACCTGGCAGCCGCCCTCTTCAAGGCGGGCATGATCAACGTTCAAGGAAAATTCAACCCCGTTTCCTGTTCGGAACATCTTGTCCAACGGGACGGGGAGTGGCATTTCGTGGTGGTGCCCGGCCGGGAAACCGCCACCGGTGAAGACCTCACCCTGACTCAGGCCGAGCTCGACAGTCTGATCCGCTCCAAAGCCGCCATGTACACCATCCTTGAAACCCTGGCACACAGCGTGGGGGTTTCCCTGGAAGATATCGGCGCCTTTTACGTGGCCGGAGCTTTCGGATCCGTCATCGACCCGGACTCCGCCATCGGCATCGGCATGCTCCCGGACCTGCCCAGGGACCGGTTCCATGTGCTCGGCAACAGTGCCATCGGCGGCGCTGTTCAGGCCCTTCTTTCCGAAGACGGCATCGACCAGGTGGGCAAGATCCGGGACCGGACCACTTACCTGGAGCTCAATGTGAACCAGGCGTTCATGAACCGGTTCAGCGCGGCAAAATTCATTCCCCATACCGACCTCTCCCGGTTTCCATCGGTGACCGTCCCCTCGGTGTTGAAACCGGCCCTGGAAAGCAAAAGGACGCCTCTTTCGTGAATCTTGTCTTTTTTTTCATCGTCATCGTGGCGTTCGGGTTCGGGGGCGTCCATCAAATCCTGTGGAACCCGGCCAATGGAGACCCATCCCCCATGGCCGCCCTGTCCAAGGCCATGGTGGAGTCTGCCGGCGGCGCCGTGGACCTGGCCATCGGCCTGGTGGGGGTCATGACCCTCTTCTTGGGCCTGATGAAGGTGGCCGAAGCCGGGGGCATGCTCACCCTCCTGGCCCGGCTGATCCGGCCCCTGATGGTGCGTCTTTTCCCGGATGTCCCCCCGGACCACCCGGCCATGGGGGCCATGATCTTGAACCTTTCCGCCAACGCCCTCGGTCTCGGAAACGCCGCCACCCCCTTCGGGATCCGGGCCATGCAGGAACTGGACACCCTCAACCCCGAACGCGGCACTGCCACCGATGCCATGGCCCTCTTTTTGGCCATCAACACCTCATCGGTGACGCTCTTGCCCACCGGTGTCATCGCCTTAAGGGCCGCAGCCGGGTCTGCCGACCCCGCCGGCATCCTCCCCACCACCCTCTTCGCCACCGCCGGATCGACCCTGGTGGCCATCCTGGCCGCCAAGGGGCTGGCCCGTCTCTTCGGCTCCCCCAAGAACCCGCCCCTGGATTCGGAAGAAGAAGCCGAGGCAAGGGACCCGGGGACCGCGGAAGTCCTGCCGTCGCCCCCGCCCTTTCCGGCCTGGGTCAGCTGGACGGCCCTGGGGGGTCTCCTGGGTTTCGTTCCCCTGACCGTCCTTTACGGCAAAGCGGTGTCTCCATGGATCCTCCCTCTCCTGATGGCCGGTTTCCTCACCTTCGGCGTGATCCGAAAGGTGCCCGTCTATGAAGTCTTTGTGGAAGGGGCCAAGGAAGGGTTTCAGGTGGCCATCCGCATCATCCCGTACCTGGTGGCCATCCTGGTGGCCGTGGGGATCTTCCGGGCCAGCGGTGCCATGGATGCCGTGGTGGGATGGATCGGCGGATTCACCGGAAAGATCGGACTCCCGGCCCGGGCGCTGCCCATGGCCCTCATGCGCCCCTTGTCCGGCTCCGGGGCCTTCGCCATCCTGGCTTCCACCATTCAGGATCCCGCCATCGGTCCGGACAGCTATGTGGGGTACCTGGTCTCCACCTTCCAGGGCTCCACCGAGACCACCTTTTACGTGGTGGCCGTCTACTTCGGGGCCGTGTCCGTCAAGCGGATGCGCTATACCCTTGCGGCGGCCCTTTGCGCGGATGCGGCGGGGATCCTCTTTGCCGTCTTGGCCTGCAGCTGGCTCTTCGGCTGACGCCGGCATTTCTGCAAGAATCACCGGCGCCCGGATTAAAGCAGCGCCTTGAAATTACGGGGGAAAATCGCCGCTTTGGACCGGTTTCTTTTAGGGCTTTTGGATCAAAAACAGATGAATAAACCTGGGATCCAGGTCCGTTAAGGCGACCCGGCAATACTCGCTTTCAAGCGTGTTGAAGAGGTTCTCCAAAATAGATCCCACCCGGCGGCGCACGTGGTCTTCCGAAAGGCCCGATCGCGTGCACAGCCAGGCGAGAAAGTCGGCCTTCATGGCCTTTCGAATCTTTCGGGGCGGGTTTTTCCCTTCCCACAGCCTTGAAAAAAAGCCCTTGAAATCGGACATGGCAAGAGGGGTGACCGGAAGGGCATCGGCGTCTGCTTTCGGGTTCAGACCCAGATGATGGGCGGCCCAAAGGGTCAGCAGGCAGTTCTTATAGGTGAAAAAGGGCCGGCCGGCCAGGGCCGTGACATGGATGTTCAGATGAGAAAAAAGGTCGTCCAGGGCCATGATCCCTTCCAGGATACGCTCGGTTTTTCGGACTTCTTCCAGGGTGGCAAATTCCCGATAAAGGAAGCCGGTTTCATAATTGTCGTAAAAAAGCGGCCTCGGGATCAACAGCCCCCCCAGCACCCCCAATTCTTCTTCCCCCCAAAAGGCCAGCGGCAGGCCCTGGTTGAAGAACCAGGATGTCTTTTTCCACTTTTGTGCCCGCCATTTCAAGGCCTGTCCCGCGCCGAACCCCAGGCGGAAGAGGTCTTCCAGAGGGTATCGCACCAGCATGGCCGCCGCCTGGGCCGGTGAAGGCTTCTCATGTTCCGGGGCCAACCGTTCCATGCCGATGCTTACATATCCGCAGGCCTTCTTGACCACCTCCCTGAGGGCTTCCCGGTCCTGGACGGTCTTTTGATCCGCGGAGATGATCCGGTTGCACAGGGCGGCAAACTCGGCCTGGATCTGGAAGAGGGCCCCTTGTGCCTCCACCTCCCGGATGGCCCGGGCGAAAAGCGTATCCTCCCCAAGGACCCGGGAGAAGCCCACCGGGACCGGAAGCAACAGGTCAGAAAGCCGCTTTGGAATGAATTTGCCGGGCCTTTTTTTCACCTTGTCGGGGGACAGGGCCCGGTAAATGCCGACAGCCTCGTGATAGGGCAAAAAGCCCTTCTCCGCCATCCGGATGCTGCGCAACCGGTACATTTCCTCTTCGGATTCGGCGGGGATGACATGGGCCGATTCCATCAGGAAGTGATGGTACCGGGGGTAATCGTATTCCGCCAAATTTTTCAAAAACCGCATCAAGACCTCTTGCCGGGTCTTCTTTTCCTCGGAAGACAGGGGCGAATCAAAGGGATAATCGATGAAACGCACATAAAGCACGTCATCCAGGGTGAAGGCATCCTCGCCGAAGACCGAGGGGTCTTCATCGTGCTCCCGGATACGAATTTCGATGTTCCTGAAAAGGTAGAGTTCAAAAAATTCGGCCTTTTCCTCCAGGACCCATCGCGCCAGCCGCCTGGCATCGGCCTTCATCAAATAATCGATCCACCGGGTCACGGCGGGGCTGTCAAAGCGTTCCTTTTTCCACACTTCCATGTCCAGGAGGAATTCCCACTGCCGATTGGAAGCCAGGGACACAAGTTCAAGGGCATCGCCGGGACCGATCTCCTGGACGAGCAGGTAAAAATCCTCGTCCGAAAAGGAATGCACCAGGGCGGCGGGCGCTTCGGCCTCTAAAATCCGGTCCAGGGCCTTTTCCGGAGGCAGGGACAAGACAGCGGCGCGCTCGTCGTAGAGGCGCTTGATCCGGTTTTCGGTACTTTCAGGGGAAAGGGCGTCTTTTTCCATTCATGCATCCTTCCGGCTCATGAAAAGACCGGCGCAAAGGACGATGGATGCCGCAAGCATGCCCACGCCCCAAAAAAGGCTTTTCAAAAGGAGCGTCCCCACGCCGAAACAGAAAAGGTAAATGGCCCCGGCCCCCAACGCCCAGTGGATGACGGCCCGTCCAAAGCGCCGGTCCCATTGAATTTCCGGGTGATTTTTGTACACGGGTCCCCAGAACGTGGGAAAGGGTTTGACCCTTTTGCAAAAGGCCGCCAGGTGCGCCTCGCTGGTGGGCCGGGTGAAAAGGCACACCAAAATCCATGCCGCCGTGGTGAAAAAGACCACCAGCAAAAAACGATGGGGCCAGGTCAAAAAAGAAAGGGCGCCGCCGTATCCCAAGGCCTTCCCCACAGCCGGCGTCAACAGCGTGCTCAATGTCCCCGATACCGCCAGGGCCGCAATCTCCGACCAGGCATTGACCCGCCACCAGAACCACCGCACCACGATGAGGATCCCGTATCCTGCGGTAATGGTGGAAATATAGTACCAGGCGCTGCTCACCGAATCAAGATGATACGCCACGAGTACGGCCAGGCCCAGCATCAGGAGGGTCCCCACCTGGGAGGCCCGCACATAGTGCCGGCTGGAGGCCTTTTTCACCAGGAACCGGCGATATAGGTCGTTGACCATGTAGGCGGCGCCGAAGTTGATATGGGTATCCACCGTGGACATGAAGGCGGCCAGAAGGGAGGCCAGCATGAGGCCCAAAAGGCCCTTCGGGAAAAGGTCCACGATCAACATGACGTACCCGGATTCGGCCATGGACAGATTCGGATAGACCACCACAGAGACCAGGGCCGCCAGGATCATGGGCCAGTAATTGAACCCAAAGGCCACGCCGGCAAAGAGGAGGGTGGCCCGGGAGGCGTGGCGGGCGTCTTTAGAGGCGATGATGCGCTGGGTGATGGCCGGCGGGGGGTTCCCCCACCATTTCAAGGAAATAAAGACCAAAAAAGTCAAAAAGAAGGGGGAGGCCGTGGAAGGGAAAAAGGACAGGACGGATCCGGCCCGGGCTTCGCCGTAGCGCCTGGCCAAACCGGCCGCAAGGCCGTCCAGCCCGCCGATATGATGGAGGGCGAACCCGGCCAGAAGGAGCGACCCCGCCGAGCCGATGGCAAACTGAAAGACATCGGTGACCGTAATCCCCCAAAGGCCCGAAAGCGCGGTATACACCCCCGTGAAGGCCAGAATCCCAAAAAGGACGGTGTCCGGATCATACCCCGGCAGGACCACTTCCGCCACGGTCCATACCGCCTTCAGAATCCAGCCCAGCGTGACGGCGTTGGCAAAGATGCCGAAATAAAGGCCTTTGAAGGCCCTCAGGAAGGCAGCGGGCCGGCCGTCATATCGCAGTTCGATGAGTTCCGCCGTGGTGATGATTTTGGAACGACGCAACAGGGGGGCGAAGATGAAGGCGCCCAGGGCGCCGGCCCCTCCCAGGACGAAGGACCACGCAT
>JALVQN010000042.1 GCA_027025555.1 Desulfobacterales bacterium
AGACCCGAGGCTGCCGACAGCGCCCGGGCCGCCCTGGCGCTTCTTGAGAAGAGGCAGGCGGCACGCCGGCCCTTCGCCCTGCTCATCACGGATATGGTGATGCCCGAAATGGATGGTTTTGAGCTCGTTGAGGCGATTCGGGAAAAAGGATGGAAGGAAAAGCCCGTCATCATGATGCTCACCTCTGTAGGCCGCCGCGGGGATGCCGCCCGTTGCCGGGAAATGGGGATCGCCGGCTATCTCACCAAGCCCATCCGACAATCCGATCTCCTGGAAGCCATCCAGTCGGTGATGAGCGCCTCCCGGAAAGAGGCCGTGAAGGAGGCTATTATCACCCGCCACGTGCTGCAAAACAGACGACAACGGGCAAAAGAAGAACCCCCCTCAAGGGGGTTGCGCATCCTCTTGGCCGAAGACAACCGCGTGAACCAGACCCTCATGATCCGTATCCTGGAAAAGATGGGCCACGGCGCTGTTGTGGCGGAAAACGGCCTGCGTGCCGTGGAGGCCTTTGACAAAATGCCCTTTGACCTGATCCTCATGGATGTCCAGATGCCTGAAATGGACGGTTTTGAAGCCACCAAGGCCATCCGCCGAAAGGAATGCCATACCGGAAGGCACACCCCCATCATCGCCCTCACGGCCCACGCCCTCAAAGGCGACCGGGAACGCTGCATCGAAGCCGGCATGGACGACTATCTCACCAAGCCGGTCAAGAAAGAGGCTCTCGAAGCCGCCATCGAAAGGATTGTCTCCAAGAAAGCCTCCTGAGGCCCAACGCCTGCTAAAGACGCTTCCCGGCCGCCGGCGCCCCCTGCCTTCATTTGGGCCTTGACTTAGCTTTTTAGTAGCTGTAATGTAGCTTTTTCATCAAGCTTCCTCGATTCCCATTTACAAGGTCACAAGGAGGGCACCATGCTGCTGAAGGACATAAATGCCATCGTCACCGGTGGCTCCCAGGGGATCGGCACCGCCATTTCCCTGGAGTTGGCGAAGGAAGGGGCCAACGTCTGCCTGACGTACCGCAAGCACGAAAATGAAGCCCACAAGGTGCAAGATGAAATCCGGGCCATGGGTCGAAAGGCCCTCGCCGTGAAATGCGACATCGCTTCCTTCAAGGAGGCCGAGGCCGTGGTGGAAAAGGCCCTGGAGGCTTTCGGGAGGATCGACGTCCTGGTCAACAACGCGGGCATGAACTGGGACGGCGTCTCCTGGAAGATGAGCGAGGAACAATGGGACCGGGTCATCCAGGTCAACCTGAAAGGCTACTTCAACTTCACCCGCCACACCGCTCCCCTTCTCAAGGCGCAGAAATACGGGAAAATCATCAACATCACTTCCATCAACGGGCTCCGGGGCAAGTTCGGCCAGACCAACTACTCGGCCTCCAAGGCCGGCATCGTGGGGCTCACCAAGGCCCTGGCCAAGGAACTGGGCGCCTTCAATATCAACGTAAACGCCGTGGCCCCCGGGCTCATCGAAACCCCCATGCTCACCCAATCCGAGGCCCGGGACAAGATCGTGGACATGGCCATGGCGGAGATCGTCCTCAAGCGGGTGGGCACTCCCGAGGACCTGGCCAATGTAGTGGTCTTTCTGGCCTCGGACAAGGCACGCCACATTACGGGTGAAGTGATCAAGGTGGACGGCGGCCAATACATTTAGGTTCAGCAGCACCCCTTAAAATCAAAAAAAAAGAAAAAAACAGGGAGAGGGTTTATGGGAAAAGTCGGAATCATCGGTGTGGGGCAGAGCGCCTTCGTGCGCCAGTATCCCGGATCCATCCGGGAACTCGCCTTTGAAGGCTTCAAAAACGCCATGAAAGATGCCCGGATGACTGTCAAGGATGTGGATGCCTCGGTGGTCTGTTCCGCCCCCGAATACGACAAGCAGCGATCCCCCGCCGGCGTCTTCGCCGAATACCTGGGTCTCAACCCCCAGCCCACCTTCTACGTGGAGAGCCTCTGCTCTTCCAGCAGCATGGGGCTGCGGCTGGCCTATTCCCTGGTCCGGTCCGGTCTGCACGACGTGGTGGCGGTCATCGGTTTCCAGAAGATGTCGGAGATCAGCTCTTCGGAATCCCAGGAACGCATGGGCCGCGGGGCCGACATCCAGTGGGAGAGCCCCTTCGGCACCATGATGCCCGCCTATTACGCCATGTATGCCCGGGCCCACATGGACGCCTACGGCACCACGCCCGAAGACCTGGCGCTGATCCGGGTGAAATCCGCCACCTACGGCCAGCTCAATGACCTGGCCGTCTACCGGAAACCCGTCACCTTTGAGATGTTTTCAGATCCCGATCACCGCATGGCCGCCCCCGTGGCCAGCCCCTTGCGCGTGGGCGACTGCTGCGCCAATGCCGACGGGAGTTCCTGCATCATCGTGGCCAACGAGGAAAAAGCCAAAGCCTTTTGCCCGAAACCGGTCTGGATCCTGGGGCTGGGCGCCGCCTCCACCAGTGTCAACCTGGCGGGCCGGGACCTGTTCACCGGACTCACCGTGGCCCAGGAGGCCGCCCGACAAGCCTATGCCATGGCCGGCATCGGTCCGGGGGACATCGACGTGGCGGAAGTGCACGACTGTTTCACCATCGCGGAACTCATGGCCTATGAAAACCTGGGGTTTGCAAAGCCCGGACAAGGCAAGGAACTCATCCGCAGCAAAGAGACCTACAAGGAAGGCACGATTCCGGTGAACGTGGACGGCGGGCTCCTTTCCAAGGGGCATCCCATCGGCGCCACAGGGGGATCCCAGATTCGGACCATCGTGCTCCAGCTGAGGGGAGAAGCGGGCGCCATCCAGGTGAAGGACCCTGAGATCGGGCTGGTGCACAACATCGGCGGGGTGGGACTTTACGGCAACGTCACCATACTGGGGAGGTAACCCATGTCAAAGACAAACAAGATCGACGATCGGTTTAAAAAGTTCGGTACGGTGAGCTTTACGGCCATCACCAAGACCAACGACTTCATTGATTACCTGGAGCAGGGCAAGGTGGCGGGGACCCGATGCCGGGACTGCGGGACCTCTTTCTTCCCGCCCCGGGCGGATTGCTACCGCTGCCTGGACAGTCACATGGAATGGTTCGAGGTCACGGGCACCGGCAAACTGGTCACGTACAGCAAGCTGGAATACGGCCCCGTGGGATTCGAAAAGGACCTGCCCTACCGCATCGCTCTGGTGGACTACGGCGATTACAAGGTCTTCGGCCGCATCGCCGACGCCGTCCCGGATGAAGCCGTCAAGATCGGCATGGACATGAAAACCACGGTGAACCGGCTGCCCAACAAACAGTTGAACTATGTCTTTCAACCGGCATAAAGGGGGATGAAATTGCATCGTTTCAAAGATCCCTTCAGCCCCGAAGGAGGGAAGTTATGACAGCACCCAAGAACCTGCATCTGGAAAAACGTGACGGTGTGGCCACGGTCCTCTTGGACCGGCCCAAACACAATGTCCTGGACCTTGCCATGATGGATGAATTGAGCGCCACCCTGGAAGCGCTGGCATCCGATGCCGCCCTCAAGTGTGTGGTCATCTCCGGCAAGGGGCCCAGTTGGTGCGCCGGCGTCGAAGTGGCGGATCACAAGCCCCATGTGGTGGAGGCCATGATCGCCGGTTTCAACCGGATCTTTTACGCCATGGAGAAAATCGAAATCCCCGTCATCGCCGCCGTCCACGGATTTTGTTTAGGGGGCGGCATGGAAGTGGCCATCGCCTGTGACATCATCGTGGCGGCCGAAAGCGCCGCCTTCGGCCAGCCCGAGATCAAGCTGGGATTCTTCCCCCCTTACGCGGCCGTCCGGCTCCCCCAGCTCGTCGGACCGGCCAAGGCCATCGAGGTCTGCACCACGGGAAGGCGGTATTCGGCGGAAGCCGCCAAGGAAATGGGGCTCGTGGCCACCGTGGTGGAGGACGACCAGCTCGAAGCAGCAGTGGAGAGACTGACCCGGGAGATCACGGCCTGCAGCCCGTTGATCATCCGCCTCAACAAGCGGGCCGTAAAAGAACACCTGGGGATGGCATTCCCCCGGTCCCTGGAACGGGTCTCGGATCTGTTCTTGAACACATTGATGAAGACGGAAGACACCCTGGAAGGGATCGCCAGCTTCGAAGAAAAACGGAAACCGAACTGGAAAAACCGATAAGGAGGAAGAACCATGGCAGGGATCAACAAAATGGGGGTCATCGGTGCGGGAAACATGGGCAGCGGCATCGCCCAGAAGATCGCCCAGGAAGGCATCCCCGTGGTGATGGTGGATCTCAAAGAAGAATTCGTGGAAAGGGGATTGAACACCATTAAAAAGCTCCTCAATGAAGCCGTGGAAAGGCGGATCTTCACCCCGGATCAGGTGGAAACCATCCTTTCCCGCATCACCGGCACCACGGATATGAAGGCCGTGGCAGACGCCGACATCGTCATCGAAGCGGTCTTCGAGGACAAGGCCGTCAAATCGGATCTCTTTCAGAAGTTGGACGGGATCTGTTTGAAAGAAACCCTCCTGGCTACCAACACGTCCAGCTTCTATGTGAAAGAATTCGCCGAAAAGACCTCCCGCCCGGACCGATTCATCGGGTTGCATTACTTTTATCATCCGGCCAAGAATCGACTCCTCGAGGTCATCCCCCACGAGGGCACCAGTCAAGCCACCCTGGAAAAGGCCCTGCTCGCCGCCAAACTCCACGGAAAGACCGCCATCGTGGTCAAAGATGCGCCCGGGTTTGCGGTGAACCGGTTCTTCGTTCCCTTCCTCAATGAAGCCGCCCGGATGCTCGAAGAGGGCCTGGCGGATATTCCCACCATTGAAGCGGCCGCCAAGAAGGCCTTCCGCATCGGCATGGGCCCCTTTGAACTCATGAACGTTACGGGAATTCCCATCGCGGTTCATGCGGCCACCACCCTGGGAAACGAGCTCGGCCCGTTCTATGCGCCGGCGGCCATCCTCAAAGAACAGATGGAAAAAGGCGAACTCTGGAACCTCGAAGGCACCCCGGACCCATCCCGCTTCGAGCCTCTCATGGACCGGTTTTACGGAGTCTGTCTGGGAGTGGCGGCCGCCCTGGTGGACGAAGGGGTGGCTTCCATCGAAGATACGGACCGGGGCGCCAAGATCGGCCTGAGATGGGCCCAGGGACCCTTCGAGATCGCCAACCGGATCGGCATCGACAAAACCTATGCGGCCGTGGCTGCCATTTGCAAGAAGTATCCGGACTTCAAGATGCCGGGGCTTCTTGAAAAGCAGAAAGACGTCGGGAAGCCCTTTGCCTTTAATTTCGTGGACCTGGAAGTCCGCTCGGGCGTGGCCTTCATCACCATCAACCGGCCCGAAGCCATGAACGCCCTCAACGAGACCGTCTTCAACCAGCTGGAGGATCGGTTCTCAAAGGCACAAAAGGATCCCCGGGTCAAGGGAATCGTGTTCCAAGGCGCGGGCAAGGCTTTTGTGGCCGGTGCGGATATCCGCTACTTCGTCGAAAAGATCAAAGCAGACAAAATCGACGACATTGTGGCCTTCACCCGGAAAGGCCACGAACTGCTCATGCGCATCGAAGACAGCGAAAAACCCACCATCGCCCTTCTGGACGGATTGTCCTTAGGGGGCGGGAGCGAGCTCGCCCTGGCCTGCCAGGCCATCGTGGCCACGCCGGCCGGATCCATGGCCTTTCCGGAGACCGGGATCGGCATTTTTCCGGGACTCGGCGGTATGCTGCGTTTGGCCCGCCACGTGGGCCCGGACCTGGCCAAATACTATACGTTCACCGGGCAGACCCTTTCCGCCCGGGAGGCCCTGGAGCTGGGCATCGTCACCCGGCTCGTGGCTCCTGCCGAAGTGGAGCCGGCCATCCAGGAACTCATCGCCTCCGGCACGCCGGACAAGTACCGCGTCCGGGACCTGCCCGAGCGCTTCAAGGTACTTGCCGCGACCTGCTCTAAAGAAAACGTGAAGCGCCTTTTGGCCAAAGAGCCTCCCTTAGGCGTACCGGAAGAGCTGGCGGCCAAAACCGCCAAGGTCGTCGGTTATAAAGCGCCCCTTGCCCTCCGGATGGCCGATGAAATCATCGACGCCCAGAAAGGCAAAAGCATCCCAGAAGCCGTGGAGGTTGAACTGGGACGCCTCAAAGAGATCTTTTCCACCCAGGACGCGCTGGAAGGGCTCTCTTCCCTGGGTCGCAAGCGGCCGGAATACCGGGGAAAGTAACGGCGGCGGAAACGGGCGCACATTGCACCCGGCCCGCGCCGGCCCAAGATCCTTTGAAAAGGGGGCTTTCACCCGTGTTCCGAAAGCCCCCTTTTTACCGAATTCTTAAAACCAGCCGCTTTCTCAAG
>JALVQN010000043.1 GCA_027025555.1 Desulfobacterales bacterium
TCCCGGAACCCACGGCCCAGACCAGGACGGCCACCGTAACCAGCGTGCAGGCCGCACCCAGCAGCCTGTGGACGGCGGTTTCCCGTTTGCGTTCGCTGTATCCCAGGACCCATCCCAGAAGGACGCCGGCCGCCAGGCCCCCGCCGTGCCCCCAGTTGTTGATGCCCGGAAAGAAGATCCCGAACAGGAAGATCCCTACGGTCCAGGCGCCCAGCTGGCGGTAGATGGCCTGGCCGTAGGTGCCGCCCCGGCTTTTTCCAAAATAAAGACTCGCCCCGATCAGGCTGCAGAGGGCGGCGCTGGCGCCGATGGTAAAGGCAATGCCGGCAAAACAGGAAACAACGAAGCCAAAGGCCCCGCCCACGGTGTACAGCACGATCATCCGGCTCGCCCCGTATTCCCGGATCACCAGGGGCGCGATCTGGTTGAAGGCGAACATGTTGAAAAAAATGTGCAAAATGGACCCATGCAGGTAATTGGCGGAGATCACCGTCCACCACCATCCCAGCCGGCCCACGGGGATGGTCCCTGTGGCGCCCAGCAAGAGCAGGCTCTTGTTTTCCGGCGCCAGAAAGACCAAGGGGTTGTATGAAAAACGCGGGACCATGGGGTTCAGCAGCAACGAAAGCACATACATCCCCACATTGACGGAAATGATCCAGCGCACGATCCGGACCGGATCCGCCAGCCCGCGCGTAAAGAGATTGTTTTTCAAAAAAGAAGCAGGTCTTGAAAGGCCGCAATGGGGGCATCGCGGCTCGTTGCGGCTGATCAGCTTCCGGCAATTGGGACACAGGATGGAGGATCTCATGGGGTCGGCTTTCGTTTCCTTGTTCGGCGTCGTCAGGGGTCTTCCTTGATACCACCCGGCATCCATGTTGTAAAGGCTGCAAAGTTGTTGTAGGATTGTTTTTTCAAAACCTCTTTTTCTCCTTTGAGGCCTTGAAATCCGTGACAAGGGTGCCGTGCCCGCAGAATAAGGAGGGTTCAATCGTGGCGGAGATCAAAAGCACACTGGATCTGGTGATGGAAAAAACCAAGGATCTGACCCTGAGTGCGCATGAAAAAAAAGAACAGCAGCGCAAGGCCCTGACCGACGCGTTGAAAGGGGTCCTTCAAAAGTACGAAGACGGCGTCTTTTCCCCGGACCATGTGGAAAAAGAGATCGAGTCCTTGGAAGGGCGCTTTTCTTTGGATGCAAAGCCCCTTTTAAAAGACCTTGTCTTTGACCGCCTTACCCTGGACCCCGACAACCCGGGGCTCCTGGAGCTGATCCGCCGGGTCCTTTCCTGCGACACGGAGGGCATTTCCGGTGTCCTTTCCGACTACCGCCGCGCCCGGGATGCCGTCCTTGACCGAGCCCTCCGGGAAGCCTTGACAACGCTGCGTGAAAAACACGGCATATCCGGGTCGGCCGTCATGCCGAACCCTGAAAACGATCCCAACGTCAAGACAGCGCTCGAAAAAATCAGGGCCTCGTTCAACGCCCTCCTGGAAAAAGAAAAAGCGCGCCTTTGCGCCTGTCTTCAGACATAGGAAAAGACATAGCGTTCCAGGAAATCGTAATTTTCTTTTATCTCCCTTTTTCCGGACAGTATGGGGCCGTGGCCGGAGAGAAGATATTCCACGTCGAGGCCCTGAAGGCGCCGGATGCTTTGTTTGATCTGGTCGCTGTTTCCCCCGGGCAGGTCGGTGCGTCCCAGGCCCTCCTTGAAGATGAGATCGCCGGTGAAAAGGACTTTTTCATCCGGATCATACAGGCACACCGATCCCGGTGAATGGCCCGGGGTATGGTAGACCTGAAGCGTGCGACGGCCCACCTTCAAGGTGCCTTCTTCAAGGAAAAAATCAGGGGCCGGCATCCGGGCGTCGATGCCGTAGCCGGCCTGAACAAACGGCTTCATGGACACGACCAGTTCCCAGTCTTTCCGGTGAAGGGCAAACAGGGTCCCTGCCTTCCTGAAGGCGGACACGGCCTCCAGATGATCCGGGTGGGCGTGGGTGCAAAGGACCAGGTCCACGTCGCCCACGTCCAGGCCCAGGGCGGAAAGGCCTCTTTCCACGTGATCGAAAAGGTGGCGGTGGCCCGGATCGATGAGGATCTTCTTGGCATCGTCGATCAAATAGGTGTTGCAGTTGTTTTCGGTCATGGATTCCCAGAAAAAGGCGTGGATCGTGGGGGTGATCTTCATGGAGGATCTCCTTTTAAAACGGCGTCATCAAATGTCTTTTTGCACAAGGCGCTTTTCTCCATAGCGCATGGGCATCGTCACGGCAAGGGCCGTGAGCAGAAACACCCCTGAAAAACAGAGTCCGGCGTAGATCCAGTCCGATAGAAAGAGGGCATGGCCTTTGACCCGGGCCATGAAAAACCGGTATACCGGACCGGCCTCCAGGAGGATGACGGCCCCCACGAAGAGCGCGCCCAGCATCATGAACAGGAGACCGCCCCCGCTGCTGACCGACTGGGCGGGATTCTGGCAGGCAAAATCCGGGTGGGCCGCCCCGATGCCGATTCCCAGGCAGACCACGCCGGGGACCAAAAGACACAGCGTTGCCGTGGAAACGGCCATCATCAGGGGCGTCACCTTCAGAAGGACATTGGTTCCCACGATCAAAACACCCGACAGGACCAACAACGGGATAAAGTAAATGAAAAACTTGACCCACAGGTACGTCCGTATCCCCACCGGACAGGCCCGGATCAGCCAGAAAGCCTCTTTCTCCAGGCTGACGGCGGGATAGGCGAAGCGTGCGGCCACGGCGATCAGCACAAAGGCCACCAGCCCCATGTTCAAAAAGGCCAGCAGGTTCTGCAGGTAAAGGGTCGGCAGGGGGGACCGCTCCAGGGGAAGCACCTTGAAATTGTAAATGTAGATGACCACCAGGGCCGCGATGAGGAAGATCTGGGACCACTGGGTCTGATCCCGGAAAAAGGTGCGCACCTCTTTTCCCACAAGGGCGCCCACCGGCCCCGGCAGGACGCCCTCTTTCAGGGGTCTGTCACGCGATGCCGAAAAGAGACGGGCCCGGGCGCTTCGCGTTCTGGAAAGGCCCGAAAAGTAGATGCGGTGGGCCGCCAAGACCATGCCGCAAAACAGGGTGCCTGCGGCGCTCCACGAGAGGGCGGCGGCAAAAAGGCCCTGGACGAGATCGCCCGTCAGGAGGGCACGGAGGCCCTCATAGGCCCAGGTGCTGGGCAGGAAGGGCAGATCCGGGGATTTCAGGGTGTTGATATAGACCAAGACGGTGGAAAAGGCTTCGGGGTCCACCAGCCGTTCCGGGCGAAGGAGCCGGAAGGCCATATAGAGGGCGATGAAGGCAAAGAGCCCGAAAAAGACAAAGAGGGTGCGGATCCGGCCGGCCGGGAGCACCAGGACCGCCGCCATCACCAAAAGGGCGCCGATCCCGGAAGCCGTGGCGATCAGGGGAATCAGGGCCAGGGGCATGAAGGCATAGTACCCGGCGGAGGCGTCGTAGACGATGCCGTAGGCGATCAGCACCGGCAGGGTGTAGAGCATCACCATCCAGGCGCTGTCGAAGGCGCTTTCCAGCCACCGGGCCGTGAAGACCTGATGCCGTTTCACCGGCAGGGAACAGACCAGGGGAAGATCCTTGCTGAGGTAGAGCCTGGAAAGGCTCGTGAGGACGGCGGAAAAGATCAAAAGGGAAAAGACGGTGATCATCAGCATGGAAAGGAGCTTGGCCGCAACCAGGTCCCCCACCTCTTCAATGCCCCGGATATACCGCAGCACCCGCAGGGAGACGCTGAAAATCCCCGCCCAGAAGATCGCGCCGATGCCCCCCAGGGCAAAGAACCGAAAGGGACGTCTCCCTTTCCGGATGAAAAAGAGCCTTTTGACGGGCCGGATCCGGGGTGTCAGGAGCAAAAGGACGGTCTTCATGGAGCCTCCCGCTTCACGGACCCTCCGGGGCGGCGTCGGTGTTCGGGACGGTCAGGGCCATGAAGACCCTTTCCAGATCCGCGTCTTTAGCACGGATGCGCGCCCGCAGCTGGTCCAGGGTTCCGGTGGCGATGAGCCTTCCCCGGTGGATGATGCCGATGCGATGGCATACATCCTGGGCCACACCCAGGGAGTGGGTGGACATGAAGAGGGTCACGCCCTTTTCCGCCGATTCCCTGAAGATCCGTTTCACCAAAAGGACCGCCGGCGGGTCGAGGCCCACCATGGGTTCATCCACGATGATCACTTCCGGATCATGGATGAGGGCCGAAGCCATGATGAGGCGCTGACGCATGCCGTGGGAGTAGGCCTCGATGAGGTCGTGGGCCCAGTCCGAAAGGCCGAAGCGCTCCAGGTTTTCCCGGGCCTTTGCTTCAAAGGTCTCGGCCGGGACCCGGTAAATCCGGGCGATGAACCGGAGGAATTCCATGCCGGTGAGCTTTTCATAGAGATAGGGACGATCCGGGATGAACCCGATCTTGGCCTTGGCTTTTTCGGGGTTTCGGGCCATGTCGACGCCGCCGATGGAAACGGTGCCTGAAGTCGGTGCGATGAGCCCGGCCATCATCTTGATGGTGGTGGTCTTTCCCGCCCCGTTGGGGCCGATGAAGCCGAAGATTTCGCCTCTTGGAACCTTCAGGCTCAAGTCGTTGACCGCCGGGACCCTGGCATAGCGCTTGGTGAGGTGGTTCAGCTCGATCATGGCGGTGCCTTCTTTCTTTCCGGTGGACCGGCTTCATCAAGGATCACGATCCGGATCTTTCCGAGGACCGAAACCAGATCCAGGGGCTTTTGGAGCGCATCGGCGATGAGGCGGATGTGCGTGACATCGGCCGGAATCTGGTTGAAGAGCGCATCCACCGTCACCCACCGGCCCACATGGACCCGGTTCCAGGCATGGTAATAGAAGCGCCCCTTGAGATAGACCAGGCCGGCTTCCACCCGGGCCGGGATCCCGGCGGCACGGGCCAGGGCGGCCAATAACACGGCGTACTCGTTGCAATCCCCGGCCCGGTTTTTCAGAACCGACAGGGCATCCGGCACGGACGCCACCGGTTTTTTTTCGATGTTTTTCGCAATCCAGGCCACAAGGCTTTGGATCTTGTCGAGGGGATGCGTTTTTCCTTTTGTGATTTTATCGGCAAGCTCGATGAAGGCCCCTTGATCGGAGGGAATAAAGGGGGACGGTCCCAGGAAGCGGGCCGCCGCCGGGGGTATCCCGGGATTTTCTTCAAGGCCGTCGAGGCGCTCCTTTTCGACCACAAGGACCTTTCCGGAAAAGGACTGCCGGCCGCCGTGAAGGTCCAGGCCCGCCGTGGGAACCCCCTCGATTTCAAGCAAAAGCCGGGTGCGGGTTGCGGGATTCCGGACCGGTGTGTCCACCGGCACCGAGGCAAACCGGGTGAGATCCCGGCCCGGCGAAGGCGCAATCCCGGAGACCGCTTCTTGGGGATCGGTCTTTTCCAGGCGCAGCCCCAAAGGCCCTTCTTCCCTCAAGACCTCCCCTGTTTCGCTGATCCAGGCCGACTGGGTGATCCCCTTGTAACGAAGCGTCACCCGGGAGGCGGCCCGGGGTCTTTGCTGAACAACGATCTCTTCTTTCCCCACCAGGTGCACCGACACGGGCGTTCTGCCCGGGGAGGCGATGTCCAGGACCTGGAAGGTGCGGGTTTCGCCGGGCTTCATGCCGCCGGCAATGACGGCGTCGTGGAGGACCGAGGCCAGGTGGAGGGGGCGCTTCACCGGGATTTCCACTTGCTGGGGGCCCCCCGAGCCGGTGATACGGACCACGAGCCTTTCCTTTGAAACCTTTCCTTTGGCCTTGAATTGAAACCGGCCCGAGTCCATGGAAAATTCAAAGGACGCCAGGGAGAGGTCCGGAAAGAGACGGGCGTCCGTGGAAAGGGCGAGATCTTGAACCAGTCCCATGGCCTTGAGGCGCATGCGGATCGATTCCCTCAGGCGGTATCCGGGCGGGTCGCGTCGGATCACCGTGTGGGAAAACCCGATCTTTTGCCCGTCCTGGAAGAGATTCATCCATGTATCCCGTTCAGGAAGGGGGAGCGACGCCGACGCGCTGGTCCGGACGGGCGGAGAAAACCGATGAAGCCGCACGGTCATCAGGACCGCGAAAAGGATTCCGAAGACAATGCCGGCGATCCAGTAGCCCTTCACGGTGCGAAAATCCCCTCGGACGGCCTCTCATTTGGCCTTTCAGGCTTCGGATGCATGCGGCCCGAAGCGGATTCCCTGGGCCAGGGGCAGCCCGGTTCCCCAGTTGATGGTGCAGGTCTGGCGGCGCATGTAGGCTTTCCAGGCGTCGGACCCGGCTTCGCGGCCGCCCCCCGTGTCC
>JALVQN010000044.1 GCA_027025555.1 Desulfobacterales bacterium
GTCTTGTCTTCTTGCCAGACGCCGCAGTTTTTTTATATCTGGCCTGGGCCTCAGGATCGGCTTTGGCAATCACCGGCCGGGGTTTGCGCCTCCGAAAGCCGAGTTGATGGAAAAGCCGTTGGCATTGTCGAACGCCGATCTTAACTCCATAATTCATAGCCAAATGGTGGCTAAGCAGCTTTCCGTCCCAGAGGTTCTGGGAATAGCCCAATTCCAATGGGGAGCGCCGGAGATCTTTTCCCAACGCCAGCCACGTTTGTTCGTCCAGAGAACTAGGCCGCCCCGGTCTTTCCCCTTCCTGGAGTCCAGCAAAACCCCTGTGCTCAAAGCGTCTCACCCAGTATTGGATGGTTCGCCGGCTATGCCCAAAAAGCTCCGCTACCTGTGTGCAACTAAGCCCAGAACACACCAGCAGGATCCCGTGCAGGCGATGATCATACCGCGACTCCTCCGATCGCAGAATCTCATCCTGCACCGCCAAACGCATGATCTCAGCATCTTCGATCTGCAGCTTTCTCATCGCTCCCCTCCTTTCCAGAGAAGAGCATAGCATACAACATCAATATGCGCAACTATTTATGTCGTCATGTATAAAACGTTTTTGCCGACCCTTGATCCCTTTTCGGGTAAAGCGCAGCCTTGATTTTTCAAGGCCATGGGGTTATGGTGTTTCCTCGAAAGGCTGCCCGGCAATGGAACATGCGCTGTTTCAAATCGACTCCCTTTTTTGGCTTTTCGGAGCCCTCCTTTATATCATCGTCATGCGGCGCCTGGACCGGTTTCCGTCGCGGAGAAAACCCGAGAGTGAGGCGGAATTCCTGGCCCGTCTGGCGCATCAGTACCGGGTGAGTGAACATGACCTGTTCTTCTATGCGGCCCAGCCGTGGAGCCGTCCGGAAAAGCGCGTGAAGGCGGACTTCAGAAATTACCTGATAACCGGTGCGCTCCCATCTTACGTGCGCGATTTTTTAAGAAGAGAGAAAAACCGCCCCGAAAACCCCTGATCAAGGGGAGGAAGGCGCCCCTTCCCCGGTCCTAACCGGTATCGGATACTTCTTTTTTCCCACCCGGATCCAATAGGCGCCATTTTCATACAAAAAGCGTTCGGATATCTTGAAAAGGCCCGATTCCACGAATTTGACCCGGTCCTGTCCAAGGGTCATGTAGAGGGCATCCTTTTCGATGAAAAGTTTTTCGGGCTCCAGTTTTACCCGTTTTTTCGTATTAAGGACCAAAAAGATGCCTTGAGGTTCCTCCACCACATCAAAGACGAAAAGGGCCGTGTCTTCATAAGGGAAATAGACCTTTTCCCGTTTGCCTTCCAGTTCCTGGGCCAAAAAAAAGCCGTGCCCGTCCTTGCGGATAGATTCGTGAAAATAGTCGATGATCTTTTTATGCTCAAACGGGCCGTGCCGGTTGTGCCAGCGGCCGTTTTTGTCCAGCCAGAAGACCGCCTCTTCTTTAGGGATGACGATTTCTTCCATGAATTAAGATCCTGATGGCAAATGTCTCAAGCGACATTTGACGCACATTCCGGCACCCGTTTTCAAAACCCTATGGCTTGAAGCGTTCCAGCCGGATGGTGACCTGGTTGTGGGGGTCCGGGCATCCGATTTCGATGGCATCCCCCTTCCACCAGGGCATGCGCCCCCCGAATTG
The DNA here is from genome assembly GCA_027025555.1 of Desulfobacterales bacterium. Classification (GTDB taxonomy): domain Bacteria; phylum Desulfobacterota; class Desulfobacteria; order Desulfobacterales; family UBA2156. Next base: position 1,660 of record JALVQN010000044.1, read on the forward strand.
AAACGTGGAAAGGCTGGGGAAGAGGTCATGGTAGAAAAACCCGCACAAGCCGCCGGAATTGAGACAGCTGATCTCAAAGCGGTCCCCCACCCCATGGCCCGCCTCGCATTTTCCCTTCACGGCCTTCACCGTGGCCACCACCCGATATCCCGCCCCGGAATCCTTTGCCATGGTCTTTGCTCCTTTCTCTGCAGATTCCCTTCATCGGGCCGCTTTTTCATCCTTTTGTGCACATGCCTTCTTATTGAAAAGACAGCTGGCGCAGGAACTTCATAGAAGTTATTTGAATCCGGGATCTTCGTCAAGGGAACCCCGGGGGCCTCCGGATCCATCAATCGCCC
>JALVQN010000045.1 GCA_027025555.1 Desulfobacterales bacterium
TCGTGCACAGGTCTTCAAAGGTTATACTGTTCATGGGAAGTCCTCCGATTGTGGTTTTGGGAGTTGACACCCCCATTTTCGGTGGTCTTCCCCTTTCTTTCAACTTTTTAATTTCACATTAGCCGTGTTTTTAGAAAGATTTAGGTAAAAGGGTGATTCATTACAGAAAAAAGATCGGATCGGCGTTATGCTTGGAAGGACCCCTCCCCCCGAGGGGGGTAGCCTGATCGAAGAGGACAATCGAGAGGAGTTCCATGCAAGCTCAAGTAAAAAAGGATGTCAACAATCGCCTTAAAAGCATCGAAGGCCATATTCGCGGCATTCAGCGAATGGTCGAAAATGACGAATACTGCATAGACATCATGAAGCAAATCAAAGCAGTTCAGGGGGCTTTGGATCGTGCCAATGCAATGATCTTAGATAACCATCTGCAAACCTGCGTCACCCGAGCAATTCGATCAGATGACAAAGAAGAACAAGAGAAAGTATTACACGAGATTGTCGAACTCTTTAATGCAGCACACAAACTAAGATAATCTCAATTCGGAGTTACAAAGGTCTTTTTTCATCAAAACAACTGCGAATTACGCAAAGATTGGACGAAAAATAGACGCTGAGACAAATGGTGACGATGAAAAATCGTCCATCTTCGTCCATCTTCGTCTACGTTCATCCATTCTTTGGCGAGATAATACGAATTTCGCTTGGCAAAATGCCTTGCGTTAGGCAGGTTCATTCCGAACTCACGTCAAGACAACAATAAGAATCATCATTTTCACTCACTCACACACACCGAGGAGCATCATGCAAACAACGTTCTCTATCCCAACCATTACCTGCAACCACTGTCTCATGTCCATCAAGCGCGAACTCAAATTTGTGGATGGCGTCGATTACGTGGATGGCAACGTCGGAGCCAAAACCGTGCTCGTGACATACACAGATGACGCGGCGCTGGATCAGGCCCGGGCCCTGCTGGCCGAAGCAGGTTACGCACCCACCAACTGAACCAACCCTCAATAGCCAACATCCATTTGGCTCTTCGCCTACATGCCTCTGACAAATTCGCCTCCCAGACGGGGTGATTTCAGGTCATTTTTCTTGGCGAAATCCATCTTTTTCCCTTGGCGTCTTTGCGACTTTGCGTGAGACAAAGCTTTTTTCGGTAGAGTCAACATTGCACGCCCTTTCTGGAACAAACTCTATGACAACAGCTCCACCTCCCTCATCATCACCCCAAACAAAAACCCAGGTCGTGCTGCCCATCACGGGCATGACCTGCGCCAATTGCTCCACCACCATCGAGCGGAATCTGGGCCGCCTGCCCGGCGTGGAGAAGGCGTCGGTGAATCTGGCCACCGAGCGCGCCCATGTCATCTACGATCCCAGCCTCCTCTCGCCCGACGACATCACCGGCCTGGTGGAGGAGCTGGGCTATGGCGTGGCCACCACCAGGGCGGAGCTGCCCATCGAGGGCATGACCTGCGCCAACTGCGTCCTCACCATCGAACGGAATCTGAAACGGCTGCCGGGCGTGGAGGATGTGGCGGTGAATCTGGCCACCGAAAAAGCCAGCATCGTCTACAATCCCGCCATGCTCGACATCACCGAGGTGAAGGACCTGGTTGAGGACCTGGGCTATCATGTCATCGAGACCGAAGGACTGGATGAGGAGGCCGGGGTGGACGCGGAGCGTCAGGCCCGGGAGGCCGAGATGGCCCGCCAGCGCAGGCTCCTCATCACCGGCATCGCCTTCACCCTGCCCCTGTTCCTGCTTTCGATGGGCCGGGATTTCGGGCTGCTGGGCTCGTGGGCTGATGCGCCCTGGGTCAACTGGCTGATGTTCGCCCTGGCCACGCCCGTGCAATTTTACGTGGGCAAGGATTATTACACCGGCGGCTGGAAGGCGCTGAAGCATGGCGCTCCCAACATGGACGTGCTCATCGCCATGGGCTCCTCGGCCGCTTATTTTTACAGCGTGGCCG
>JALVQN010000046.1 GCA_027025555.1 Desulfobacterales bacterium
GCCGCGGTCTCGAACCGATACGAAAACCCCCGGGTATTTCTCTTAAAAAACGGCGACGCCGTCCCGGTCTTCATCCTGGAAGACTCGGGAGACTTCTTCCGCATCGCCGAAGATCCCCGCCTCCCGCCCGGCACCGCGTTGATGTCCCCCAAGACGCGTCAGGAAAAAGCTTCCGCCGGCGACGCCCCGCCCAGCCCATGAAACGCGTCGTCGAATTTTCCATCAGACAAAAGGTCTTTTTCAACGTGGTCTTTGTCATCCTGGTGGTGGCCGGGGCCTTTTCCATGTTTTCCATACCCCTTGAAAACATGCCGGTGGTGGACATGGGCCGGGTTTTCATCCATACGCCCTATTACGGGGCCTCTGCCGAAGACGTGGAACAGTTGGTCACCGACAAGATCGAAGAAGCCCTGGAAGGGATGGAAAACATCGAATACCTCAAATCCGAGTCCTACCGGAATTTTTCCAGCATCGACGTGAAATTCATCGACGACACCGACTACGAATCCCTTTTCGATGACCTCCGGTTCCGGGTGTTAAACATCCGGGAGGACCTCCCGCCCGAGGCCGAGGAACCCCGGTTCCTGTACATCGACACCAACCTTTGGCTTCCCGTGATCATCGTCCATGTCTCCGGTCCCGTGCCCCGGCGCGCCCTGGAACGCTACGCACAAGCCCTGCGGACTCTCCTGTTGGAGATTCCCGACGTCCGAAACGCCCGGATTGTGGGCAAATACGACACCGAGTTTCATGTGTCTTTGGATCCCGTCAAGCTGAGGACCTTCGGGGTCACGTTCAATCAGGCCGCCGAAGCCGTTCGGAAAGCCGGCGTGAAGATTCCCACGGGGCGCTTCCGGACAAAAGAAAGGGAATACAAGCTGGATGCCGGCAAACGGCTGCATACCCAGGCTGAGGTGGGAAATATCATTGTCCGTCGTGATGGAGACGGAAATTTTGTCCGGATCAGGGACCTTGTGACAACGGTTCGTCTCAGTCATCGCGACCCGTCCATGATTGCCTCGGTAAACGGGCAACCGGCAGTCCGGCTCTTTGTGTCCAAAGAGGACACGGGTAACGCGGTTGAAGTATCGGCCGCCGTCCAGGCGGTGGCCAAAGCATTTGAAGCGCGCCACCGGCAAGAGGGTCTTCGGGTGATCTTCACCAACGATTCCACCATCGAGATCAACGAATCCCTGGATACGTTGGGCGGGAACCTTTTGCTGGGGATGTCCCTGGTGCTCATCGTCCTTTGGGTGACCCTGGGGTTCCGCAACGCCCTCCTGACGGCCATCGGAATCCCCTTTTCCTTTTTGTGTTCCGTGATCCTCATGCGCCTGGCCGGGGTCTCGTTCAATTCCATCAGCCTCTTTGCCTTCGTGTTGGTCACCGGTATCCTGGTGGATGATGCGGTCATCATCGTGGAAAACATCTATCGCCATCTCCAGATGGGAAAGGCCCTGCACACGGCGGTGGTGGACGGTGCCGCCGAGGTGATGCTGCCGGTGATCGCCTCGGCCCTGACCACGGTGCTGGCCTTTGTGCCCATGCTGATCATGACCGGGTTCACCGGGGAATTTTTTTCCTACATCCCCAAGACGGTCACCTATGCCCTGTCGGCGTCCCTGTTTGAATCCCTGCTGATCCTGCCCATCCATGCGTTGGACTGGGGGCCGGGGAAGGCGAAAATCAAAGGGGTTCCGGAAGCATCCGGGCAAGGCGTGGATGCCTTTTCCCACCTGAAACACGGTGTGTTTTCTTTTTTCTGGAAGGCCTATCGGCTTGCCCTGGGAAAGATCTTAGACCGTAAAATCCTTACATTTTCATTGATGACGCTCCTTTTGGTCCTGTCCGTGGGGGTCTTGGCCCTGTCGGCAACGGGACGGGTCCCTTTGATCCAGGTGGAATTTTTTCCCGGCAGCGTCTTTCGATATCATGTGACGGCGGCGCTGCCCGTGGGCACGCCCATTGAAAAGACCGATGCCGTGATCCGGGAGATCTCCCGTTACATCGTTTCCCAGGGACCCGGCCAGGCCCAGTCCGCCTCAGGATCCGCGGGATACTTCGAAGACGAGGATTACGCCCGGCACCACGGCAGCCATTTCGGCCAGATCGTGGTCACCCTTCCGGAAGCCAAGGTCCGGCGCTTTCCGGAAAATCCCGCCAACGACCCCCACCGGCACGTGGATTACATGCGTCAAAATCTGGCTGAATTCGTCAAGGCCCGCTACCTCAGCAAGGGCCAACCCGTCAGGCTCCGGGTATTTAAGGAAAATGACGGTCCGCCCACCGGCAAGGCGGTCAATATCCGCATCAGCGGCGACACCCTCCAAGAGGCCATCGCCGCCTCGGATGTCCTTCTCGGGTTCATGCGCCGCCATCCCGATCTCAAAGACCTCGTGGACCTTGGCGACAACCGCCCCGACTTCCAGAAGACCTATCGATTCGTTTGCAGGCAGGAAGCCGCCTCGGAATACGGCATATCCCCGGCGGCCGTCACCCGGATGACCGCCGGGGCCCTGGAAGGCCAAAAGGTGGGATTGTTCCGCACAACAGACGAGGAGGTGGACTTGGTCGTTCGCCTCGCCCGGGTCACGGACCCGGGGAACCGGCGCGGGGCGGGGCTTGCCGAACCCCTGGATCTCCTGGACGTTCCCATGATCGAAAACAGCCGGGCCCCGCTTCTGCTTGGAGACCTTGCGGATGGGCGCCTTTCCCGGGAGCCGGATGTCAAATTACGCCACAACGGCAAGCCCACGGTGACCCTTACCGCCGATATCCGGGCCGGCTCCCGGCTTTCCCCGGCCCGGACCCGGTTTTTGGTCCAAGAGTTCGTCAAATCCAACCCCATCCCCTTCCAAGGCATCGCCGTGGCCTTCGGGGGCGAGTTTGAATCCACCTTCAAATCGTACCTCTCCCTGAGCCTGGCCTTTGTCATCGCCCTGCTTGCCATCTACATGGTCCTTGCCTCCCAGTTCAAGGAGTACATCCAGCCGATCATCATCATCTTTTCCGTGCCCATGGCGCTTATCGGGGTGGTGCTCGGGCTCCTTTTCACCCGAACCCCGTTTACCGTGGGAAGCTTCATGGCCATCGTGGGTCTGGCCGGGTTGTCCGTCAATGATTCGCTGCTGCTGATCGATTTCATGAACGTGCGGCGCCGGGAAGGAAAGCCCTTGAGGCAGGCGGTGATGGAGGCCTGCGGCGCCCGCATGCGGCCGGTCCTCATCACCACCATCACCACGACCCTGGGGCTTCTCCCCATGGCCGTCGGCATCCCCACCAAATCCATCACATGGGCCCCCATGGCCACGGCCTTCATTTCAGGCCTCATCAGCGCCACCACCTTCACCCTCCTGGTGACACCGGCCAACTACGAGGCTTATGTGCAGGTGAAAGGGTGGGTTCAAAGACGCCTTTCATCCAAGGCCGAAAAGAAAAGGCGGGATCCCGGGTAAATCCGCGGCGGGCAAATCCAGAGGGGCCTCGTTAAAAAGGTTTCACCTGTTCAAGGGGCCAACACTTGGAGGGCGGCTGCATTGTCCGAAAACCGGAAGACCATCACCGCGGTTCCGGGTTTTTCACTGACCGCCACATAACTGTATTCGATTCGGATGTCCCGGCCTTCAAAAAGGGCCAGCATGCGGCTCAATTCACCGGGTTTGTCTTCTGTTTCCACAATCACCACTTCATTGGTGACCGCGGTCATCTTCTGGGCCTTCAACACCGCAACGGCCTTGTCCGGCTCGGAGACCACCATCCGCAACTTGCAATAGCCGTCTCCGTTGTCCACGAGGCAGTGGGCCCGGATGTTGATCCCTTCCCCGCCCAGTATGGAAAAGACCCTTCCCACCCGCAACGCGGAGTTCCCGGTTAAAACGGTCAATTGGTTTCCGATCATGATCGTTTCCTTTACACGGCGTTTCATGCGCCTTTTTTCAATGCCGAAAAACGTGCCTTTTTATCGCCCATCCGGAGTTTTTTTGCAAGGCAGAAGCGTGTTTTTTCTTTTTGAGGGCAGCAGAAGATGTTAAAAAGAGACTCCGTATGGAATCGCGGCATCAAATCCATTTTTCCGACTCCCGGTCCATGGAGGCTTTACCGGGTGAAAGCGTGGCCCTTCTGGTCACCTCTCCCCCCTACCCCATGATCGAGATGTGGGATCCGGCCTTTAGCCGACAAGCGCCCCATATCGCCTCGGCCTTAAAGGCGGGCCAGGCCCAGGAAGCCTTTGAACGCATGCATCGGATCCTGGATGCGGTGTGGGAAGAAGCCTTTCGGGTCCTAAAAAGGGGGGGAATCGCCTGCATCAACGTGGGGGACGCCACACGGACCGTAGACAGCCGTTTTTCCCTCTTTCCCAACCATGCCAGGGTCCTTGCCTTTCTTCAGAAACTCGGTTTCACGCCCCTTCCCTGTATCTTATGGCGGAAACAGACCAATGCCCCCAACAAGTTCATGGGCTCCGGCATGCTGCCCCCCACGGCCTATGTGACCCTGGAGCATGAATACATCTTGATCGTTCGGAAAGGCTCCCATAGGGCATTCAAGACGGATGAGGAAAAACGCCTCCGGAGGGAAAGCGCCTTTTTCTGGGAAGAGCGAAACACCTGGTTTTCCGATGTATGGACGGATCTGAAGGGAACCGCACAGGACCTTCCGGATGAAAAAACCCGCAAGCGCAGCGGGGCGTTTCCCTTTGAACTGGCCTATCGGTTGATCTCCATGTTTTCCATCAAGGGCGACACGGTGCTGGATCCCTTTGCAGGCATGGGGACCACCCTCTCGGCGGCCATGGCCTGCGGCCGCCACAGCATCGGATACGAAATCGACGGCACGCTCCGACCGGCCCTTGTCAAAAGGATTGAAGGCATCCAAGATTCGGCCAATGCCCGCATCCTGAAACGCCTTGAAGACCACGTGCAATTCATTGGCAAGCATCTTGACAGGGGAAAAACCCTCAAACATTTCAACGGGCCTTATCAATTCCCCGTAGTCACGCGCCAAGAAACAGAGTTGTTTTTCAATGAACTCCTCTCGGTCGAAAAAAAGACCGAAAACCGTTTCGAAGTGCGCTATTTGGAAAAGCCCAGCGCAAATGCCATGCGTGTGACAACCGGACACGCATTTGACGGGCGGGACAAGGTTTCACCCGCCGCTTCGGCGGGAAGAAACAGCCGCAAGCATCCAACGCAACGATCCCTTTTCCCCTGAACCCAACGGAGAAACCCCATGCTCACGTTTTCTCGAAAACGCTTTTTCGCGCGCATCCTTTTGCCGGAAGGTCAAATCGGAGACCGCGCCATTGAAATCCGAACCCATCCCATCACGGGGCGGACGTGCCGCATCACCTACACCCGCAGCCAAGAGCGCGAACCCGGCGCAGAAGGGCTCCCGGATCCGCCGCCCTTTGCCCAGGACCGGAAATCCTGCCCCTTTTGTCCCGAAAATCTGGAAACGCACACCCCCAGGCTTGCGCCCGAACTGCATCCCGAAGGGCGGATGGTAAGGGGAGGGTCAGTCCTTTTCCCGAACCTTTTTCCCTATGGCCGCTATTCGGCGGTCAGCCTCTTTGATGAGACCCACTTCGTTCCCATCGGCACCGCCACCCTTTCTTCTTACACCGACAGCTTCTTGAACTGCCGGGAGTATCTCCTTCGGGTAAAAGCATACGACCCGGAAGCCGTATACATGGCCATCACCCAGAATCATCTGCCCTCCGCGGGCGGTTCCCTTCTCCACCCTCACCTTCAGGTGCAGGCAGACCGGACCCCGGCCAATTACCAGCGCTTCTTGACGGGTCGGGCCGCCGATTACCGCCGGAAAACCGGAACCCGCCTCTTTTCAGACTATCTTCAAAAGGAAAAAGACGCCGGAAAACGGTATATCGGGACCACCGGAGACTGGCACTGGCTCGCCGCCTTTGCCCCCGAAGGCTTCTTTGAAATCTGGGGGATTTTGCCGCAAATCACCGCCTTGAACCAAACCCATGAGGCCCACTGGGAGGACTTGGCCCGGGGAATCCTCAAGGTCCAGAAGTTCTACCGTTTCCTGGGGCGAAACGGATATAACCTGGGACTGTTGCTCCTGGAAGACGGCAGCGACGCTTTGGAACTGCGGGCGGTGTTGACCGTAAGATCCAATTTCGCCCCATGGGTCCGGAGTGATTTTACAGGCTTCGAGGTGATGCTCGGCGACATGGCCACCTTCACCTCCCCGGAACAAACCGCCCAAAAGGCCCGCCTTTTCTGGGAATAGGCCTTCCCAAACGGGACCCCTCCAACCCGGAGGGAACCGTTTACAGGCGCCTCCATCCTTTTGAAAAAGCATCGCCTCTTAAAAAGGAGGGGCTTGACACGGGGTCCCATTGCATTACTTTTTTGTCAAGAGATATCATGATAATGATATCGACTCTGGATCGGCAAGGAGGTGCGTCATGAACATCAAAAAGCTGGCTCCGTGGAACTGGTTTAAAAAGGAAGAGGAGGAGGATGCGGCGATGCGGGTGCCGGTCCGGCACGAAGGGCGTCATGGGCCCGATCCCCTCTTTTCCGCGCCGCTTTCCCAGCTGCACCGGGAAATCGACCGCCTTTTTGAGGCGTGGTTTCACGGGACTGGGTTTCCGTCCCCGGACAGGCGCCACTTCCGGATGACGGATGCGCTGCTCAAGCCCACGGTGGACATCAGCGCCACGGATGAAAAATACACCATAGAGGTGGAAATTCCAGGAGTGGATGAAAAGGACATCAAGCTGGAACTCAAAGACGACACCCTCACCCTCAGTGGTGAAAAAAGACAGGAAAAGGAGGAAAAAGAAAAGGATTTCTACCGCATGGAACGCGCTTACGGCGCCTTTCAGAGGGTTCTGTCACTCCCTGAAGACGCCGATCAGGAGCATATCGACGCCCGTTTCAAGAAAGGGGTCCTGACGATTTCCATCCCCCGGAAAAGCGTGCCGGGCACGGACGTCAAGCGGATTGAAATCAAACACGCCGCATAACCTCCTCCCGTTTCCGCAAAGACCCGACAGGATCCCTGTCGGGTCTTTTTTTATCCGGCAAGAAGGACAGGAACGGCATCATTATTATTTAAACAAATATAAAAAAAGTAATAATACTTTCATTGACAAAGGCGGGGGTGTGGTTATTTTCTCTCCAAGTGAGCATCATGAGGTGAAAAAAACCATTCAAAAGGGGTATCATCAAGGATCCGCGGCACGGCGTCTTTTGAAGCGGGTGCCGCGTGAGGCGTAGCCCGGACTTGGAAAGCATACCATGGCGGTCACCTATAAAGATTATTACGAGATATTGGGGGTTCCCCGTAAGGCGTCCCAGGAAGAAATCCAGCGGGCCTACCGGAAGCTGGCCCGAAAATACCATCCGGACCTGAACAAAGGCACAAGCTCTGAAGAAAAATTCAAAGAGGTCAACGAGGCCTACGAGGTCTTGAAAGACCCCAAAAAGCGTCAGAAATACGACCAACTGGGGAACCAGTGGCAACACGGGCAGCCTTTTCAGGGGGCGCCGGGCGCTGAATATGCCTTCAATTTCGGATCCGGCGCCGGCGGTCAAGGGGAGAGGTTCTTCTGGAGCTCCGGAGACGGCAGTTTCAGCGATTTTTTCGAAGCCCTTTTCGGGAGACGGTTTCAAGATGCCCCAAGCGGCGGCGCCCAGGCCCGCCAATCCTTTTCCATGAAACGCCAGGGCGCCGACCATGAGGCGATCCTCCGGATTCCCCTGGAAGAAGCCTTTCGGGGGGGTACCAAGAGCATTACCCTGCAGTCGGTGGACCCGGGCCCGGGAAGCGGGCATGCCCTACGGGAAAAGCGTTACGATGTCAAGATTCCGCCGGGTATTTTACCCGGGCAGCGGATCCGGTTGGCCGGTCAGGGCGGAAAGGGGACCGGGGGAGGGTCTCCCGGAGACCTGTATCTGAAGGTGGAGATCGAGCCCCATCCCCGCTTTCGATTGGAAGGACGCGATCTTTATGCCGATCTGCCCGTTACGCCCTGGGAAGCGGCCCTGGGGGCACGGGTGACAATCCCCTCACTTTCCGGGCCGGTGACATTGAAAGTGCCGCCGGGCACCCAAAGCGGACAAAAATTGAGACTTCGGGGGAAAGGGATGCCCAATCCCAAGGGAAAGCCGGGAGACCTCTATGCCCTTGTCCAGATCCGGGTCCCCAAGTCCCTGACCCCTGAGGAAAGAACCCTTTTTGAAAAACTCAAGACCGTGTCGCGGTTCAACCCGAGAGGATAGGCCAAAAGGTTTTCGAAATGATGAAACGGCCGGGATAAGAAAATGGAATTGATGGTAAGACGCAGATATCTTCCGATCATGGCGACGGGCACAAGGCCGGCGGAAGCGTTTCTCCGGTTGAAGGACATCGCCTGGCGCTGCCAGATTCAATCGGAGCTTGTGCTGCACTTCGTCCGTCAGGGCCTTGTGGATCCCCTCGAGTGGGATGAGAATCCGGATCGATGGCGCTTTGAACGCTGCGCCGTGGCGCGGGTTCAAAAAATCATCCGCCTCCATCGGGACCTGGGGATCAACTATGCCGGGATCGGTGTGGTCCTGGAGTTGTTGGATCGCATTGAGACTTTGGAGAGGCGGATTCGGGACCTGGAACACGGTCTTGAACAAGATTAACGGGGGTTTCAAGACCGCTTTGAAACCCGTTTTAAATAGAGGCGTCCGTATTCGTCAAAAAAATGCGGCGCCGGGATATTCGTGGAGGAATACAAAATGGATATGAACAAATTCACGGTGAAATGCCAAGAGGCGCTTCAGGCGGCTCAGACTAAAGCCATCCGTTTCAACCACCAGGAGGTGGATGGGGAACACCTGCTGCTGGCGCTCTTGGAGCAGTCCGACGGACTCGTACCCCGACTCTTAAAACGCATGGAAATCTCGGAAGGGGCCATTCGGCAACGCCTTGAAGCGGAGCTGGAGAAAAAGCCCAGAATCAGCGGCCCGGGATCCGAACCGGGCAAGGTCTATATCACCCAACGCCTGAACCGGCTTCTGGTGGCGGCCCAGGGGGAAGCCGAGGCCCTGAAAGACGAGTATATCTCCGTGGAACACCTGCTGCTGGCCTTCATCGGGGAAGGCAAGACGACGGCGGCGGGTTCCATCTTACAGGAATTCGGGATCACCCGGGAATTGGTGCTGACCACGCTCACCGCCATCCGGGGCCACCAGCGGGTCACCAGCGCCGACCCCGAGGGCACGTATGAGGCCCTCCAGAAATACGGGAGAGACCTGGTGGAAGAAGCCCGCTCCGGCAAGCTGGACCCGGTGATCGGCAGGGACAGCGAGATCCGGAGGGTCATCCGGATCCTTTCCCGGAAGACCAAGAACAACCCGGTCCTCATCGGAGACCCGGGTGTGGGAAAGACCGCCATCGTGGAGGGGCTGGCCCACCGGATCGTTCGCCAGGACGTCCCCGAAGGCCTGAAGGACAAGACCATCTTCGCCCTGGACATGGGGGCCCTGGTGGCCGGCGCCAAGTACCGCGGCGAATTCGAGGAACGTCTGAAGGCGGTTCTACAGGAGATCAAAGAATCCGAGGGGCGGACCCTCCTTTTCATCGACGAGCTGCACACCATCGTGGGCGCCGGAAAGGCCGAAGGCGCCATCGATGCAGGCAACATGCTCAAGCCCATGCTGGCCCGGGGAGAGTTGCATTGTATCGGCGCCACCACCCTGGACGAGTACCGAAAATATATCGAAAAGGACAAGGCCCTGGAACGGCGCTTCCAGCCGGTTCTGGTGGGAGAACCCTCCGTGGAAGACACCATCTCCATCCTGAGGGGGTTGAAGGAGCGTTATGAAGTCCACCATGGGGTGAAAATCCAGGACGGCGCCCTGGTCACCGCCGCGGTCTTGTCCAACCGCTATGTGAGCGACCGCTTCCTCCCGGACAAGGCCATTGACCTGGTGGATGAAGCCTGCGCCATGATCCGGACCGAAATCGACTCCATGCCCACGGAACTGGACGAAGTCTCCCGCCGGATCATGCAGCTGGAAATCGAAGAGGCCGCCTTGAAAAAAGAGAAAGACCGTTCCAGCCGGGAGCGTTTGAAAGCCCTCCAGAAGGAACTGGCGGATCTGAGGGAAAAAGCCGACAGCATGCGCGCCCAGTGGGAAATCGAAAAGGAAGCCATCAAAAAGATCCAGGCCATCCGGGAGGAAATCGAAAAGACGCGCCACGAGCTGGAAACGGCGGAACGCGGCTATGATTTGAACCGCGCCGCGGAACTGCGGCACGGCAAGCTTCCGGAACTGGAACGGCGCCTCAAGGAAGAAGAAGAAAAACTTTCCAAGAAACAGACCGGAGAACGGCTGCTCCGGGAAGAAGTCACCGAAGAAGAGATCGCGGAAATCATCTCGCGCTGGACCGGTATCCCGGTGGCGAAACTCATGGAAGGGGAGCGCCAGAAAATCCTGCGCCTTGATAAGGTCCTCCATGAACGGGTCATCGGCCAGGACGAAGCGGTGCAACTGGTGGCCGATGCGGTCATCCGGGCCCGTTCCGGCATCAAGGATCCCCGGCGGCCCATCGGGACCTTTATCTTCCTGGGACCCACCGGTGTGGGGAAAACCGAGCTGGCCAAGACCCTGGCCGAAGCCTTGTTCGATTCTGAAGAGAACATGATCCGCATCGACATGAGCGAATACATGGAAAAGCATACCGTGGCCCGGCTCATCGGTGCCCCGCCCGGCTACGTGGGCTTCGAAGAAGGGGGGCAGCTGACCGAGGCCGTCCGGCGGAAACCCTACAGCGTGATCCTGTTCGATGAGATCGAAAAGGCGCACGCCGACGTCTTCAACGTGTTGCTCCAGATCTTCGACGACGGCCGCCTCACCGACGGTCAGGGCCGTACGGTGGACTTCAAGAACGCCGTCATCATCATGACCAGCAACATCGGGTCCCATCATCTCCTGGAGGGAATCACCGAAACCGGTGAGATCAAGAAGGAGGTGGAAGACCGGGTGATGGCCGAGCTGCGCCAGCATTTCCGGCCGGAATTTCTCAACCGCGTCGACGACATCGTCCTGTTCAAGCCCCTGACCCTGGAAGAGGTGGAACAGATCGTGGGACTGCTGACCAAAGACCTTTCCAAGCGGCTTGAAGGGCGCAACATGCGCCTGGAAATCACGGATGCGGCCCGGCGATTCATCGCAAAACGGGGATACGACCCGGTTTACGGGGCCCGGCCCTTGCGACGCTACATGCAGCGGGAACTGGAAACGCGTATCGGGCGGGCGATTATCGCCGGCGACATTCCTGAAGGGGCCACCATTACGGTGGACCTGGAAAACGAGGAATTGACCGTGCGTCACGCCGCATAATGGCGGGCTGTGGGGACGTTTCCCATCTCATGTCCCGGCGACCGGTCCGGATAATCCGGCAGAGGGTGCTTGAGGCGGCGGAGATTATCCGGACCGGTATGCCGGGATCCCCTGAATCAGCTCCATACGGCCCAGCTTCCCAATGGATTCATGGATATCGCCCTTGCGCTCAGGGAAATTGCCATGGACCGGTCCCCCATCACATCCATAAACGGCGGAGGGCCTCGATGAGGAGGCCCCGTTGACCGCGTCCGCGTCCCGTCCCGGGAAGGGATCCTTCCCGCGCCGCCTTGTACGCTGGCTGGCGCGGGATTTCTTTGGCATCTTCCGGGAAATGCGCCTCACGTACATCCCGCCCCTGATGGTGTACCTGGCGGCGGGGGTTTCCGGCTTCACCGGCATCATCGAAAGCTTCTTTGTCAAGGAGGAACTGGGGCTGTCCGCGGCCTTTCTGGCCGGCCTGGGCTTCTGGGCCGGCCTTCCCTGGGCCATGAAAATGCCCCTGGGGCACCTGGTGGATCTTTTTTGGCACCGGAAGGCCCTCTTCGTTTACCTGGGCGCGGCACTCATGGCCGGGAGCCTGGTGATCATGGTGGGGCTCACCGGATACCGGCCCTGGATGGAAACCCTGATGCCCGCCGGCACCTGGTATGTGGTCTCGGTGCTCCTGGCCCCCATCGGGTACGTGTTGCAGGACGTGGTGGCCGATGCCATGACCGTGGAGGCGGTCCCCCGTTTCCAGCCAGACGGTACACCCTTTTCGGAGGAATCCCTGCAACGCATGCATATCACCGTGCAAACCCTGGGCCGGGTGGCGATCCTGGGGGGAAGCGCCGCCGTGGCCGGCCTGGGAGGGTGGCTGGCCAAGACCCTTTCCTATGCCGTCATGTATGAAATTTCCCTGGTGATCCCGGTCATCTCCGTGATGGGGGTGGTGTTCGGGAGCCTGATGGTCAAACGGCAGCGCCGGGTCTTTCGTCAAAAGGGCTTTTCCAAGGAAGCCGTGGACAAGATGATGCATCCTGAGAGGCCCGCCCTCAAGCCGAGCCTCCCCATCCTGGGGGGAAGCGGCCTCTTCGTCCTCATGATCCTGGGCATCGGCCTTTCCCGCATCGCCTTCAAAGAAGAAATCATCTTTTTCGGTTCCCTTTTCATCATCCTTTACCTGATCCACCAACTCCTTCAAGACCTGGAACCTGAAAAACGCCGCGAGATCATGGGCATTGCGGTGATCATCTTCGTCTTCAGGGCCATGCCCACCCCTGGCGCAGGGGCGAGCTGGTGGCAGATCGATGTCCTTGGCTTCGACGAGGCCTTTTTCGGGACGCTGCGGCAGGTCTCGTCGCTGCTCGCCATCATCGGGATGTTTGCCCTGCGCTCCTGGATGAGCCGCCGCCCCATCCCCTACCTCGTGGTCTTTTTGTCCGTTTACAACACCGTCATGTTTCTCCCCTTTGTGGGCATGTACTACGGACTGCACGAGTGGACCCTGCAGCACTTGGGCTTCGGTGCCCGTACCATCGCCATCGTGGACACCATGGCCGACTCGCCCATGGGACAGGTGGCCATGATCCCCATGCTGGCATGGATCGCCCGGGAAGCGCCCGAAAACCAAAAAGCCACCTACTTTGCCATCATGGCCGCCTTCACCAACCTGGCGCTTTCCGCCAGCCAGCTGTTGACCCAGGCCTTAAACAGCATCTTCATCATCCAGCGCGGCCGTTACGAGGCCCTGGGCATGCTCATGATCACCGTGGCCGTGGTCGGACTGGTGGTCCCCGTGATCACGGTGGTGGTGTTCAATCCCGAACGTGGGTTATACTTTTTGCTCGTCAAGAAGCGGAAAAGGGGGAAAAAGAGGCCCCGAAACCGTTAGAAGGTCTTTGCGGCAGAGACCATGTTTGCAAGCTTGGCCTGCACCTGGTCCCTTGTGAGCATTCCCAAGCCGCAATCCGGGGCCGCCATGAGGCGCGCTTGGTCTATATGCCCCAGGGCTTCCCGCAATCGGGAAGCGATTTCCGCCACGGATTCGATGCGGGACCGGGCGATGCCGATCACGCCCAATATGACGGTCTTTTGGCGAAACCGTTCGAGCAAGGACAGGTCATTGGGCCGGTGGGCGTCTTCGATGGAGACGGCATCCAGGTGCGCCGCATCCAGGGCAGGAGCGAGACGGAAGTAGTTTTCCGGGGGGGCCTTCCGGTAGGTGTCGCTGTCGAGCCGGTCCGGATAGCCGCAACAGATGTGCACGGTTCGATGGACCCCGGCCGGCGTCCGGTGAAAGCAGCGCTCAAGGGCTTCGATACCGAAGGCAAGGGCCTCATCCGGTTGTCGGGCGAACGTGGGTTCATCGATTTGGATCCACCGGCATCCGGCTTCCGCCAGCCTGCGGATTTCCCCGTTGAGGGCCAGGGACAGATCCCGGGCGAGCCGGCGTGCATCGCCGTAAAAGGCGTCCGCCGTGGAATCCATGAGG
Organism: Desulfobacterales bacterium; assembly: GCA_027025555.1. Classification (GTDB taxonomy): domain Bacteria; phylum Desulfobacterota; class Desulfobacteria; order Desulfobacterales; family UBA2156. Next base: position 13,828 of record JALVQN010000046.1, read on the forward strand.
GTCAGGGGCCCCGGCAGGGTCATCTTCACGGGCCGTTGGGTAACGGCCTGGGCGACGCGCCAATCCCGGACAAGGAATCCGGTCCCGCCTTTTACGGCACCCACGATGGTGGGCACAGCGGCGCTCCACTGGCCGCCCCGCATGGCTTTGGGGCTAAGCCGGGCGAAGTCGATGCCCGCCATATGCCGGCAGTGGTAATGGATGTAATTTTCCCGGCGGACCTCTCCGTCCGTGGGGATGTCGATGCCGAGGCGCACCTGCTCCAGGACCACTTCACGGGTGGCGCGGTCCATCAACGCCCGGGCTTCGGGACCGTGACACGCCTCGCAGGCATCCAGGGCCTGGGTGGGATCCTCGGCCAGGGTGCTTTCCGCCTTGAACCAGTCCGGTATGGGGACATAGTCGGGTTTGGGGTAGGCGCCGATGGTGGTGGTCAAGACAGGCATTGTTCTTTTCCCTCCAGGGCGTGCGCCCCTCCTTGGCCACAGGATCGCCGAAGGAGAAAGGGCTTGCAAGGGACGCTTTAGCCGAAAACGCCCTGAAAAGCAACGTCATGCCGCCTCCCTGCATTTTTGCCATGGAATCGTTTTATTCAAGGAATGGATCATCATGGAGGATAAAGTATGGTATGATCTTCACGGGAATCGGCGTGAAATGCCCCTTGTCCGCCCATGCCGTCAATGCAACGATCCGGCTTGAAAGGAGTCTTCCCATGGCACGACTGGACCAATTCCCTGAACCCATGCGTTCCCATTTGGCGAATCTGCCCTGTCCCTCATTCCAGAGTAGGCCCTGGGTCCGGGGACCGGATCTGGCCCGGCGCCGGGAACTGGCCCAAGACGGGATCATCGGCGGCGGGGCGGGTCTTAAAAGAGGCAAAACAAAGGTGCCTGGACGAACCGGACAAATCGCTGCGCATGACCGGCATGCTGCTGCTGGTCCCTTTGGACCAGGCCTGAACCAAAGGGCAAAGAGATCCCTGTAAGGCAAAGGGCCTTCGTGCGACAACCCATATGAACCGGTGCACCTGAAAAGAATTTTGCAAGATCCATGATATTCAGGGGAAGGAACCAAAAATGAAGCAAAACGCCGATATCGGAGTGGTGGGCCTGGGCGTGATGGGGGAAAACCTGATCCTCAACATGGAGAGCAAGGGGTTTACCGTGGCCTGCTACAACCGTACCTTAAGCAAGGTGGACGCCTTTGTCCGCGGCCGGGCCGCCGGGAAAAACATCATCGGCTGCCGCAGCGTGGAAGAACTCATCGGGGCCTTGAAAAAACCGCGCAGGGTCATGTGCATGATCAAGGCCGGCAGACCTGTGGATGAATTCATCGCGGCGGTTGTACCTTTCCTGGAAACCGGCGACATCCTCATCGACGGGGGCAATTCGCATTTTTCCGACACCATCCGCCGCACGCAAGAGATGGAAAGCAAGGGCCTCCTCTTTGTGGGCGCCGGCATTTCCGGCGGACAAGAGGGCGCGCTGAAAGGCCCTTCCATCATGCCGGGCGGATCGCCGGGAGCGTGGGAATGGATCCGGCCGATTTTTCAGACCATATGCGCCTTCACGGACAAAGGGGAACCCTGCTGTGACTGGGTCGGCAGCGACGGCGCGGGTCATTTCGTCAAGATGGTGCACAACGGCATCGAGTACGCCGACATGCAGTTGATTGGTGAAACCTACCAGATGATGAAAGACGGCCTTCACCTTTCCAATGCCGAAATGGCCCGGGTCTTCGCCCGCTGGAACCAGGGCCCCCTCGACTCCTACCTGATCGAGATCACGCATCATATTCTGAATTATAAAGATGAAGCGGGCCGCTGTCCCCTCGATAGGATCCTGGATGCGGCAGGGCAGAAAGGCACGGGCAAGTGGGCGGTGGCCGCCGCACTGGACGTGGGCCGACCGCTTACGCTCATCGCCGAGGCGGTCTATGCGCGGTTCCTGTCCGCCCTCAAGGAGGAACGCCTTGCCGCCTCCCGATCCCTGGCAGGACCCCGGGCCGTATCCGAGAAAGAGCCAGCCCCCCTGGTCGATGACCTCGAACAGGCCCTTTATGCGTCCAGGCTCGTGGCCTATGCCCAGGGGTTCCAGCTCATGCGGGCGATGGCCGCCCAACAGGGATGGGCGCTCAACTATGGGCGTATTGCCCGGATGTGGCGCAACGGGTGCATCATCCGGGCGGCGTTTCTGGACCGGATCAAGGAAGCCTTCGATGCTGAGCCCGATTTGGGGAATCTGCTGCTGGCCCCTTTTTTCAAAAAATCCGTGAAAAAGGCCCAAGGCGCGTGGCGGCGCGTGGTGGTTTCGGGCGTGCAGCAGGGGATTCCCCTGCCGGCCATCAGCGCCGCCCTGGCCTACTATGACGGCTACCGCACGGCCCGGCTTCCCGCCAACCTGCTCCAGGCCCAGCGGGACTACTTCGGCGCCCATACCTATGAACGCCTCGACAAACCCCGGGGGGTCTTTTTCCACACGCGCTGGACGGGCCGCGGCGGCAATACCGCCTCCTCCGGTCATGCATTCGGATGACGACGGGTCACTGGATGCACAACAGGTAAAATCCGCCGGAAAACCGGCAATCAGGATCCCGGGGCGGGAGAACACGCATGTCACAAGAAGAAAAGGCGCAACCTATCGTGAGCCCGTGGGACAAGCATAACCAAAGACTGGTGTCCCATGTGCGCCCTGCAGATTGGCAAAATCCCAAACCCGCCGGCCGCTACAACCTGGTGGTCATGGGCGCGGGCACCGCCGGCCTGGTCTGTGCGGCGGCCGCCGCCGGCCTGGGGGCCAGGGTGGCCCTGGTGGAACGCCGCCTGATGGGGGGCGATTGCCTGAACGTGGGCTGCGTGCCGTCAAAGGCCCTCATCCGGGCCTCACGCGCCGCTGCTGCCGTCCGCGACGCCGAAGCCTTCGGGGTACACGTCCCGGAGGGGGTTAGCGTCGATTTCGGCCGGGTCATGGCACGCATGCGCCGGCTCCGGGCCGCCATTGCCTCCAACGATTCGGTGGCGCGCTTTGGCGACATGGGTGTTCATGTCTTCATCGGCCAGGGCCGGTTTCTCGATGCCCACACCGTGGAAGTGGCCGGCGAACGCCTGGCCTTCAAGAAGGCGGTCATCGCCACCGGGGCCCGGGCCGCGGCGCCGCCCATCCCGGGGCTGGAAACGGTTTCCTACCTGACCAATGAAACCCTCTTCTCCCTCACCGCGCTTCCCAGGCGACTGGCCGTCATCGGCGCCGGCCCCATCGGCTGTGAAATGGCCCAGGCCTTTGCCCGTTTCGGCTCTGAAGTCCTCCTGGTGGAAAGCATGCACGGCATCCTCCCCCGTGAAGACGGCGACGCCTCCCGGTTGGTCCTCGACTCCATGCAAAAGGACGGGGTGAAACTTCTGTGTTGCGGCAAGGCGCTGAAACTGGCCAGGGCCGACGGAGATAAGGTCCGGCTCACCGTCACCTCTCATGGAAAGGGCTATGACGAAGTGGTGGATCGTTTGCTGGTGGCCGTGGGACGCGCTCCGAATGTGGAAAATCTGGGACTTGACGCCGCAGGCGTTGCCTTTAGCGAAAAAGGGGTAAAGGTCAATGACAGGCTGCAGACCAGCCGGCCGCACATTTACGCGGCCGGGGATATCTGCTCGCCGTATCGGTTCACCCACGCGGCCGATTTCATGGCACGCATCGTCGTTCGCAACGCCCTCTTTTTCGGCCGCGCCAGGGCCAGTGCATTGACCCTCCCCTGGTGCACCTACACCGACCCGGAGATCGCCCACGTGGGCCTTTA
>JALVQN010000047.1 GCA_027025555.1 Desulfobacterales bacterium
GCGTCCTGGTGGGCGTTGGCGTGGAAGTTGGGGTGTCGGTGGGCGTCGGTGTGTCCGTCGCCGTGGGCGTGGGTGTATACGTCGGGGTGTGGGTCGGCGTCGCCGTCGCCGTGGGCGTGTGGGTGGCGGTGGGAGTCGGTGTGGGTATGGGCGTATGCGTTGGTGTGGGAGTCGGTGTCGCCGTAGGTGTGGGCGTGTGGGTGGCGGTGGGCGTGGGGGTTGGCTTTGGCGTATCCGTGGGCGTGGGTGTGGTCACCGGCGCATAGCAATTGGCCTGATGCCATCCCAACCCATCAAACGTATCCTTAGGGAATCCTTCCCATTCCTTAACCGGATCAAAGTGGTCCAAGGGATTGGTATCGCCCTGCGAAACACTGACCTTGCGACGCAAGGTGTGATCCTTGGTACTCACCAAACCAGATCCCCATCGAGCGCCTGGATCCCCTAAAGTATCTCCAATAAAATCCACAATTTGTTCACCATGGACCAAAGCGACCCCATCATCCCCATTGAAATTCAACTTTCCGGATTTCATATCCGCATCGAATGCTGCCGACGTATGAGCCAACACAAACACATCACCGGATGCCACTGCTCCCGTAAGAGGAATCTCACTATAATTGGTTCCTCCATCCCGATAAACTCGCACGGCGTACTCGCTCAAATCCACTGTTGCCCCAGTGCCATTAAAGATCTCAACGCCTTTGTTATATCTGGTCCCCTCGACATATTCGGAAAAGAACAGACTGGCACAGGTCTCAGGTTTCCCAAAAGCGGCCTGAGAAGGCTGCATAGCAACGATGATCACGATGGGGAACAGCAAAAGCATAACCCTCACCCATCCTTGTTTCATGGCGCACATCCTCCGTATAGGATAGAGTGGTCAGAAACAATGATCATCTATGGACTTCGAATCCGATCTTAGCAAAACCAAATCCGTTTTTCAAGTGCGAGAAGGGGTGTCGGTCAACGAGATGGCGCCTTCGGCCAGAGACAGCGGGCCCTTCGGGCGATGGCGGATTCGCTGGCAGCGTGATAGAATCCAGGGAATCGCAATCCCCGGCGTCAGCCCGCGACAGCAGGTTATTCGTATCGGGGGGCTCCACCATTGTCTTTTCACCCCCGGCAAGGCTAACACCGGTGTTTTGGCAAACACGGCTTCGCCTCTAACGCTTTTCGGAGGTCAAGATGAAACATTCTATTTGGATTGGCTTTCAGCTATTCATTGTGATCGCAGGTTTTCTCTGTTTGTCAGTGGGTTGTACGACTGAGAGTCATTCCGAGATAACCCCGACTCATACTTACATTGTGCCAGTGACTAGTGAATCAGATCCACTGGACGACACACGTTGGGAATTAATAGCCTTTGAAAGCAAGGGTAGTACACTTGCTATACCAAAACAACCCCGTCTGTTTATGGTATTCAACAAAGGCGAGTTAAGTTTACAAGGCGGTTGTAACGCTATCCGTGGGCATTACCGGATTGAAAATAACTGGATCACAATAACATTTGTGAAAGCAACCCTGGTGGACTGTTCGGATTCCATGCCAGGAATTAATGAGATAGAAGATGCCTTTTCCAATGCCATGCCAACATTTGAATCGTACACGATCGAGGGTGATCAGCTCCGTATCCGCTATGTTGATGGCGAGTTATTCTTTGATCGTGCTTCAAAATGAGGACGCTGGCCCGGTAAGCGGTGGCGAATTCGCTGACTACCTGATAGAATGTCAAAAAGACCTAGACCCTGTGTAGGCCCGTTGTCTGTGGGCTGATAGCGCCGGGCGGGCGTTGAGCCGGTCCGCCTTCCCTTTTCACCTCTGGCAAGGCAACCATTTGCGTGCAGGAGGACAGGCTCCGGCCCTAATTGCTAATCATGAGATCCAAATGGCAACATGCCTAAAAACAAAAACGAACCACTTTTCCTGATCTTTGTCATGGTGTTGCTCATATCAGGGTGTGCTGAGTTCCACAAACCTTCTCCGTCAGGGGTCTCCATTTCACCTTTACAAATGGAGAATAAGCCTCCGGCTACTGTCATGGTTCAGGCGCTTAGTCACACTATCCCATCTTCATCGAGCATACGAAAAACCATACCTACGGGCAGAGTAGTACTAGAGGCGATGTATGGCGATGAGGCCCTGTCTATGAACGACAAGGAGGCTATCATTCCCGCCCAGGTCCCTAACCAAACGGCGATAGTTCATATCAATTTAATGACCTGCTTCTGGGAAAGCCTTGAGGAGAAATGTCTTGTCGTGACTGATAAATCTTTTGACAATTGTCATGTCTGTCAAGCGGAGATTGATAGCGCCATTTTTCAACGGATGCATGATTCATGGGAACTGACAGTTTTTCAGCCAAACGTGATCGCTCTCGGGTCATTCGGTTATGTGCCTAAAGGAGAGCTGATTCAAATTGGGCCAGACAAACATGCAGCATTAGTCAAATCGAGTTGGAACGGGCAAGGTTATGAGGGAGAATACAATACGATTATTGCCGAGACCAATGACAGTATTCAAGTAGTTTTCAATCTTTTGATAAGTGAGATAGAAGAATCCCTGGAGAAAGATGGCACAACGTCTCTGAAATGGGGATACAGTTCAAAAATGGAATTCTTCCCTGGCGCACGTTCCGATTACTATGATCTCAAAGTAACCCAGTTCGGTGTCAACAAAGAAGGAATGAAATTCAAGCACGTCAGATTCTACACGTTTTCTGATACCGAAGGCCGATACATGATGGTCTCTCACCAGTAACCACCTGGCCCTTTGTAACCAACCGCCATCGCTGGCGATCGAAGGTCCCGATCTCTGTGTACATGTTTTCCTGAACTCAAGTCATTTTCGAGTCAGGTTTTTTCGTTTCCTTGTGCCCCAGACTGATCTTTCGGGCTAATGGGCAGCGAAGCCCCTTCGGGGCTATTTTTGCAGCCCGGAGGGCTTCGTACAGGTAGCTCGGAAGTTTAGCTCCGAGCGGAGGCAAGAACAACAAATGGACTTCAATTTGCCTTGAGTTTAGATAAAACTGGAAGTACAAAATGCAACGATTCGCGATTATTGCGGGACTGGTAGGCCTATTGGCGTTGGGAGCGCTGGTGATGTCCCAGGCTTCGACTTTTAGAGGAAAATCATGGGAGACAAAACAAGCGTCTCAAGTTTTTCAGTCGCCCATCAAGACACCATCGAAGCAGCCTCTTTATCCATCGTCGGGGTCCCCAACGCCGGGACCTTCACCTGCCCCGACCATTCCTTCCCCATCTACGCCTACTCCTTTGCCATCGATTAGTTGGAGCCCTTTGCCTGCTTGCGCCAACCAACCTCAAGACACCGCTGCCTGGTTGAGATATGTAACCGAGGGCACTGCGGATGCCGAAGTTGTTCAAGAACTGGCGGCATATCTGCGTCAGGCGAGGCCGATGTCGAGGGCTTTGCAAAAAGTGAATGTAGAGAACCTGGAATCCGTTTTGAGGATACCCGATGAGGCTGAAGAGAGAGAGGTGATTCGGCGGGAGTTGACCGTTCAGTGGTTGAATGTCATGAGTGGCCGGTTGAATCGGGCCACGAAGGTACATTTCCCAGACCTGCAGCACGTATCCACGGTTGGGGATTTGATAGAAGGGTTGGAGCACTCATGGGAGGAAGGCCGCTCTGCTGGGGCCTTGCTGCTCGCCAGCAAACAGATTCAGTCGGGACAGAAGATTACTCGTCCCGTCTGCACACGTTTAATGTACCTGCAATGGGGCAACACGATTAACGAAACTACTTGGTTAGACGATGGATTCAAAGAACAGGCCGTGCTCTCTCGTTCAGTAGATGTTGAGTTTCCTTGGATTATGAGCCGCCTAATCCCTGCCCCCAATTATCGTTGGGCTGCAATTGAGACTGCCGCCTATGAACGTGGGGGACCGGTACAATTATTAGATCTGACAACAGGTGCGTTGTTTAACCTGAATCGATACGTTGGATCAGCTTCTGCATTGACCGAGGGAATAACATTACGGCACGAATCAGCATACTGGTATGTTGTCGGCTGGGCCCAGGATGCGCGGCACTTGCTGTTGGGTGCTGAAGGGGTTGGTGCGGTATTCTGGGTGGATATACAGAACAAAAGTTATCAGCGTATCGCTCTAATAAACAGCGGCGGAGCAATCGATAAACATCTCATTGACTTGGCTCCAGATGGGAGTGGTTTTGTTTATGTAACTGGGTTCTTGGACAGCTATAAGGATCAACGCATTGACTTTTATGATCTCCGCAATGATAGCAGCACAACGCTTCTTACCTTTCCGAGTCGGGAAGGAAATCTGTATTTCCCGCGTTTTTCGCCCACAGGCGACTCCATCGCTTACGTCGTTGAAACAAAACACCCGAACACAGAACAGGTTCTACACGTAATTGACTTGATCACCCATTCAGATCGAATTCTATTTAAGGGCGCTATGGGTTTTCATGAACCAGTCTGGTCACCAGATGGAAAAATGATAGCTTTCTACAGGAAAAATCAAGGAGAACAGTATATCTCGATACCATCGGTTGGGCGGTTGTGGTTTGGCAATATCTGGGTTGTCTTCGCTTCCTCAGCAAAAGTCCAGCAAGTGACCTTTATCAAAGAGGGGCTAGCCTATAATCCACGTTGGTCCCAAGATGGACACACCTTGGCTTTTATCACGCACAACGGAGAAATCGGCCTGACAAGAGCAAATCGTCCTGGGGACATATGGCTGGCCGCCACGACTTCCTCTGATTGGCCTCTATTTACTTCTATGTTCTTATTACCCTGAACTAAAGACATTGTCGACTTCCGCTTTTTGGCATCTCCGTGCATGACCCCGTGATCCATAGACTCCCAAGCGCTATCGAAGCTATGTCTGCACCCGCAATGCTTCAAAAAAGCGGAAGATCAAACAATTATGCCGCATGAATCATCCCCTCCACACAAAACGCCCTGCCGATGACGACAGGGCGTTTTCAAATAAGCCTACAGCGACTTTAGACAGGCGTGGCGGCCACCGCTTCCTTGAGCTTCTGCAGCATCATGGGCTCGGGCACCGCGCCCTCTTGGTGCACCACCTCGTTGATCACCGTGCGGGGCACACCATACACATTATACTTGTTGGAGAGATCCGGGAACTCCATGGCCTCCACCATGTCCGCCTTCACCTGCGGGCTCACGAACGCGAAATGATGGGCCATCATCACCGCCCGGGGGCAGTAGGGGCAGGTGGGCGTGATGAAAACCTGAATGTGCAGATCCTTGTCCAGGCTTTCCAGGAATTCACGGGTCTCGGGCATGAGCTGCAGATCCTTACCGTTGCTGCCCACCGTGTTCAGCGCATCCAGCAGGGACATGAACTCATACCCGCTGGGGATACCGTAGAAGCGGATGCCGTAGTCGGTATCCGGCTCCTCGCCACGCCCGTCTGCCACCACCAGGATGGCCGGGGCCTTGTCCAGACCGTAAAGCTGGACGATGGGTTGATCCTTTTCCAGATCGTAGGCTTCGACGCTGATGAGGGGCGACAGTTCCGCCAGCTCCTCGGCCAGCATCTTCACCTCACGGCAATACATGCACCCATGCTCAGAGGTCACCACGATCATCTTGACCGGGCGCGTGATCTTTTCTTCGAATTGCTGCTGTACAGCTCGGGCATCATCAGGGCTCAGAAGAGGCATTTCGAGTTTACTCCTTTTTATGCGATAACTCGGATGAGGATTTCGTTGATTTCGGACCGAGACATGTCGCTTGGGCATCAGCCAATACTCGGACATACAAAACAGGCGAGGGAACATGCCATCGCCTGGGTCAGACGTCTACATTAGATGAAGGGGAGATGCAAAGGGTTACATGACCCGTTTTGAATTCCACAAAGAAATGTGTTATATCTTGCCCAAGACCATCTTCTTCCTTATCAGCCCTATTATCCGTGGCTGATTCTCTACCTGGCGAGCATTCCCATGAGCATCCAAGAACTGCAACAGATCAAAGGCATCGGTCCCAAATACGCCCAAAAACTCGAAGCCGCTGGCATCACCACCCTGGAAGACCTGGCCCAAAGCACTCCCGAACAACTGGCCGAGATCATCCAAGGAAGAGGCGGCCTCGCCCGCTATGAGGATTGGATCCAACAGGCCCGGGAAATGACCGGCGTACCCCAGTCCGCGACCGAAACGCCCCCCGAACCCTCGGAACCAGCACCCACC
>JALVQN010000048.1 GCA_027025555.1 Desulfobacterales bacterium
CACCGGCAGGATCCGGGCTAGGTTTGAAAAATTTCCGCGGCCTTGGCGTAATGGGTCCCCAGGTCGCGCCTGAGGTCCAGGCGGTTTCCCCCCGGGTCTTCCCTGGGGATGACCCGGATCTTTCCGTTGTCGAAGGCGGCCAACAGCTTGTTCCGCAAGCGTCGGCCCACTTCTTCCCGCTTTTCGCCGGGTTTGACCGTGGCATTGGCGTTGAGAAAGGCCACCCGGGTGCCGTCGGACTTGAAAACGCCTTCTGCCGCATCGTACGTCATGGCCGAGGGGATGACCTGGATCCCTTTCCGTTTGAAGTAGGGGAAATCGATGTCGAGCACTTCCCCCTTGGTACACGACCAGGGGTAGCCCCGCTGTCCATCGGGGCCCCCGGGCCCGGTGACCAGGGCCATGCAAAGGGCCACCTGATCCTCCCGGACTTCCGGGGAGATCCGGTCCAGGGTCCCCTGGAGGGCGCCCTTCACCAGGGACCCCAGGTTCCGCAGGCGCCGGGCAATGGGCTGGGCCTCGGGTTCCCCCAGGCGGATGTTGATCTCACACACCCGGATATGCGTCGGGGCGCCGAAGGCATCCAGGGACACGAAACATCCGGGATAGATCACGCAGGGACGCAGAATCCCTTCCGCTTTCATGGCCTCGATGAGGGGCGCGGCGATCCGCTCGCCGGCCATTTCCATGAGGGCCTCCGTTTCCATGGGATGGGGGGAAAGGGCCCCCACCCCTCCGGTGATGGGATTGGTCTTACTTGCCGGGCCTTCGAAGCGCTCCGGATAATCCATGGCCGTGGGAAGAATCCGGTAATGCCCCAGCCTGTCCACAAAGATCGTAAAGGAAATTTCCACGCCGGACATCCTGGACTCGATGAGCAGGGGCCACCCGCCGCGCTTTCCGAAGCGGCGGCGATACTCCGCCTTGTAATCGTGCATGAGGGTATCATAGACCTCCCGGATGTCCCATGTGTTGAGGATGATCCGGGCCCCCTTTCCGCCGGCGCTGTAAGGATACTTCAGGACAGCGCCGCCGTGGGTGTCGATGAAATCCAGGCATGTGGCCAGCACATCCCCGTATTGTCTGGCATCCACATCCTTCCATCGGTCGGCCACCGGGATGCCGGCTTTCTTGCACAGATACTTGCACCGGACCTTGTCCCCTTCGATGAAGGCGCCTTTCCGGTCGAGCCCCATCACCCGGTCGGAAAGGCCGGCCTCTGCCACCAGGTCCACGATGCCTTCAAAGAGGAGCGCCTCGGGCATGGGGACCACGGCATCGATGGCGCCTTGCTTCAAGGCGCCGATGATGGCCGACGCATAGGCCTTCGTGGCATTGTCCGGGGTCGGAACAAAGGCCACCGGCCATCGGAGCCGTTTTGAAAATTCGGGCATGGCGGGGGTTCCCCGCACCACCACCCCTTCAAAGGTGTCCGAATGGTGCGCACTGGTGGCGGTGGCGGCAACCAGCGCACACAACAGGGTCCTGCCGTCGGTCCCCGCAAACGCAATCCGTTTCATGCCCGAGTCCTTTCCGAATCCCTCTTTAGACGTTCCCAGTCGCCATTTCCCTTATCAAAGGACGGCCCGGGGGGTCAAACGATAATCCTTGTAAAGGTCCACGCCCCGCCCTTTGGCTTTTCGCCGGAGACGCCCTGAAGTCCGAGGAAATTTTATGGCTTGAAATGGGAACACGCGGAAGGTATATAGGATTTTATCCCAAAACCTTCTCCGAGGAGAAGCGGTGCATGTTTCCCGGTTTTACCAAAATCATCGAGGAACGGATTCAAAAGGCCATGATGGACGGGGCGTTTCAAAACCTCCCCGGTTCCGGAAAACCGCTTCATCTGGAAGAAGACCGCCATATTCCGGAAGACCTCCGTCTGGCCCACAAGATTCTGAAAAACGCCGACTGCCTCCCCCCTGAAATCGAATTGAAAAAAGAGATCCTCACCACGGAGGATCTGCTTGCAGGCATGGAGGACACCCGGGAAAAGTATCGCTTAACCAAAAAGTTGAACTTCCTGATTTTGCGCTTAAACACCCTCCGGAGGGCCTCCATCGAGTTTGACATGCCCCAGCACTACGCCCGGAAGTTGATGGATCGCATGGAAAACCGCGCCGACGAAGGGTCCAAGAAAGCCCCCCATGCCTTTTAGATCCTTAAAGGAAAAAGACGGCCTCTTCAAAAGCATCCTGGCGGCCCATGCCATTTTGCTGCTGCATGTGGTGCTGCTTTCCGGCATCGGCTTTTTGGTCTTTTTTTTCAGCGGCATCGTCAATTACATGGGATGGATTTTCCTGGCGGGCACGGGGGCGCTCTTGGCGTTGGGAGTGCGTCTCTACCGCCGCATGAAAAGGGAAAAGAAGACCCTCTACGAGATGCTGCGGCCTTCCCTCATGAGTGGAAAATCCGTGGAGGTTTCCGTCATGGGCGGGCTCCTTTCCTTCAAGGTGGGCCGAGCCGAAAGCCGGAAAGCCATCGAAGCCCGTCCAAGAAACAAGACCCCGCTTCTGGAGGATCCCGGATCCAAGCAGGTGGAAGCCCTTGAAGAACTGGTGCGCCTTCTGGAAAGCGGGCTGATCACGCGGGAGGAATACGACCGGGCCAAAAAAACCCTGTTTCCTTGATGCCGGCACACGGTCTTTCGCTCATGGGGACGGACAAGGTGCATCAAGAGACCCCTCCCGGGCAAGCGATACGATCTTTTCCACATCAAACACCGTAAATGGAGTCAAACCCATGAAAAAGCTGACGTTGGCCCTCCTTTCCGGCGGCATCTCTTCAGAGCGGGAAGTCTCTCTCAACAGCGGCCGCCAGGTCCTGGAAGCGCTGGATTCGGACAAGTATGACATCCTTCAATACGACCCCAAGACGGACCTGCCCAAACTGATGGCCGACGCCGACAGGATCGATGCGGCCCTGATCATTCTCCACGGGCCTTTCGGGGAGGACGGCACCATCCAGGGCCTCTTGGACCTTTTGGACATTCCCTACCAGGGCTCCGGCGTCATCGGCAGCGCCCTGGCCATGAACAAACTGGCCGCCAAGAGGCTCTATGAAAAGGAAGGGCTCACGGTGCCTCCCTATCGGGTGGTCACCCCCCGCACCCCATTTTCCCCCGAAGAATGGATCGAAGCGCTTCAACTGCCCCTGGTGGTCAAGCCCGCCAACGCCGGCTCCAGCGTGGGAATCACCATCGTCAAGGAGGCGTCCCGGCTGAAAGGCGCCCTGGATGCGGCCTTCGCCCATGACGATACCGTGCTTTTGGAGCAGTTCATCCAGGGCACGGAACTCACCGGCGGGGTCCTGGGCAACGACACCCTTGAAGCCTTCCCGTTGATCGAGATCGTTCCCAGCGAGACCTTCGAATTTTTCGACTACGAAGCCAAGTACACGCCGGGCGCCTCCCGGGAGATCTGCCCCGCCCGGATTCCGGAAGAGTTGGCTGAAAAGGCCAGGGCCTGCGCCGTGAAAGCCCATCGGGCCCTTTTCTGCCGGGGATACAGCCGCACCGACATGATCTTGAAAGGCACCGATGTCTTTGTCCTGGAAACCAACACCATCCCGGGCATGACGGCCACCAGCCTTTTGCCCCAGGCCGCCGCCAAAGCCGGGCTCTCCTTCAGCGCGCTCCTCGACCGGCTCATCGAGTTGGCTTTGGAAGATCAAAAGCGCCGGGCCGCCTTCCGGTCGCTGACCGGGGACGGCTCCGGAACCGGAGGGTCATGATCCTGCGCACCTTCAAGGCGTTGACTTCCCGTTATTCCGAGCTTTCTCCGGGAGACGTCTACATGGGGAATCTGCCTTACGCTTCCTTGAAAAGCGCGCTCCTTGTGGACCTCATGGAACGGGGCATCCGATTGGTTCCCTCCCCCTTGGCCCGCATCCTCAATGCCTCCAAAGCCGGCCAGGCCGAAATCCTGGCCCAATGGATGCTTCCCGGCACCCGCGTCATTTGCCGGAGGGCGGATCTCCTGGAGGCGGCCCGCCGATATTCTCGTGACGGGATCGGGAAGGTGGTCACAAAGCAGGACCGGATGCACTGCGGGCACGGCACGCGGCGCTGGGAGTCCCTGGAGACCCTCTATAACGTGGTCTCCCTGCTCCCTTCCGCCTATCCTTTTGTGATGCAGCCCTATCTGGAGGCCTTCACCGATGTCCGGGTGATCCTGGTGGGGGATTACATGGAAGCCTATGTCCGGGCCAATCCGGACAATTTCCGGCAAAACCTCTCCGCGGGGGGCCGCAGCCGGCCCTTTTCCCTTTCCAAGGCCCAGGAGGAGTTCTGCCGCTCGGCCATGGCCCGCGGCGGGTTTCCCTTTGCCCATCTGGACCTTCAAATCCTCGACGCTCAAACCTGCTATCTTTCCGAAATCGCTCTAAACGGGGGCATCACGGGCGCTTCCATCGACCGGAAGACATTAAACAAAAAAAAACAGGACCTTTTAGAAAGTCAGGCCAAAACGCTTTCGCAAGGAGAGAAAGGATGACACTGTGAAAAAGAAGGGCTTGCCCAAAGTGGGCATTGTTATGGGAAGCGACTCGGATCTTGAGGTGATGACCGAGGCGGCCGCCGTCTTGGAACGTTTCGGCATCGCCTTCCAGATGACCGTGGCTTCGGCCCACAGGAGTCCCCATCGGGCCGCAGCCTTTGCCGCCAAGGCCAAGGAAAACGGTCTCCGGGTCCTGATCGCCGGGGCCGGCCATGCGGCCCACCTGGCAGGGGCCCTGGCGGCCCACACCCCGTTGCCGGTCATCGGGGTCCCCATCGATTCCTCGGCCTTGAGGGGCTTTGACGCCCTCCTTTCCACGGTCCAGATGCCGCCGGGGGTCCCGGTGGCGACCATGGCCATCGGAAAGCCCGGGGCCCGAAACGCCGGCATTCTGGCGGTCCAGATCCTTTCCTTAAGCAACCGGCACCTGGCAAAGAAGCTGGCCGATTTCAAGCGTGAAATGGCCGGGAAAGTGGAAGAAAAGGCCCGAAAACTGGAATCGCGGCCAGGATCTTGAACCCGGGAAAAACACGCCCCATCGATCCGGAAGACCCGAAGCCGGAAACGATTGCCGAGACCGCCGCCGTCCTTGCCGCCGGAGGCGTGGTGGTTTTTCCCACCCGTTTTCTCTACGGCCTTGGAGTGGATGCCTTCAATGAAGGGGCTGTCCAACGGCTCTTCGAGATCAAGGCCCGGCCCGCCCGCAAGCCCCTCCTCATCCTGATTGAAGAACCCCGCCGGCTCAAGGCCTTGGTCCAGGAGATTCCGGCTGGGGCAAGGATCCTCATGGAACGGTTCTGGCCCGGGCAATTGACCCTGGTCTTTTGGGCAAAAGAGGCCCTTCCGGACATGTTGACGGCAAAAACGGGAAAAATCGGGATCCGGCTTGCCGGAAACCGGGTGGCCGCCGCCCTGGTGAAGACCCTGGGCCGGCCCATCACCGGAACGTCCGCCAATCTCTCCGGCCGCCCCGGCGTCTTTCGGATCGCGGATCTGGACCCTGCCCTTAAACGGCGGGTGGACCGGGTGCTGGACGCCGGCCCCCTCAAAGGGGGTGCCGGGTCCACCGTGGTGGACGTGACCTGTGATCCTCCAAAGATCCTCCGGGAGGGCGCCATTTCAAACCACGCCCTCTTTGAGACCCTCGGCCAAGTGCCGCAAAACACGTCTTAATCACCTTGACAATTCCGGATCCCCTCTTTATAACCTACGGCGTGCCGGAGTGGTGAAACTGGTAGACGCGCTGGACTCAAAATCCAGTGGACCTTGGGTCCGTGCCGGTTCGATTCCGGCCTCCGGCACCAATTTCTGGTCTTTCCGCTCTAATCGGGCCCTGCCTTTTCCTTCTTTTCCAAGCCGTTCAACGGGCGGGAAAATGCCGTTGAAAAGAAACAATCGCATGGGATAAAAGGCGCTGAAGGTGGGCTGTTTGCTTGAAATCAACCCCTAAAAAGGAAAAACCCGGTGAGTCCTTCAAGAACCCCAAAAACACCCCCCCACGCGAGGACGCAAGGATTCAAGCCCTTGCCCAACCGCGGCACACACCATTGCTTCGGGTGCAGTCCCGTCAACCCGCACGGATTGAAGATGACCTTTTTCACCGACGAGCGATCGGTTTTTTCCCACGTCACGGTGCCGGAGCATCTGTGCGGATGGAACAAGCTGGTGCACGGC
>JALVQN010000049.1 GCA_027025555.1 Desulfobacterales bacterium
ACACGGAACAAGGCAAGCAGCCGCGAAAACAGCCCGAACGCCCCCCCGGCAACAATGCCGATATGCAATCCGGATATGGCCAGGATATGACTGACCCCGGCCCGGTTGAAGGCCTCCCTTAGGCCGGTGGCAATCCCGCTCCGGTCGCCGAGAACCAGTGCCTTGACCACGCCCCGGCAGGCTGCACTGGTGCGGCCGGAAAGCTCTTTATCGATGAAACGGGAAAGGCCCTGCCGAATGGATCGAATCCGGTTTGAAAAAGAAAAAGGCGCCTGTTTGGGCTTTTCGACGCGTCGGATTTCCGAGGCATAGGCCAGAGCCCAGATCCCTTTGAAGGCCAGGTATCTTTGATAATCGAATCCACCGGGGTTTTTAAAGCTTCTCACCGGACGGATCCGGGCCGTCAGAGACAAGGCATCCCCGGCCTTCAGGAGGGGGGCTTTGCCCCAGCAGGACACCCTAAGCTTTCCTCCCACACGGCGCATCCCCCCTGGATGGGTCTTGTCGTTGACGATGAAAAGATCTTTAAGGATAAAGCGGGTGCCTCTGGGATCCCTGTGGAGAACCCGATCAACAGTCCCGGTCAAGGCGTGCTTTCGGGGGCCGATCAAATGCACCACATGGTTTTCATCGAACCGGGGGGCGCTCCAGGGCTGGATACTGAGATAGCCGACTAAAAAAAGTAAGAAAAGCGGGGAAAAAGAGGCGCTCTTGTGGCGAAAGAGCCCGTGGATCAGCCATGCCCCTGTCAAGAAAACGCCGGGCACGGCCCAGAAAAGACGGCCCGGGTATTCGGCCCCGATAAAGATTCCCGGTATCAGGGCCGTCAGCACCGGAATCAATGGACGGAAATAATGCCCCGGGTTCATCTGCCTCCACCCGAAAGGCCTTTTGGATCGGCAGAAATCCTAGCCCTTTACGCGCTGAATGGATGCCCCCAGATGCGCGAATTTTTCTTCCAGGTGCTCATAGCCGCGATCCAAATGGTACACCCGTTGGATCTCCGTCTTTCCTTTCGCCGCCAATCCGGCCAGAACAAGGGATGCACTGGCTCTCAGATCAGTGGCCATCACCGGGGCGCCGGAGAGTGCAGGCACCCCCTTGACCGCGGCCGTGTTCCCGGAAACGGTGATGTCGGCCCCCATTCGCCGCAACTCGCTGACATGGATGAACCGATTCTCAAAAACGGTCTCGCAGATGAGACTCTGCCCTTTTGCCACCGACATGAGTACCATGAACTGGGCCTGCATATCCGTGGGAAAGCCCGGATACGGGAGGGTCTTCACATCCACCCCCACCACGGGGGCCTCCCCGCAAACGCGGATGCCGTCCTTTTCAAGGGAAATCTTGGCACCCGCCCTGGACAGCTTGTCCATGAGGGCGTTCTGATGACTTGGGTCGGATCCCTTCACCAGGACGTCTCCCCGGGTCAGTGCCGCCGCCACCATGAAGGTGCCTGCTTCAATGCGGTCCGGTATCACCGAAACAGAAACAGGCGTCAGGGATGAAACCCCTTCTATGGTGATCACCGAGGTTCCCGCACCCGTGATTTTCGCCCCCATTTGATTGAGGGTGTCGGCCAGCGCCACCACTTCGGGTTCCCGGGCTGCGTTTCGGATCACGGTCCGCCCTTGCGCCATTACCGCCGCCATCAGGATGTTTTCGGTACCGGTCACCGTGGGGACATCCAGGAAGAGCTCCGTTCCCCGGAGAACCTTGGCGGTGGCCTCCACGTAGCCGTCTACAAGTTCCAGGTCGGCCCCCATATCCGACAGGGCTTTCAGATGGACGTTAATGGGGCGTGCACCGATGGCGCATCCGCCGGGAAGCGAAACCCTCGCCCTTTTCAACCGGGCCACCAGGGGACCCAGGACCAGAATGGAGGCCCGCATCTTCCGGACCAGATCATAGGGGGCTTCCGAGTTGTTCAGGCCCGCGGCGTTGATACGGACCGTGCCCGGGCCGCCTTCCACGGCGGCGCCGAGATGGGACAATAATAGTTTGATGCTTTCGATATCCCTGAGGGCCGGCACATTGGTAAAGGTGTTCCACCCGTCCGTCAACAGGGCGGACGCGAGCATGGGCAGCGCCGCATTCTTGGCGCCCCCCACGTGGACCGCCCCCTTCAGGGGCCGCCCCCCTTCGATGACAATGCGATCCATTTCTCCTCCGAATAAAAAAGCGCTCCTCCCTTAGGCCCAGGCGGAAGCGCTTTACGGTCTGATATGAAAAACAGCTCAGTGGTGTCCGCCACCCTTCCCTTCAGCCGTATCGACGGCGGCCTTGATGATACAATACGTCATCCCCATGCCCAAAACCGTCAGTGCAAACCAGAGGCCGCCCATGAAAACCAGGTGGGACATATCCCAGATCCATTCGAAATTAAATGGAAACATCTCCTCCTCCTTTTACGCCTCGGCCGGCTTCATCTCCGCATCGCCGGCCCCACCGGTGGCTTCGGATTCCGCCGGTTCCCGGGCTTCCGTCACAATGGGATTCAATTCCGGTTCCTGGGGGAACACCGGCAGATAGCGGTAAGAAAAAGCCACCAAGAGGATGCCGTAGGCGACGGGCAAGAGGGTGGTGGCCACTTCCTGCCAGCTGGGATAATACATGGGCCATCCTTCAAAGGGAAGCACCGGAACCGCCATCACCTGGAGCACCATGGCCCATCGGTTGACACACACCCCGACCACACCCAAAACCACGGCAGTAACCAGCAGAAACGGGGTCCGGCGCCCCTTCCGGGTGATGAGGATGGCCGCCGGGATCACCCCCCCCACCCCGATCTCCAGAATCAATATCCATATGCCGTAGAAGGGATTGTTGGAATAAAAATCCATGAGCGTTTGGCCCTTGGAAGGCGCCGTCACCGTCGCCCAGTACCACGTGTCGACGATCTTGGCCACCACATAGGTGGCCATCATCCATCCGGCGATTTTGGCCAACAGGGCGTAGACATCGTCCTTGACGAGCCTTTTCCCGGTGATCTTTTCCGTGATCTTGGCAAGCATGATGGTAAAACAGGGCCCGTAGGCCGCCGCCGACCAGGTAAACAGGAAGAAGGTCCACGGCCAGATGAAGATACCCTCCCGGTAGGCGAAGGGCCGCGCAAAAAGGACCCCGGCCACACCGCCCAGGGAGCCTTGATGAAAAAAGGAAAGAAACGCGCCGGTGGCGGCGAAGACCGGCATGATTTCATGCATGTTGTGGCTTAGGTTGTGAAAAAAGGGCACCCGGTCGATCTGACGGTTTTCCAGGACAAGCGGCAGGTATTCAATGGTCAGGACACCGAAATAACAGGTCAGACAAAAAGCCACCTCGGTGAGCATGGAATGCACGTTGGCATGCCAGAAAATGAACCATCCCCTCAGGGGCTGACCGATGTCGATGGCCAGGATCAGCAGGGCCGAACTGTAACAGATGAATCCGATGAGCACGGCGAAATTGAGAATCTCTTTGAGTTTGTCCTTTCCGATGATGTATCTCAACAGCCCCGTAAAAAAGGCCCCGCCGCCCAGGGCGATCACCGTGAGATCCGCCCAGATCCACAGGGCGAACCCGTACGAATCGTTCATGTTCGTCTGGTTGAGTCCTTTGATCCAGCACATGAACATGGCCACCACCCCCCACAAGAGGAGCGCGACGACCGGACCGAGCTTCATGAGAAATTCCGGGAGCGGACAGCGTTTGACCCCCTTGGGAATTAATGCATCATCCATAGGTTCCTCGCTTCTTGTTCCTCAAATTCCATGTGGTGCCATGGGGACCTGCATCGACCCTCAGTGTCCCTTTCCAGGAGTCTCGTTGGGCAAATAATGGTCTGCCAAGCGCCGGACCCATTCCCTGCTGGACAGATAATAGACCTTGGGGTTGGTTCCCAGCCGTTCGAGGAGTCGAAAGGCCTTGGGGTTTTTGGGCCGGCCGCCATGGGCGGGGTCCGGCTGGACGATCCGGTGCACCCGGTGTTTCGTGTTGTTTAAATCCCCGAAAACGATGGCCCCCGCCGGGCAGGCCTGGGCACATGCCGTCTGATATTGGGCCTCTTCCAGTTCCCGCCGCCCTTCCAGGAAGGCCTTGTTCATGGCCAACTGGTACCGATGAAAGCAGAAACTGCACTTTTCCACCACCCCTCGCATGCGCGGGGACACATCGGGGTTCAAATATTTCTCCATGCCGTCGGGCCAGACCGGGTCCCACCAGTTGAAATACCGGGCATGATAAGGACAGGCGGCCATGCAGTACCGGCAACCGAAGCAGCGCGTATAGATCTGGCTTACAATGCCGGTTTTCAGGCTGTAATCGGTGGCGGTGGCCGGGCAGACGGAGACACAGGGGGAGTGGCCGTGGTCCCCTTCACAGTGCATGCAGGGCCGGGGGATATAGCAGATGTCCGTATTCGGAAAAGGCTTCCCGTTGGTCAGCTGGTAGACGCGCATCCAGGTAATGCTGTCCAGCTTGTTCGTTTCATCCTTTTTGAAAGGGATGTTGTTTTCCGCCATGCAGGCTACCATGCAAGCGCCACACCCGGTGCATTTGTCCAGATCGATCACCATACCATACTTCTTGGCCTGCTCGTGTTTCATGGAAACCTCTTATGCCTTATCGAATTTCACCTTGCACCGGAGGCATCCTCCTTGGAAGATGTCCGGACCCGGCGTTACGCGCGAGAAAGTTTTGCTCGAATGCCCCAGGCCGCATTGAGCCCGGAGGCCCCATCCTCCACCGCGGCGATCAGGTCGTTGAAGTTGACTCCCTTTCCGGCCAGATACGCGTCATAGGCCTGATGTCCCAGCCCCGTGGGCATGGCCACCACGCCCGGCGCGACGCCATGGAAAAGGTGCACCCGCACCCGCGCCTGGCCCTTGGGCGTCTTCAAGACGGCACGCTTGCCCTCGGAAAGACCCAAGGCCTTGGCCGTTTCGGGATTTATCTCCACGAGAAGATCGTTTCCCTTAAGGACCGTCTCCGGAACGGTCTTGACCACAAAGGGGGGATCGCCGATATATCCTGTGGCACGCCTCATGGAATCAGAGGGAATCAGGATTAAGGGATACCCCGGCGCCTCCCCCCGGGCCTGGACGCTCACATGCGCTGCGGCCTCCCGGGCCTTTTCAGGGTTGAACTCGAATTTTCCGGAGGCGGTGTCAAAGGCACCGGATCCCGAGCCGGGTTCAAAGTCCGATGCCACCTGGTATCCGGTCTCCTGGAGGGGTTCCCACATATCCTGTAGCGTTTCACTGAGACATTGCTCATAATTTTCCCAGGGAAAGGCCCCGGCCACCGGATCCCCCAGCGCCCGGGCCAGGCGGATGAGGACATCCCCCGTGGGCAATGTGTTGAACTGGGGCGCGGTGACCGGCTTGGCAAGCCCGATGAGGGGTTTGTTGAATCCCCGGGCGTAGGGCACATCCTCGTAACGTTCCAGGTACATGGGGTTGGGAAGGATCAGGTCGGCATTTCGGGCCGTTTCATCCATGAACGAAGAAAAACTGACGATGAAGGGAATCTTTTTCCAGGCCTTCTTCAAAAGATCCCTGTCCGGCAGCGTATAATAGGGGTTGGCCTCCAGGACAAACAAGGCCTGAACCACCGAAGGATCACTGGCGTCAACGATCTCCGGCAGCCGGTGCAGAAGATGCCTGGCATGAATATATTTTTTACTGCCGGCTCCATCGATGCGCCCTTGCTGCAATCCCGCCGCCGCCACCGCATCTGTCTCCACCTCAGGCCACTGGATGTAATCGGGATCCGGGACGGCCCATACGCCCCCTTTCCGGTTGATATTGCCCACCAGCGCGTTGAGCGCATGCACCGCCATGAACTCGCCGATACTCCCCGGTGTGTCGCCCCGGCCTCTCCCGCAAATCGCCAGAGGCCGTCTCGCACCGGCAAAGCTCCGGGCCAGCGCCACCAGGGTGGACTTGTCGACACCCGTGGCCTGTTCCACGTTTTCCGGCGTCCATCGGCCGAGGACCTCCCGCGTCCACGCCTCCAGGCCCGAGGTATAGGTATCGATGAACGCTTTTCGATACAGGGATTCTTCCACGATCACACGCGCCAACCCCAGGGCAAGAATCCCTTCGGAACCTGGATTCACCGGGATCCACTTGTCGGATTTGGCCGCCGTATTGGAAAGCCGGGGCTCGATTTGAACCACTTTCACCCCGGTTTCTTTCCATTTGCTGTGGGCCCTGAACATCCGGACCGGAGACCCCCATCCTTCGAGGATGCCGCTTCCGAAACTCAGGATGAAATCGGCATGCTCCACATCGAAGCCGGCTGAGGCCTGGACACCCTGCATCAAATGGAGGGTCATTTCATAGCTGTCTCTCATGGAAGGCGTCCGGATGAAATTGGGAGAACCGTAAGCCGCAAGGAAGCGCTCCATCAGGCGGGGCACGGTGCCGGTGTCGGTGCCTGAAATGCACGCCACGGTATGGGGCAACTTTTTTTCCCTCAGCCCGGCAAGCCTTTCGGCCACCAGGGAGAGGGCCTCGTCCCAGGAGAGCTTCTCCCACCGGTTTTGTCCCCGTTCGCCCGCGCGCCGCAGGGGGGAAGGGACACGGGCGGGGCCGTACAAAAGCTGGAGTCCGGAAAGCCCCAGGATGCAGATGCCGCCGTCGTTGACGGGGTGTCCCTTGGTGCCCTCGATCTTTACGGCCCGATCCCCCACTTTCCGAACCGTCACGCCACACCCCCCGGGACACAGCATGCAGGTGGTCTTGACGAAACTGACTTCGCCTCTTTCCGGAACAGGCGTCCAGGGCCAGTTCTGGGACCAGATGGCCAGATCATCCGTCAATTTCCACGGCAACGGCGACAGGGCCGTGCCCGCCGCGCCGCCGATCACGAAAGACAAAAAGCTTCTTCGATCCATCTTCATCGGTAATCCCTCGTCACCCCCTCCGTTGAGATCTGCTTTTCATGATCCCGCCGTCCAACCTTCACTTGTGACACACGAAACAGGCCTCATTGCGCGTCTGGGCGCTGCTCTTTCTCCCCAACAAGGACTCCGGGAAGGCGATACGGATGATATTGTTGAAAAACCCGTCGATGGGACGCTCCAGATCGGCGGCGCCTTTGGCCGCCTCCTTGGCGTGACATTCGGCGCAGTCGTCCATCTTCATGCGGTCCCAGGGGTTCCGCTTGATCCCTGCAATGCTTTTGCCCCAGATATTCCGGCTGATGCCGGTAATCCGGTTCTCCTCATAGGGCTTGGTTCGGGTGGATTCGCCGACAGGGCCATGGCAGGTCACACAGTCCATCCCGGCCAGCCGGACATGGGCCGCATGGGAAAAGAAGACACAGTTGGGCTGCCGGGAGTAGATCAGCCAGGGCACCTCCCGTCCCTTTTCCACATATTCGCTCACGAACTTGAGCTCCTCCGGATCTTCTCCCTGGGCCTCTTCATGGCATTCCATGCATTTGGCCAGCTTCGGGACACCCGAGAAACTCCCATCTTCCCGGAAAAAGTGGCAACTGGCGCATCCTTCCTCCACGGTCTCCACGTGAAGGGCGTGGTTGAAATCGATGGGCTGTTTCTTCTTGGAATAGAGGAGCCTGGGAAAAACGATCCATCCCACCAGAAGGCTTGCAATGAATCCCACCAAAAAGAAAAAGAGGATGGGTCCCCCCGACCCGTTCCCCTTTTCACGGACTTCTTGCTCCGGTGGCGTTTCTTTTTCCGTTTTTCCGTTTGCTTTTACCTTTTCATCGCTGGTACTCATGCCCACCCCGTCCTCGTCGTTTTAAAATGCGCTGTTGGGTTAAAGCGATTGTCCGTCGGTTCCGGCGAAAAAAGAAATCGCGGGCTAGTTAACCTTTCATACGTCCTTTGTCAAGGGAAAACCGAACGGCAGAAGGCGGGGGCACGGACCGCGGGCGGATCGGCGCGGCGGAAAGACAGGCGGGCCTGATTACTTGCCGTAACTGTGCAGGCCCGGCAAGAGGTTGACGCCGAAATAGGTGAAGAGCACGGCCCCGAATCCGATGATGGAGATGTAGGCCAGCCGCTTTCCGCGCCACCCCCGCATGAGCCTGGCATGCAGCAGGGTGGCGTAGATGAACCAGGTGATCAAGGACCAGGTTTCCTTCGGGTCCCAGGACCAGTAGGTCCCCCAGGCGGAGTTGGCCCATACGGCGCCCGTGATGATGCCCCCGGAAAGGAAAAGGAAACCGAACATGACCATTTGATGGTTGAGCGCCTCCAGCACGCGGGCCTCCGGAAAAAGGGCGAGCAGGCGCCCCCCGGACCCCCCTTCCCTTTGTTTGAGAAGGTACATGATGCTGATGCCGAAGGCGATGCCGAAGGCCGCATACCCGATGAAAGAGGTGACGACATGGGCAATGAGCCAATTGCTCTTCAAGGCGGGCACCAGGGGCTGAATCCGGTCGTTGATGTTGGGTGACAGGGAGGCGTATGCCATGGCCAAGAAGGCGATGGGCGCCACAAAGGCGCCGACCACCCGGTTTTTATTGGCCCGTTCAACGATCAAATAAATCAGTGTCAGGATCCAGGAGAAGAAGATGAGGGATTCATACATGTTGGAAAGGGGGGCGTGCCCGATCCCCAGCCGGTACGACTCCACCCACCTTAAAAGGATTCCGGCCGTATGGGCCGCAATCCCCATGAGGGTGATCCAGGTGGCGGTTTTTCCGATGGCGTCTTTTTTAAAGACCCAAGCCGCCACATACAGGATGGCTGAAAAGCCATAGACGAATGTGATCACGGACAGTATGAGTGAGCTGGACATAAGATCCCCTTGTGTACCGACCTCGACGGCCCGTGCGCCTCATGCCGCCAGGTCTTTGGCCATTTTATCGATGACAGCCTCCATGGACAACTTGTTTTTATTGGCGGTCCCGGACACCTGGACCCGGGTCCCCTTTGACCTGGGTGTGAGTTCGATGCAAAGGCGCTTATGGGACATGAAGAATGTAATATAGCATCCGATGAGCATGACGATAAACCCCGTATACACCACCCATACACCGGGGTCCTTGGAGACCTGGAGGCCGGTGTAGTACCTGGGGGTCACCCGTTGTACGGAAAAGACGAACGCCCCTTTCCGCATCCGGTCAAACCCGGGAAACCGCAGGGGTAAAACGATTTCACGGGCGCTGCCCTGGGGAGGAACCAGGCTTCCGATCACCGTTTCGCCCAGGTTTTGTCCCCTGAAGGGATAACGGGTTTTGAAATCCTGGTAAACAAAGGCGCCGGCCCCCTCCGGAAGATCGATCCTTTGGCCGGCTGAGACCTCCTTGATGTATTCCATTTTGGTTTCTGTACTGAGCAATTTCAAGGTGATCCGGCGGGGGGGAAGCCGGCCGTAACTGGACTGGAAGATGCTGACGCCCTTGTAGTGAAGCGGGTCGTTGACCCGGATGCTCTTTTTCAACACCGGCTTGCCCCCCTCCAGGATCGTCAGGTCGGAGCGATACTCCTTGGGGCTTCCGGATTCATAGAAACTCACGTGAAAGGCATCACAGCGTATGGCGAAATCCAGGGGAATCACGGCACCGGTCTTCCTCAAACGGACATGTTGCTCCGTCTCCCCCTCTCCGAGGGTCACAAATCCCTCGAAACCGAAAAAAGATCCGATCAAGGCGCCGATCAAGAGCAAAACCACACTGAAATGCACGGCGTACACACCGAGCCGGGTCCATCGTCCCTTCTCGGCGAAGATGCAAAACCCTTTTCCCGTCTCTTCCGTGCGGACATACCTGAATCGGCGTTTGACCTTCGACACATAAAGGTCCTTCAAGGTGTCCAGGGGCCTGGAATCGGTGAAAACCGCTTTATTTTCGAGCTTCCGGAAACGCTCGAGCACAAACGGGGGATTCTTTACAAAGACGATCTTCCAGGTGCCTGACAGACGGTTCAAAGAGCAGATGAGGATATTGGCCGTCAACAATAAAAGCAACAACTGGAACCACCAGCAATGGTACATGTCGAAGATGTCCAGGAGGCTGAACAACCGAAACAAAAAGGGCCCGTATGTCTGGAAGTACTCGGCGGGGCTTGCATTTTGCGGAACCAGGGTCCCGATGATCGAGGTGGCGGCCAAAGTGAGCAAAAGGACCACCGTGAGCCGGACCGATGAAAAAAAATCCCACGTTTTTTCAAGCACTGAATTTGAGGTGTTTGGCTTCATGCATTGTCCCGCAATTGTCAAGAAATGGATTCTTACAAGAGGAACGGGCTCAAATCAAGGAAATAAATCCTACTTTTTAAATCTAAAATAACCCCGGCACCCTGTTGGGGGAAGGCGGAGTCCCCTGGGTCAAAACGACCCCGCCCCCGTGCAGGTATCGACGGGTAGGTGCCGGCCCGGCGCCGTTACAACGGTTTTTTGGGCTTGAAAACCATGATGGCGGCACGATTGTTTCTCAGGTAGGTGCCGGCAAGGCGGGAGATCTGCTCGGGTGAAATGGCGGCGTAATCGGAAAGAAGGGTCCGACTCCACTCCAGTTGTTCGGGATGCTCCCGGGAGCCCGTCAGGACCGTGTTGAGCCAGTAACCGTTCCTGCGCCTCATGTCCTTGATGCTTGTCTTTACCGGTCCCACGGTCCGCTGAAGTTCTTCCACGGTGATTTTTGAGCGTGCAAGCGTGGCGGCGATGGCCTGGATCTCTGAAATCAACCGGTTCACGGTGCCGGGAGTCGTGTACACCATGGCGAATAACACACCATACCCCGTGTAGGTGCGGCTGGGCTGGTGATAGGCCACCGGGGAATAGGCCGCCCCTTGCTTTTCACGGATGCCTTCCCGGAGTCTTTCGGAAAGCACCTCTCCCAAAATATTCAGGCGCCGAGTCCGTCGAATGTTCCAGAGATCCTCCGTGGGATAGGCAAGGACCACCAGGGCTTTTGGAATTTTCGTGTCCACGGGGAAAATCCGGGTTTTCCCGGCGGGAAACCGGATCCCGGAAACCGGCCTGGGTCGAACAAGGCCCGGCCGGGCCGGAAGGCTCCCGAAATATCGGGAGGCCAGGGCAAGGACCGCATCCCTATCCATGTCCCCGACAACCGACAATTCGAGCCGGGCTTTTTTCAAAAAGACGGAAAGCCAGTCCCTGGCATCGGCTAAAGAAAGGTGCCTGAAGGCCTCCGGGGGAGGGTAGCCGAACCGCCCGTCATCCCCCGCGAGGAAGCGGGGTCCCAACAGCCTCCGGGCCGTTTCCACGGAATGGTCCATCTCGGCGTAGACTTGACGGAAACGTTCCATGACCAGCCGGGAAGCCTCTCGGCGATAGGCGGGATCCAGCAGGTAGGACCGCATCAACTGGAACATCAGCCGGACTTCCTTGGTGACGGTGGTGCCTTTCAGGGCAAAATGTCCCTCGGCCACGCGAAAAAACACACTCGTGTTTTTATCGGCCAGGGCCTGGTCCAGTTCATGCCGGTTGAGGCGTCCCACGCCGCTTTCATTGATCAGGGCTTCTGTGAAGATCCCGAGGCCGGGGCGGTTTTCCGGTTCGGCGGACCTTCCGAAGCCAAAGGCCAGGGTGGCTTGTACGGTATTGGCGGCAAAATCGGTCCGTTTCAGGTTTAAGCGGAGTCCGTTTTCAAAGTCCACCTGGAGGATGCCCAAATCCGGAATCTCTTTCTTTTGGAGGATCTTTCCGGTTTGTTTGGGCTCCGGCAGGTAGGGAAACCGGACCGTCTTCGGAGACTCCGGGCGTTTCACCACGACCTCCTGGCTTTGTTCGAAAGCCCTTCGGATCCGCGCTTCAGCAGCGCCACCCGATTCCGAAAGATCGGCGTTTCCGGTGACAAGGACGAGCCGGTGATTCGCCTTCCAGGCCGCCTTGAAGGCTTCATGAACCCCTTCGGGCGTCAGCCCGGGGGCAGCGGCTTCAAAAAGGGCTTTTTCTTGCCGGGGAGAGCGGAAGACTCTTCCGTTGTTGAGGCCGGCGATCAGTTTGCGGGCCAGGTGCCGGCTGTTGCGCGTGGCAGCCCCTCGGACGGCCCTGTCCATTTCGGCTGCAATCTCTCTTTTCACGCGCCGGACTTCGGATGTGGAGAAACCGAACTCCAGGGCCTGTCTCAGGGTCTGCTCCAAAACGGCAAGGGCCCTCTCCCACTGATCCGGTTGGCATTCGGCGCTGATCTGGGCGTATTCGATCCGGCTTAAAAAGAGACCGCTGGAAATCGATGCCGAAGAAAAGGGCGGGTCCGGGGCCGCCAGAACGGCGTCCAGCCGATCCTGGACAATCCGGTTGGCCACCTCTCTTTTCCAAGCGGCCACCTTCAACGCTTCCGTATCCGGGCGCCTGGGGACCTGCTTGATCACTTCAATGCTCACTTCCGTGCCCCCGGATTCGGCTTCGAAATGATAAAAAGGCTTGATCCCTTGATGGCGGATCTTTCCGAGTTCGGGATCGCTTCTGATTGCACCGCGGACGCGCAGGTCCTCAAAACGCCGATCAATCCTGGACGCCACAGATTGGATATCAAAGTCGCCCACCATCACCAGGATCATCTTGTCGGGTCGATACCATCGGTCGTAGAATCTTTTCACCTTTTCCCGGTTGAGTTTTAAAAGCACCTCTTCTTTTCCGATGGGAAAGCGCCTGGATAGAAGGGAGTCTTGGAATTCGAATTTCATGACCTTGACATAGGTGCGGTAAGCGGCAGAATCCCGCTCCCTTTTTTCCGCCAACACCACACCCCGCTCCCGGTCGATTTCGGATTCCAGCAAGAGGGCGCCTTGTGCAAAGTCCTTGAAGATCACCAAGGCCTCGTCGATGCTTTTCACATCCGCTTTGGGCAAAAGGATGTCGTATACGGTTTCAAAATAACTGGTGTGGGCGTTGGCATCCGGCCCGAATTGCATGCCGATCCTCTGGAAGTATTTAACCAGCTCACCGGGGGGGTAATGGGTGCTGCCGTTGAAGACCATGTGCTCCAGAAAATGGGCAATCCCCTGCTCATCGTCATCCTCATGGGCCGATCCCACCTGTACATCCAGATGCATGCTCACCCGCCCTTTGGGCTTTCTGTTCTTCATGAGCACGTAGCGGAAGCCGTTTTCAAGCCTTGCGAAGTGGACGGCGGGATCCGGCGCCAGATCACTTCGTTCGTGGGGCCACAGGGCGGACGGGGCTTTCCGGGGAGGGCTTTCTGAAAGCGCCCGGGCGTTTCGGGCATTCGACAGAAGACGCGCTTGCCCCCCATGTACTGAAAGAAAAATGGACAGGACCGGCAAAAAGAACGCCAAAAGAAACCTGCCCGGCCGTCTTTTCATTTGCAATAAGCGTTGCGGATGCATTTTCCCGAATTTCTCTCCGAAACTATCAACCGGGCAGGTCTTTCATTTTTCCGTTTCAATAAAACCGCGGTCCAGTGGGGTGACAGATATTTTTGAACATAAGACAGGACGTTGCCGCCTGCAAGCGGGAAAAGAAAAAGCCTTCCCCTGATGCCTCATCTCGTGAGTCCGGGGGAAGGCTTTTGCTCTCTGGGAAAAAGGCGTGTCAAGTCTTGGAGTAAACACCCCTGGATTCTGTTTTGATGCTCCCCTTCTTGGTCAGCTTGTAGAGGGCGTTGCTGAGCTGGCGTGTTTCAAGGCCTGTTTTCTTTTTGATATTGGCGATGCTGATTCCCTTTTTGGATCTTTTGATCACATTGAACACGGTGTCAAGAACGGTGGTTTTCGCCGGCGCGGCCTTTTTCGGCGCGGCTTTTTTAGCTGTGGCGGCCTTTTTCGCCTTGGGTTTCGCGGCGGCTTTCACCGGCTTTTCCTGGGCCGACAGGCTGGCCAGTTTTTCAACCTTTTCCGCCAGGGATTGGAGTTGCTTTGCGATGGCCCTGAGTTGCTTTTCATTCTTTTTCATCGGTTTTTTTCCTCCTTTTGATGTCCATACTCATGTTACTTCAAAAGCAGTAGACCATTTTTTTAGGGAAGTCAAGGCGTTTTCTCTTTTTCTTTTCTTTTTTTTCATATGTGTTGACATTGAAGGTTGTATGTGAAAAAAGCGGCTCGAAAACAAGATGCGTCGGAGCCGCCCTGTTTTTCCGGATCAGTACCAGCCAAACAATTCCTTCACAGCGATTGCATATGGCCAATTCCACTTTTCATTCTTGTCTTACAGCACTTAACAAGTCCCAGAGAGAAGCGGTGGAGCATACAAGCGGGCCCCTTCTGGTGATCGCCGGCGCCGGTTCCGGTAAAACCCGGACCCTGACCCATCGGGCGGCCCGGTTGGTGGAAGACCGGATTTCTCCCCGTTCCATTTTACTGCTGACATTCACAAGGAAAGCGGCATCGGAAATGTTAGACAGGGCTTCCCGGCTGTTGGACGCCCGTTGCGCCCAGATTGCCGGGGGTACTTTCCACGCCTTTTCCAATATGCTCATAAAAAAATATGCCAGGCATTTGAAGATCAACCCTTCTTTTTCAATCTTGGATCGGGCCGATTCGCACCACCTGATTTCAATGGTGAAACAGCAGCTGGGCGTCTCTAAAAAGATCCGTTCATTTCCAAAACCCAAAACCCTTGCCCAAATCTTCAGCATGTCCGCAAACAAAGAGATCTCCGTCGAAGATGCCGTGGCGGACCATTTTTCCCACCTTTTGGAATACACGGAAGTCGTCCGCACCATTTCCACAAAATACATTCACTACAAGCTTTTACACCATTTTTTGGACTATGATGATCTTTTGGTTTATGCCAAGCGGCTTTTGTCGGAACATGAAGACATCCGTGCGCGTGTTTCTTCCACCTATCGGTACATCATGGTGGATGAATACCAGGATACCAATCGCATCCAGGCCGAGTTGCTCTACCTCTTGGCCGAAAGCCACGAAAACATTATGGCCGTTGGGGACGACTCCCAGAGCATTTACGCCTTCAGGGGCGCCGACATTCAAAACATCATGGACTTTCCCAAACGGTTTAAAAACACACGCATCCTCCGCCTCGAACAAAACTACCGCAGTGTGCAACCGATTCTGCAGGTGGCCAACGCCATCCTTGAAAAAGCGGAAGAACGTTATCCAAAGCGGTTATTTACGAAGAAATCCGGGGGAAACATCCCGTGTCTGATCCGGGCCGAAGATGAAAACACCCAGTCCCGATTCGTGGTGGAAGAGGTGCGCCGCCTCCAGGCAGGCGGTGTGCCTTTGAGCCAGATGGCGGTTCTCTTCCGGTCCGGTTTTCATTCCTTTGATTTGGAGGTCGAACTGAAGCGAAGCGGCATCCCTTTTGTCAAAGTGGGCGGGTTTCAGTTCGCCGAAGCCGCTCATATCAAGGATTTCCTGGCATATCTGAAAGTCATGGTGAATCCTTACGACAAGCTCAGCTGGCTTCGGATCCTCATGCTTCTTGAACGCATCGGCCCTAAAACCGCAGAGAAGATCTTTCAGGCCATCGTCTCTAAGGATGCCGGGCTTGGCGGTTTTTATGCCCTCGATGACGACACCTTTCATCCGGAGGGAATCCATCCGCTCAAGGAAATGTTCAAGGCGGTCTTTGAAGAAAATTCGTCTCCGGTGGAAACCGGTGAAGGGGTGCTCCGGTATTACCTTCCGCTTTTAAGGAGCCACTACGAAGATCATCCCAAAAGAACCAAAGAATTGGAGCAGGTTTTGGTCCTCATGGACCGGTATGCCTCCTTGGAGGCGTTTTTGGCCGACATGGCGCTGGAACCGCCGAACACCAGCTCGGGGACGGTTTTGTATCTTCCTGAAACCGGAAAAGAGCGTCTCACCCTTTCCACCATCCATTCGGCCAAGGGCCTCGAGTGGCATACCGTCTTCATCATTTACACCCTTGAGGGGCGTTTCCCCACATTTCAGTCCACTCTCCAGCCTCATGCCCTGGAAGAAGAACTCCGTCTCATGTATGTGGCCGCCACGCGGGCCAAAGAAAATCTCTTTTTTATCTATCCGGAAGAGGTGTTCGACAGGAGCACCGGCAGAATTTTGAATCGCCCGTCGCAATTTCTTCAGGACATTCCAAAGCATACTTTAAAAAAACAGGTGGCCCGGACCCGCTCCGACGCCCGCCGTCGTTTTCAATCAAACGGCACGCGGCGCTTTTATCGCTGATTTTTTAACGCCTTTTTTTCCCGGAGGGCCCAGTGGGCTCGGCTGCGGCGTGCGACGCAAGGTCCCGCGCGCCGCCCTGCAGGCATCCGGGCGTGAATGCCCTGCCGCGCTTCATTTTGCATTTGCGTGGACATCAAAGCCTTGGTAAAGAAACCGGGGCGGGGAAAACGCCCCCGGCCGATTCTTACACCCGGCTGACGACGGCGGCGATACGGAAAGGAGGAGGCAAGGACAGGCGCCCTGAAAACGCCATGGCTTTTGAACAGATCGTTTTGATCATCGGCTTTGTTTTCGGTTTCTACATGGCCTGGAACATCGGCGCCAACGATGTGGCCAATTCCATGGCCACGGCCGTGGGCGCAAAGGCCATCACCCTCCGGCAGGCCGTGTTCATTGCCGGTATCCTCAATCTTGTCGGGGCCACGTTTATCGGCTCCCATGTCACCAACACCATCCGAAAGGGAATCATCTCCACCGATGTCCTCACCGATCCCCATCTGGCGCTTATCGGATCCCTGGCCGCCCTTTTGGCCGCCGCATTATGGGTCTCCTTTGCCACCTGGAAATCGCTCCCCGTCTCCACCACCCATTCCATCGTCGGCGCCATGATCGGATTCGGCATCATGGCCGGCGGAGTTGATGTGGTCCGCTGGGGAAAGCTCCTTGCCGTGGTGGCCAGCTGGATCATTTCGCCGGTATTCAGCATGGCGATTGCCTTTGTGATCTTCAAGTCGATTGTCAGTTCGATCCTCGAACACGGCAACGCCTTTGAAAGGGCCCTGAACCGGGCCCCCGTTTTCATCGGCATCGCCGTGCTTATCGTCATCCTTTCTTTTTTTCTGAAGACGCCCTTGGGGAAAAAACTCGGCATCCGGATGACCTTCGCCTTGCCCCTCGCCCTGTTTGCCGCCATCGCCATCGGCCTGTTGGCAACGCGCCTCGTCAGACGCACCCTGAAACCCCATCAAAAAGACGTGGAGGAAATCTTCCGGAAGATCCAGATCGGCACATCCTGCTATGTGGCGTTGTCCCAGGGCGCCAACGACGTGGCCAATGCCATCGGTCCTTTGGCCGTGATTTATTTCCTGGTCAGAACCGGTACCGTGGGCGCAAAGGTGCCGGTGCCTGTTTTCCTGCTGTTTTTTGGAGGCGTCGGGATCGTCTGCGGCATCGCCATGGCGGGCTCCCGGGTCATGAAAACCCTGGGAGAAAAGATTACCACATTGAGCAACACCCGGGGATTTTCCGTGGATTTCGCCGCCGCCACCACCGTGCTCATCGCCTCCAAACTGGGACTCCCGGTATCCACGACCCATGCCGCGGTGGGCGGTGTGCTGGGGGTGGGCTT
>JALVQN010000050.1 GCA_027025555.1 Desulfobacterales bacterium
GGGTGTGACTGTTCTCCTGGTCGGCCATGATCCCCGCATGTTCAAGTCCGTGTAAGGGCACAGTCCCCTGTGCCCTTACACGCATGAAAACCCGGCTGTATTATTTGTTCTTTTCCAAAAGGCCCCAAAGCTCGTCAAAGCGGTCTTTCAGGTGTTGTTGGGCAAATTGTTTCATGGCCGGCTTCACGGTGTCGATGAGAAGCGTTTTTTGGTCAGGACTCAATTCCACCAACGCCTTGGCCTTGGTCTTCAAAAAGGCCAGATCGTCTTGGGTCTCTTTGCGGGCAAAATCGCGCGTCCACTGTTGAAGCTCCTTGGCGGCGGAAAGAAAGATCTTTTGATCCCCGGGAGAGAGCTTGCCCCAGGCCTTCTTGTTAATGACCAGCCACATGCTCAGATAAGGCAACGTGGGATCGATGGTCAAATAGGGCGCCACTTCGTAGAGTTTGCTGCGCCGCCAGCGGGAGATGCCCGACGTGGCCCCCTGGATGGTGCCCCGCTGGAGGGCGGTGTAGATTTCTTTGGCGCTGAGTCCCACCGGAACAGCCCCCAGGGCCTTGTACATGGTGGCCTGGGCCGTGCCCGAGGTGCGCATTTTAAGGCCCTTGTAGTCCGACACCTTCTTGATGGGTTTGTCGCGGCGTCCCACCAAGCCCTTGCCGAAGGTGAGCGGTGCCAGAAGCTTGCTGTTGAAATACTTTTCGAACTCCGCAGAGGCGATTTCCCGGGTCTGGGGGTCATCCAGGAAACGGAAGTAATGGGCGTCCCCGTTCCAGCAACCCTGGGCGCCGAAGGAGCCGATGAATTCCAAAACCGGCGAACGCCGCCCCACCAGGGCCACGTGTAAAATGCCCAAATCCACCTGATCATTCGATATGGCCGGCATGATGGATTTGGCATTGTACAAGGATCCGGCGCCGTAATGTTTGATTTTGATCCGCCCCCGGGTTTGCTTGGCGATGGTTTCCACGAACTTTTGGGAGGCGATTTCCAGGTTGCTCTTGGGCGGTGTGGTGCTGGCAAAGGTCATCTGCAACGCTCCGGCCGCCGAAGCCGTGCCAGGTGTTGCAAGGCCTGCGGCGGCAAAGATCAGGACCAGTAAAAGGAAGCTTGTCTTTTTCATGGTTTTCTCCTTTCCGTTTTATTGCGGGTTACGCGTCATAGCGCCTTTCTATCCGGCGCAGATCCTCCAACCCCACCAGACGGGTGAACTGCCCGAAATCGAGCATCCGGTCCAAAAACCCCCGGCTGGTCCCTGTTGTCTTGATTTCCCCCATGAGATCCAGGATCGATCGGGCCATGGCAAAGGTGGCGGCCACGGGATAGACCACCGCACTGTATCCGATCTCCTGGAGTTCTGCCGCGCTCAAAAGGGGACTGAGGCCCCCTTCGATGTTGTTGGCCAGGGTGGGCGCATCCACTCCGGAAGTGATGGCTTTCATCTGCTCCACGCTGGTGGGCGCTTCCACGAATATGAGATCGGCCCCGGCCCGGCGATAGAGGTTGCCCCGCTCGACGGCGTCTTCCAGGCCGTTGACTGCCAAAGCATCGGTGCGTGCCATGATGATGAAATCCGGATCCACCCGGGTGTCCACGGCCGCCTTGACCTTGGCCACCATCTCCTGGGGGGCGATGACTTCCTTGCCCGCCATATGCCCGCAGCGCTTGGGAAAGACCTGATCCTCGATAAACATTCCCGCCACGCCGGCTTTTTCCATTTCCCTCACCGTGCGCCTGACATTGAGGACCCCTCCAAAGCCGGTATCGCCGTCCACGAAAAGCGGCAACTCCACGGCATCCGCCACACGGCGATAGCAGTCGGCCATCTCCGTGAGGGTTAAAAGAGAGACATCAGGCTGGCCCAAAAGGGCGGCCGATACGGAAAAGCCGCCCATGGTCAAGGCCTTGAAACCGCTCTTTGCAATGATGCGCGCACAAAGGACGTCGTGGGCACCGGGCATGACCAGGATATCATCTTCCAGGATATACTTTTTTAAAAGGCTTGTTTTTTTCATGGCCATCCACACTGTTTGCTCATTGAAAACAAAAGGACCCCGCCCTATTCCCGGCTCACGGGGTTGAAAAAGACCACGAAGACTCTGGCCGGGGCATCTCCCGTGCTCCGGGCCATGTGGGGGCGATCGGAATCGAAATAGACGGCATCCCCGGCTTCCATGGCATGGATTTGTCCGTCGTAGAAAAACTCCTGGGCCCCTTCCAGGACATAGGCGATCTCTTGGCCGCTGTGAACCAGGGGCTTTTCGGGAAACACATGGCTGACGGTGACGATGTAAGCGTCCATCATTCGGCGGGGTCGTGTGAATCCGAAAGACTCATAGACGGCACCTTCAGCGGCGCCGATACAGGAGATGGTCTTGCGGTCCCGGCACCGCACCAGCTCGAACTTTTTGGGATCCGCGGCCCCGGTCCGGCCGGTGATCAGATCCACGGCGTTTACCCCCAGCCCGAAGGCGATTTTTGTCAGTGTATTGATGGCCGGGGTCTTTTCGTTGTTTTCGATCTGGGAAAGATAGCCCTTGGAAAGTCCGGTGACTTTGGCCAGGCGCTCCAGGGTCCAGCCCGCCCTGAGCCGTTGTTTTCGAATGTTTTTGGCAATGGCCCGCGCCAGGGTCCGCCCTTCTGCTTCCATTTGGTCCATGGCCTTAGTTTGCCATCAGCAAACTCGATCGTCAAGACCAAGAACGTGGGCCGAGGAAATTTTCTTTTTGGTTTTGATTTGAACTTTAAGGGGGCGGATCATATGGCGATCAAAGGAAACAACGGCGGGTCGCCCTGCCCGGCACGAACGAGGGGTTTGGGATGGATGTGAATACGGTAAGGCGATGGATTCAGGGGTTTGTCGCATCTCCGGAAATCGCCGGTCCCATGGCGCGCTTGATGCACATGCTTCCGGAAGACGCCCGCCCGGTCGTCGTGGGCGGGGCGCTGCGGAACCGGATCATCGAAAAGATCCACGGCAGAGCGCCGATCACCCGGGATATCGACATTTTCATTGAAAACGGGGAGACAAAGGGACCGCTGGAGCGCCTTTTTACCGGGCAGCATTTCGAATCCACGGAACTTGGCGGCATCCGATGGTATCCGGAAGAGACGCCCTATGCCTTTGATGTGTGTTTTATGTCCCGATTCATCGTTTTAAAAAAGTACCGGTGCCCAAATGAGGCCTTTTCGTTTGCCAGGGCGGGTAAAAGATATTATAATAAAAAATCAAGGTTTCGGGAGCCCCCATGGCAGCCAAAATCATCGCCATTGAAGAGCAGGACGGACCGTTCCGGGCCATGCTCCAGCGGACCCTGCGGATGGTGCCGGATCGCCAGCGGCGCGATAAGAACCTCCAGCGCCTCATTGCTTTTCGATTGCGGCGGGACGGGGAGGCCGAAACCCATGCCTATCTCATCAAGAAAATCAGGGACATCATCCAATGCGGCTATACGGGCAGGTGGTACGACTATCTCAAGAGCGACGCAGAGGAAAAGGCCTTGAAAGCCAAAGGAAAAAACGATTCTCCGCCGGATGTGGCCTGATGCATTGATTCAATGGATACCTCCATGGAAGCCCCTGAATCTGTAAAGAAGGTTGAATGATGAAATTTTTTATCGCAGAACAGAACATCGGCGGGGACGCCACCCGGGAAGACGCGGAAAGAGTCGTCGAACTGCTTAGGAAGAAGGGATGGGAGGTGGATTACGGCATCGGGAAAAACGTGGCCACCGAAGTCTCGGAATTTGGGAAAGAAGAGCAAATCCTAGAGGCGTTTTCCGAAGATTTCATGGCCTCAATCGCCGAGGTGGAAAGCGAAAAAGCCTCCAAGAAGTCGGATTGACCCCAGGCGCTGAAAATGGATCCATCGGTCAAAAAGGCCATTTATGAAAGGGTGGCCACAGAGCCTTTTGCCAGGACCTTCGGCATGCAGCTGGTGGAACTGGAAGAAGGCTTTTCCGCGGTGGAAATGGTCTTTGACCCGGAAAGGATGAACAATATTTACGGGCGGGCCCACGGCGGCGCCCTCTTTGCCCTCATGGACGAAGCCTTTCAGACCGTGGGTCAAACGGACGGCACCATCGGTGTAGCCCTCAATGTGAATGTCACGTACGTTTCCAGTCCCCCGCCGGGAACGCGCTTGAGGGCGGAGGCCCGGGAAGTGAGCCGGACGAAAAGGACCGCCGGCTATCAAATTACGGTCAAGGATTCGGACGAGACCTTGATCGCCACCTGCCAGGCATTGCTGTATAAAACCGGCAAGCCCATCCCCTTTTTATAGCTTTCCTGTCCTTGCCAGACTTTCTGCGCACCGTTGAAAGGCGACTCGGGAAAGGCGGCAAGACGGATGTTCCAGGTGAGCGGCCCCCATGGGGAGACCGAACCGTGACGTGCAGCCGGGCAGACCGGGATGGATGAAAGATGCTCCGGGAAAAACCCTTTCGGGTCCCTGAAACCGAGATTCAAAGCCGGATCCAAAGCCTTCAAAGGGAAATGGACAAGGCCGAGATCCCCGGCCTCTTGATTCTCCAGCGGGTGGATCTTTTCTACTTTTCAGGAACGGCCCAAAACGGCTTCCTTTACATCCCGGCAAGCGGCGAACCCCTCTTGATGGTGAAACGGTATTTTCCCCGGGCCAGAAGGGAATCCGCCCTGACCCATGTGGTCGAGATTTCCTCTGTCAAGGCCGTGCCCGGGAAAATCCACGATCTTTTCGGACACCTGCCTTCCGTATTGGGCCTTGAGCTGGATGTCCTTCCGGTGCGGGAATTTGAATTTTACAAGGGCCTTTTTCCGGCAAAACGGATCGTGGATGCCTCTTTTTTCATCCTGAAGGTCAGAGGCATCAAGTCCGCGTGGGAAATTGAGCAGATGGAACAAACGGCCGAGATGAGCCGGAAAACCTTCGAGCATATGCGTGCCGTCATCCGGCCGGGACTTTCGGAGATGGAGTTTGCCGGCATGTTCGAGACCTTCGCCCGGAAGCTGGGCCACGGCGGGATGCTCATGGATCGGAGTTTTCAAAGCGGCGGCGCCTATCCCTGGCATGTGCTTTCCGGGAAAAGCGGGGGGATGCCGGGCGTCCTGGATGCCGCCGCCAGCGGAGAAGGCACCTCGGCGGCGTTTCCCTCGGGCGCGGGGAGGAAACCCCTGGCTTCCGGAGAACCGATCATGGTGGATCTGGGGTCGGTCTTAAACGGCTATCACATGGATGAAACGCGCATGTTCGCCATCGGGTCCATGCCCAAAGAGGCCCAAAAGGCTTGCCACGCCGCCATGGAAATCCATGACGCGGTCCTGGAAAGGGTGAAACCGGGGGTGACCACCGGAGCACTCTTCCAACACGGGCTGGATCTGGCCAAAAAGAGGGGCTATGAAGACCAGTACCTGGGTCCGAAAGGCTACCAGGTCCGTTTCATTGGGCACGGCATCGGCCTCGAACTCATCGAACCCTACATCATCGCCCGGGGGAAGTCCGATGTGTTGAAGCCGGGAATGACCTTTGCCCTGGAGCCCAAGATCGTCTTCAAGGACCGCTATGCCGCCGGGGTGGAGAGTGTCTTTTGCGTGACAGAAAGGGGGTACCGGCTCCTCAGCAAGGTTCCGCTTGAAATCTTTATTTGCTGATTCATTTTTTGGAATTATCTTTTGAAAAGTGGCGGTGCCAAAAACCGCGCAGGAACTGTTTACCTGCATTTTTAAAACTCGTTTCAGCCAAAACGGCCATACCCGGAGCGTGGAAAAGACCATGGAGACCCGACAAAACGCCTTGAAATTCGAGCAGGGGCCCATCCGGCCCCCCAATGAAGCCCGGAGCCTCTTGTTGCGGGTGACCCGGAACTGTCCCTGGAACCAGTGCCTCTTTTGCCCGGTGTACAAGGGCCGAAAGTTTTCCTTAAGAAGCGTGGAAGAAATCCAGGCGGACATCCAGACGGCAAAGGACATGGCCGATGAAATCAAGGCCCTTTCCTGGCGCATGGGCTACAGCGGGGAAATCAACGATGCGGTGGTCAGCGCCGTTCTCAACAGCGGCACTTACAGCAGCAGCTTCCGGAGCGTGGCGCTCTGGCTGTACTACGGCACCGGTGCCTGCTTTTTGCAGGATGCCGACAATTTGATCATGAAAACCGACGACCTGGTCCAGGTCCTCAAGTTCCTCAGGGATAAATTCCCGGAGATCACCCGGGTGACCACCTATTCCCGGTCCCGGACCGTGATCCGGAAATCGGTGGCGTCGTTGAAAAAGATCCGGGACGCCGGGTTGGATCGGGTGCATATCGGCCTGGAGACCGGGTATGACCCCTTGTTGAAACTGATGAAAAAGGGGGTGCGCGCCGCCCAGCACGTGGAGGCGGGGAAGAAGTTGATCCAAGCCCAAATGGAGCTTTCCGAGTACGTCATGCCCGGACTGGGGGGGCAGGCCATGTGGCGGGAGCATGCCGACGCCACGGCCCGGGTCCTCAATGAGATCAACCCCCATTTCATCCGGTTGCGCAGCCTCCGGGTCCCCCGCCATGTGCCCCTATACGAGAAACTCGCCGACGGCGCCTTTACCCTGCAAACCGATGACGGTGTCGCCGAGGAGATCAAGCGCTTCATCCAGGGCCTGGACGGAATCACTTCCACGGTGACGAGCGACCACATCATGAACCTTTTGGAAGAGGTGACGGGAAGCCTCCCGCAAGACAAGGCGAAGATGCTGGCGGTCATCGACAAGTACCTGGCGCTGCCGGATGAGGATCGGTTGATCTACCGCATCGGCAGGCGCGGCGGGGCGTATCACTCCACGGACGATCTCCGGCGGGATCCCGCCACCTACCGGAAATTGCAGAATCTCGTCGCCGAGGTCCAGAAGACCGAAGGGAGAGACGGTGTGGAAAGGTTCATCACCGAGCTGGTGGATCGGTATATCTGAGGGCTGACGGTTCGAAAGAAGCAGAAGCACGCCTTCATGCAAAAGGCATGGCCGGTGAAATCCGCATCCTTGAACGTCAAAGCCGTCCTTTTTGATTTCGACGGAACCTTGACCCGGCCCGGCGCGCTGGATTTTCCCCGGATGAAAAGGGCCATGGGGTGTCCCGCCAAGGCGCCGATCCTGGAGTTTATCGCATCCCTTCCCGGCCGGGGGCAAAGGGATCGGGCTTTCCGGATCCTGGACGCCTTCGAGGCCGAAGCCGCAGCGAGGGCTGTTCCCAACGAAGGCAGCCAAGCCGTCATTCAATGGCTCAAAGAAAAAGGGCTCAAGACCGGGATCATCAGCCGCAACAGCAGGCAATCCATCCTGCGCAGCCTGGAGAATTTCAAGGCCCTGGACCCTTCGGATTTTCATGTGATCCTTTCCCGGGAGGCTTCGGCGGCGCCCAAGCCCAGTCCCGAGGCGGTCCTGCTTGCGGCCCGGAAGCTGGACGTGAAACCTGAGGAAGTGCTTGTGGTGGGCGATTATGTCTTCGATATCCAGGCCGGAAACGGCGCCGGGGCATGGACGGTCCTGTTAAAGCAAAAAGAGGTCCCTGACGTTGAAGATCCTTCCAGCGACTTTGTCATATCCCGCCTCGGCGAACTTGTGGACATCGTCCGGCTGGGGCTACCCCTGGGACCAGGCAAGCTCCCCAACGACATGCTCCAGGCCTTTCTCAAGACCCTGCCCCGGGACGACCCCTCGGTGGTGCTCTTTCCAGGGGTGGGGGAGGATGTGGCGGCTGTCGAAGTCGCCGGCACCGAACTGATCATTTTAAAATCGGATCCCATCACTTTTGTCAGCGAATCCCTGGGTCGGTATGCCGTGGCCGTCAATGCCAACGACATCGCCACTTCGGGGGCCACCCCCCGCTGGCTCTTGACCACCTTGCTTTTTCCCTGTGGAACGGTCCCCTGGGAGATCCAAAAGGTGATGGCGGAACTGGCCCAGGTGGCAAAGGCCTTCGGGATCACCCTGGTGGGAGGCCATACCGAGATCACCGACGCCGTGACGCGGCCCGTGATCACGGCGTCGGTGGCAGGGACCGTATCTCAGAAACGCTTTGTCGACAAAAAATCCATGAGATCCGGGGATACCCTCCTGCTGACCAAGTCGGTGGCCGTGGAGGGAACGGCCATTATCGCCCGGGAATTCACGGAGCGTCTGGCGGCATCCGGCATGACCCGGGAAGAGATTCAACATTGCCGCAACCTTCTTTCCCATATCAGCGTGCTCAAGGAAGCCGGCATTGCCTCCGATTTCGACGAGGTGCACGCCATGCACGATGTGACCGAAGGGGGGCTGGCCACGGCGGTGGCGGAACTGGGTGTTGCCGGACACCGCCGCCTCCGCGTTGACGTGGACCGGATTCCCGTCTATCCCGAAACCCAAAAAATCTGCAGCCTCCTGGGGCTGGATCCCTTGGGGCTCATCGGTTCGGGAAGCCTTTTGATTGCCTGCAGCGCCGGGGTTTCCAAACGGCTCATGGCGGCTCTGAAGCGGGCGCGCGTCCCGGTGGCCTGCATCGGAGAAGTGCTGGAGGCCGGATCGGGCATCGAAGCCTTCTCCGGCGGGAATCCGGTCCCCTGGCCGCACTTTGAGCGGGATGAACTGGCGCGGCTTTTCGGTTAGGAGGATCTCAGGCCTTCATCCATCGGCATCCAGGAGGCGCTTTTCTCCTGAAAGGGACTGGATCTTGCCGATGCCCTGGGTGACTTCCAGGACCCCCATATAGGTGCCCTGGGCGTCGAAGACTGGAAAATACCGGATCAGGACCTTGTCGCCCCTGAAATCGATCCAGAATTCCGCCTTGTCCAGGGTTTTGGTTTTGAATCCATCCACGATACGAAGCACGTTCTCCACGCTTTTTTCAGGGTGGCATTTTTCCACCTTGCGGCCGATCACCGAACGGGTGCGGGGAAAGATCTTGGGCTTGTCCAGGCGGTTGAAATAGGCCACGGTATCGTCGGC
The DNA here is from genome assembly GCA_027025555.1 of Desulfobacterales bacterium. Taxonomy (GTDB): domain Bacteria; phylum Desulfobacterota; class Desulfobacteria; order Desulfobacterales; family UBA2156. The sequence goes on from JALVQN010000050.1 coordinate 8,930, forward strand.
GTCCACGAAGGTGATTTCAAAGGGAAGCGTCTCCAGGATCGCCTCGATCTGATCGTAGGAAAGCCCCCGGATGAGCCCTTTCTTCGCCGCCGCGCCCTTTTCCGCTTCCTCCAGCATCTGGAGATACCGGCTCTTGGCATCGGAGCCGTAGGTCTCCGTGTCGATCCGGTCGAACCCTTCCAGGAGAAAGGCATTGTCAGGGTCCTGGAAGACGCGCCTTCCCATGGGGTAAAGGACGTCGTTTTCTTTCCAGATGTGGTCGGCCCGGATCTTGAGGTAATCAAGCCCTTCGTTTTTAAAACGGGTGCGGACATGGGCCGGGGCCTGGGCCAGGTCGGGAACCTGGGAGAGCATTTTCTTCAAAAGCGCTCTTTCGGCTTCGTGTTCCTGAAGCATCACCCCGATGGGACCGCCGGCAACGGGAATGCCGCGTTTTTCCATCAGGGGAAAGAGGAGGTCTTCTTCCTTCTTGTTGTGCATCTTGTCCCCGAATTCCAACAGGAAATCGATGCTGCGACTCATTTTGATCCGGTCGTAGGACCCGTCTTCCACCGCTTCCAGGCAGGATTTCAAGACCGCCATGCCCCTTTCGATCATTTCGTGTTCCGCGACTAGGAAATCGTCCCATCGTCTGTTTGCTTCCATCGGCCGCCCCCTTTTTTGAACGGGTTTCAAAGAGATTTTGAAAGCGTCTCGAAAGGGTTCGATTCTAATGAAAGGCCGCCTGTTTGTCAATGGAGGCCCCTTGCGGTATAAGAACAAAACCACCGCATTTCATCGTTTGAAAGCAAGGAGGAAAGCATGAAAGCGATCATTTCCACAAAAAAGGCGCCGGCAGCCATCGGCCCCTATTCCCAGGCCGTCCGGTGCGGAGATCTCCTTTTTGTTTCAGGACAAATCCCCATTGATCCGGAGACCGGAACCCTTGTTCAAGGCGATATCGAAAAACAAGCCAGGCAGGTCCTGAACAATCTGAAAGCGATCATCGAGGCGGCGGGCTTCACCCTGAAAGATGTGGTGAAATGCAGCTGTTTTCTGGCCGACATGGAGGATTTTCCCCGATTCAACAGCGTCTACGGCACCTATTTCGGAGACGCCCCCCCTGCCCGGGAGACCCTGGAGGTATCCCGCATTCCCAAGGACGCGCGCCTGGAAATATCGGCCGTCTGCACCCGGTAGGAGGCCGGGTTCAGGGCTGGTGATGGCAAAGGGTCGCTTTTTTCATCTTGACAGGGACAATCGGTTGTCCTAAAAGGACTTCGAAGCGAGTCAGACCATCACCATGCGAATTGTTGCAGACATACCTGCCATGACAAAGGAAAGAAACTGGTGGTGGCAAGGCAACCGCAGGGGGCCTTGCCGGCGGGGGGTGTTGTTCTTCAGATAAAATAGAAACGAAAAAACACAATCAAGACCGTGGGCGGGCAAAGCGCACGGTCTTTTTTTTCAAAAAGGGCCGTGCGAAGCGCACGGCCCTTTTTTGAACCCCTGAACAAGGAGGGAGAAGATGCGATCGGCCATTGCCAAACTCATCAAGAAGGAAAGTCTCACCGAAGAGGAAATGAAACGCGTCATGGATACAATCCTGACCGGAAGGGCGACCCCGGCGCAGATCGGTGCCTTTATGGCGGCCCTGCGAATCAAAGGCGAAACCGTGGATGAGATCGTGGGGGCCGCCAGGGTCCTTCGGACCCATACCCCTTCCATCCATTGCCGGAACCGTTTGGAAAGCGTGAGCATCGATCGGGACGAGATCAACATCGAAGAAGAGACCATCCTGGATACCACCGGCATCATGGGGGAGGGGACCAAGACCTTCAACGTCTCCACGGCAACGGCCCTGGTGGTTGCCGGGGCCGGTGTGAAGGTCACCAAGTACGGGAGCCGGGCCGCCTCCACCCGTTGCGGCAGCGCCAATGTCTTGTCTGAACTGGGGGTCAACCTGGAACTCAATACCATTGACGTGGAAAGCTGTGTCAACACGGTGGGGATCGGTTTCCTTTACTCCCCGCTGTTTCACGGGGCGATGGCTTTCATCGGGGGGCCAAGACAGGAGGTGGGCCTCCGAAGCCTCTTCAATCTCATCGGGCCTTTGTGCAATCCGGCCGGCGCCAAGACCCAGGTCCTGGGCGTCTATGACATGGATTTGACGGAAAAGATGGCCCACGTTCTTCATCGGCTCGGCATCGAGTCCGGATTCGTGGTCTGCGGGGAAGGCACCCTTGATGAGATCAGCATTTGCGGGGTGACCAAAATCTCCAGAGTGAAGGCGGGCGAGGTGACCCCTTCTTTCCTGCACCCGGAAGAGGTGGCCCTGAACGTGGCGCCTCCCGAAGCCATCCAGGGCGGGGATGCGGCTCAAAATGCGCGGATCATCAAAGCGATCCTGGACGGGGAAAAAGGCCCCAAGCGGGACATGGTCCTTCTCAATGCCGCCGCCGCATTTGTGGCCGCAGGGCTGGATGCGGATTTTCGCGCCGGCATCCAAAGGGCCGAAGCATCGATTGATTCCGGAAGCGCAAAGGAAAAACTCGAAAAACTCATCGCCTTTACGAACCAGTGCAATCCCTTTGTCCGCAAGGAGGCCTGAGGCTATTTAAGCGGAATGAGCCAGTCCTTGAAGGCGTCCTCTTGAAAGGCAAGGATCCTTCCCATTTTCTCCATGAGCTTCTTGCTGATGGGTCCCGGCGCCGGAAGCGTTTTGTCTTCGAAACGGGCCACCGGCGACACCTTGGTTCCCGTATGGGCCGTGAAGATTTCATCGGCGCTGAAAAGGGCTTCGGCCGGAAGCGCCTCCTCCAAGACCGGAATCCCCATGGCTGAGGCCACCTGGAGAATCGACCTGCGGGTGATGCTCGGAAGGATCCGGCCCAGGGGCGGGGTTTTGAGGACGCCCCCTTTGACCAGGAAGACCGATTCCATGGACCCTTCCGCCAAAAAGCCGTCCGTGCCCACCAGAAGGCCCACATCGAATCCCCGGGAAGCGGCATCCCGCCGGGCCAGGTATCCGTTGAGGTAATTGGCGCAGGCCTTGGCCGCCACGGGGACCGTCTCCGGGTGGAGCTTACGCCATTTGGAAAGACAGGCGGAAATGGGGCGGGGGTCGTCCAAGTGCAGTGCCTCGTTCTCCGGTATGGCGAAGATGGCCGTGTCCAGCTTCGACTCCAAAACCAGTTGGACCACCGCCTCCTGGCCCCAGTAGGCCAAAATCTTGATTAAACCGCGGCCCATGGCATTGGTTTTCACGGTTTGGGCCACGGCTTGACCCATCTCTTTTCGGGAATAGGCCATCTCCATCCCCAAAAGCCGCGCGCTTTGCATCAGCCGGTTGAGGTGTTCATCCATGCGGAAGGCAAAGGGCCCTCCGGGGCCTTCATGGATCCCGAAGACCTCAAAAATGGCCGATGCGCGTGAAAAGCCGTGGGACAACAACGGCACGGTGGCCGCTTCCCAGCCAATAAACGCTCCGTTAAGCCATACTTTCCGTGTACTCGTCATGAATGCCTCCCATGTCCGGCCGGTGCAGTTTCCGGATAGAATCCTCCTATCACGTCTTGAGATGTTTGGAAAGGCGGGGAGGCATTCAATGCATCCTATGTTTCATGGCGGGAAACGGGGCCCCCTGGCAGGCGGATGGAATCCTGGCCGCCGGAGATTGTTGTCAGCACTTTGAAGGGAAAGAAAACGGATGAACAGGGAGCATGCCCTTGCTCAATCCGCGTCTCTTTCAGGGATGGCGGCAACCCCCCGCCTTCAGTCGGAGAAAAGTTTGCAGTTGTCCTGAACGCCGGGGCTTTTGGAGAGTGGCGGAAAGTCCGCTTCAGCTGATCGCCGCCCGAACCCCCCGGCTTAAAGACGAGGGGGATTCAGTTTTCAAGTCGCTTCACGGGTTGGGCTGTTTGGTCGGGGCGATTGGATTTGAACCAACGACCCCTTGAACCCCATTCAAGTGCGCTACCAGACTGCGCCACGCCCCGACCACTTTGGGTTAAAAAAATAACACTTTGCAATTGTCGTGTCAAGAAGGGTTGTGCTATGAAAAGCATAAAACAGATGAATCCGAAGACAGATCAGCCAATCCTGCCAAAACCCGTGCCTCAGGGCGGCACCCTGGGGGTGGTGGCCCCGGCAGGACCCTTCGATGCCAAAGCCCTTAAAGCGGCCCGGGATGTTTTGACAAAGATGGGATTTTGCGTGGTCCTGCCCAAGGGGCTTTTTCAAAAGACCCGATACCTGGCGGGGCCGGATGCCCACCGGGCCGCCCTGATCCATGAGATGTTCGCCGACGAGGCCATCGACGGCATCCTCTGTGCCCGGGGAGGGTACGGTTCCATGCGGCTCTTGCCCTTGCTGGACTTTCATCTCATCCGGAAGCATCCCAAGCCTTTTGTGGGCTTCAGCGATGTCACCGCCCTGTTGAACGTCCTGTATTTCAAGGGCGGTCTCGTCACCTATCACGGTCCCATGATGACCACCCTTGCAGGAGCCCCTTTAAAGACCCGAAAGGCGCTCTATTCTCTATTGGTGGAGCCCAAAGACTTTGAAATCCGTTTATCAAGAGCATCGATCCTTCGACCGGGAAAGGCCCAAGGCGTCCTTCTCGGGGGGAACCTGACCACCCTGTGTCATCTTGCAGGAACCCCGTTTGCCCCGCGGTACGACGGCGCCGTTTTACTTGTGGAAGACAAGGGGGAGCCCCCCTATCGGATCGATCGGATGCTCACCCAGATGGAGATGGCCGGCCTTTTTGAAGGGATTGCAGGCCTTGTGTTGGGATCTTTCGCGGATTGCGGAAACCGCCGGATCCTCTTGGATATCATCCGGAATTGTTTTGAAAAATACGACATTCCGATCATGGGGGGATTACCGGTCGGACACCAAAAGCAAAACCGGACGGTGCCCATGGGATGGCGGGCCCACCTGGACACGGACCGGAACGCCTTGGTCCTGAAACGCCCTTGAAGTCCTTATTTTTTTTCAATCCGAGCAACGCCCTTCCGGCGTATCCGCCGGGGGGGCGCCACTTCAGAGGCGGGCTGTCTCATGGCGGATAGTCAAAGGCTCGCCGATGCACCCGATTGCCTCATGAAGCGCGCCGTGGCAGACGGCGTGTTCCCCGGAGGGGTCCTTTTGGTGGGCCGAAAGGACCGGATCCTCTTTCACAGGGCCTATGGAAAGGCCGATCTTTTTGCCCCAAGAAAGATGACCCTAAAAACCGTTTTCGATCTGGCTTCCCTCACCAAGCCCCTTGCTACGGCCCTGGCCGTCCTCCATCTTCACCAGGAGGAAAAATTGCACGTGGACCAACCGGCGGCTCGGATCTTGCCGGCCTTGCGGGGTACGGAGAAACAGGAGATTACCCTCCGGCATCTCCTTTCCCATGAGGCCGGCTTGCCGGCGTATCGTCCCTACTATCTCACGTTGGCCGGCATGCCTCCGGGGAAACGAAAGCCTCATCTGCGGGACCTCCTGTCCAACGAGAGGCTTGAATCTCCTCCGGGGCGGAAGGCCCTTTACAGCGACCTGGGGTTTATGCTCCTGGAATGGGTGGTGGAGAGCGTCTCCGGCATGCCCCTGGATGCTTATGTGGAAAGGAATGTCTATGCCAAGGTGGCCCCCTCTCTCGGGAACAGGCTCTTTTTCCCGGCCTCGAAATGCCCTTTGCCGGACGTCTCCTTCGCCGCCACCGAATTTTGCCCCTGGCGAAATCGGGTGATCAAGGGGGAGGTTCATGACGAAAACGCCGCCGTCACAGGCGGGATTGGGGGGCATGCGGGGCTTTTCGGCACGGCTTTGGGCGTCTGGAATCTGCTGTCTTTGTTGATGGACGCTTTCCATGGGAGCTTCAAAACCCCCTTGTTCCGAACCGGGACCCTGGAGATGGCCTTCCGTCCCTCCCCCGTGGGCGGGAAAGCCCTGGGCTTTGATACGCCTGCCCCCGTGAACGCCAGCTGCGGCGGACGCTTTTCCACAAACACCGTCGGCCACCTGGGATTTACCGGGACCTCCTTCTGGATGGACCTTAAACGACAGGTGACCGTCATCCTTTTGACCAATCGCATTCATCCGAGCCGGGAGAACCACAAAATACGGACATTTCGTCCCTTGCTTCATGATGCCGTCATGGCGGCGCTGGGATAATCTTTTTGCTTGTGTTGCCCGGGGGTTTCTGTTAGTCAGCTGTTTTTATGATGAGAACCCATGAATTTGCCGATCTCCAGGCATTTTCCCATCCATTGAACCCAAAAATACGAGCAACGCACAGTGCCTGAAGGCATGATCGATTAAGAGGAAACATGAGCTTCTTTGTAGATTCTATCCTGGGCTTTTTTTCGAACGACTTGGCCGTCGACCTGGGAACCGCCAACACCCTGGTCTATGTCAAAGGCAAAGGGATCGTCATGCGGGAACCCTCCGTGGTGGCGGTTCGGACCGATAACCGCGCCAAGAACCGGGTCCTGGCAGTAGGCCAGGAAGCCAAGAGCATGCTGGGACGGACACCGGGGAATATCGTGGCGATACGACCCTTGCGGGACGGTGTCATTGCGGATTTTGAGGTGACCGAAGCCATGCTGAGGCACTTTATCCGAAAGGTACACAACCGCCGGGCCTTTGTCCGGCCCCGGATCATCGTCGCCGTACCCTCCGGCATCACTCAGGTGGAGAAGCGCGCGGTGCGCGAATCCGCCGAATCCGCAGGCGCCCGGGAGGTATTTCTCATCGAGGAGCCCATGGCGGCGGCCATCGGCGCCGGCCTGCCCATCACCGATCCCACCTGTAACATGGTGGTGGACATCGGCGGGGGGACCACAGAGGTGGCGGTCATCTCCCTGGCTGGGATCGTCTACAGCCGATCCATCCGGGTGGCCGGGGATAAGATGGACGATGCCATCGTTCAATACATCAAGCGGAAATACAACCTGCTCATCGGCGAGACCACTGCCGAGTTGATCAAGACCGCCATCGGAAACGCTTGCACGGACCCGGAAAACATCGAGACCGTGGAGGTGAAGGGAAGGGATTTGGTTTCCGGAATCCCGAAGATCCTGGCCATCGATTCCGAGGAGATCCGCATCGCCATTTCCGAGCAGATCGACGCCATTGTGGAGAGCGTGAAAATCGCCCTCGAACAGACGCCTCCGGAACTCGCGGCCGACATCGTGGACCGGGGCATCGTGTTGACCGGCGGCGGGGCCCTTTTGAGAAACTTCGATAAATTGCTCCGGGAAGAATGCGGACTTCCCATTACCGTGACCGAGGATCCCCTTTCCACCGTGGCTCTGGGTTCCGGAATGGCCCTCGACTCCATCGGTATCCTCAAACAGGTGACCATCGACTAGAGGCATGCTCCCAAGAAAGATGGCGATAATTGCCGGCGTGGTCTTTTTGATCGCCGTCAATGTCATCATCCTTTCCGTGACAGCCAAACATGGAGACTCCGTTTCGGGGATCGAAAGCACCGCCCTTTTCATCGTCTCACCGCTTCAAAATGTATTCCACCGGAGTGTGGAATGGGCCGACACCCTGTGGCGTCGATACTTCTTTTTGGTGTTTGTGGCAAAAGAGAACGAGCGGCTGAAGGAGGCGCTCCGGACGGCCAACGAGGAACGCCGCCGGCTTCTTGAAATCGAACTGGCCAATGCGCGTCTGAGACGGCTTTTGGATTTCAAAAAAAAGGTGCCCTACACGACGATCGCAGCAGAAGTGGTGGGCAAGGACCCTTCACCCTGGTTCAAGACCGTCGTCGTGGACAAGGGGGCCGTCCATGGTGTCCGGAAAAGCCTGCCTGTTGTGACGCCCGAGGGGATCGCGGGCCAGGTGATTGCAACCACGCCCACGCATGCCAAGGTCCTGTTGATCATCGATCAGAACAGCGCCGTGGACGCCCTGATCCAGAGGACGCGGACCCGGGGCATCATCGAGGGGGAGCCCGGCGGGGGGTTCAATTTCAAGTACGTGCTCCGGAAGGAAGACGTGCGGGTCGGGGACCGGGTGGTGTCCTCCGGGCTGGATGGTGTCTTCCCGAAGGGATTCGACCTGGGCCGCGTGTCCGGCGTTGTGCGTCCCGTGGCCGGCATGTTCCAACACGTCACCGTCCTGCCCTCAGTGGATTTCGAGCGGCTCGAAGAAGTTCTCATCATTCTCAATCCTTCCCGTCGAGGCTTTAAAAGGGTACAATGAGAATCCTTTGCCATACGTTAGAGTGTCTTGTCATTGTTCTTTTCCAGACGGCTGTCGTTCCCCTCGTCCCTTTTTCAGAATATCTCTATGACCCTGCCATCCCTTATCTCCTCTATGTCAGTTTTTTCCGGTCGAAAAGGTCGGCCGTTGGGATATCTTTCGTCCTCGGGATGCTTGCGGACGGCATTTCCGGAGCCCCCTTCGGATTGTATACCACCTGCTACCTGTGGATGACGGTCGCCCTGAGGCAATTGACGGCCTACATGCGTGTGGACCAGGTGTGGAT
>JALVQN010000051.1:0-1377 GCA_027025555.1 Desulfobacterales bacterium
GTGGGCATCTTCCACCAGGTCCGATGCCATTTCCGACAACCGGGTGGGATCGGGAGGAGGGAGGTTGGCCTTCTTGTATCGCCATGCCAAAAGGTGCATGGCCATCAACTTTTCCTGTTTTCGAAAAAAACCCAAGGACACGCCTTCCTTTCTCCCCCTGCTTCAGTCGATGGGGCCAACGGGTTCATGCCCTTTTCCCTTTGGCATCGAACCGGGCCCGGGAGGACAACACAGGCGCACCAGCGCCCTTTCCAAAAGCATCCTGGGAGAATGGGGGGTGGTCTTGAGCCGCCGGTCGGTGTCGCACAACACCATGAGGGCGTCGGTGATTTCCCCCTTTTGAAAGCGCTCGGCGGCCTGCAACAATTTAAACGCCGGATAGGCGCTGGCACTTCCCCGGGTCAGTGTCAAGTCCGTGGAACTGCCGGTACCGCCCCTCTTTTTGCCGGCCTTGCGGGAAGTATTTCTCGCCGACGGCATTTCCCATGCCGGAAGGCTTTCTTCCATCTGCTTTTCAAAGGCCTTGAGGCGGGGCAACAGTCGGGCCTTAAAGGTCTTAAAATCGCATCCTTCGGGCCACATGCCCCGGGCTTGTTCTTCCATAAAGGCTTTGGCCACCATCAGCCTGCGCACCTGATTGACCAGAGCCGAAAGGATGGCCATGGGATGAAAATCGGCCCTTAAAAGGGAATCCAAGAAAAAAAGGGCCTTGTCCGGATTCCTTTCCAAAACCGCGCCGGTCAGCTCGAAAACAGGATCTTTCTTGGTCCGGAAAAGGACGGCCTTGACATCGTCAAGCGTAATGCGTTCCCGCTTTCCGGCATAAGCGATCAGCTTTTCCACGTTCGCACTCAGTACGCGAAGCTCGAACCCTGTCATTTCATAAACAGCGGCATAGGCCTCCGGCGCCATGGTCTTTTGATGTTGCGCCAGGATTTCCCGGATGCACGCCTTGAAGACGGCATCCCGCACCTTTTTCTCCGCTGCGGTGTTTCCCGCGGGCACGGAACAATCGACCACGATGCCCCCTTCGGAAACGGCCTGATACAGGGCGGCGCGCTTGTCCACCCGGCCTGCGGTGAGAATCAGGACATTGCCCCGGACAAACCCCTTCCGGATGGCCGCTTCCAGCATCCTCGCCTCGCTCTTCGTGTCAGGGATCAAAAGGCCTTTTTCACGGCAATGGTGGAGTAAGCCTTCGATCCAGGCCCCGTCCCCAATCAAGGCAGGATCGCCCGGGATCCGCTCTTTTGCTTTTTCCCCGGAAAGGTCCTCAAAATCCATGCCCGCGGCGGCCATCCAGGCCAAAAAATACCGGGCCGCTTTTTCCGTCTCTCCGGCCTGTGCGTTTTCTTTTGCTTTTTTCAGGATCTGCGC
>JALVQN010000051.1:1387-17270 GCA_027025555.1 Desulfobacterales bacterium
TTTTCCCGGAGAAAAGAGCGTGCAGTTGAGAAGCGCCACTACCTTCTTTTTCGAAAAAAGAGGAAAGGTGGCGAGCGCCTGGATGACTTCCCTGACGTCTGCAACGGCCCCGTCAAGGCTTTCATAGTCAAACCCCTTCCCTTCCGGAAACAACTTGGACAAAAGGCCCTTCAAGACACGGTCGCAAAGGAAGGGTTCCCCGAAAATCAGATAGACCTGAGGGCCTTCCTCTTCCCGGGGTTTTTCGAGATAAGCGGCAAATGCCTCATGCGGGATGACCGGTGCCACGTTCCTTCCTTTGGGGCCCTTTTGCCGAAAAAAGCTTAACCCGGAACCTTCTTGAAGATAAGGTGAAAGAGAAAAATGCCCGCCCCCGCAGTGACCGCACTGTCGGCAACATTGAAGGCCGGCCAGTGAAGCGCCCCCCAGTAAAAATCGAGAAAGTCCACCACGCTTCCGTATCGGACGCGATCCATGAAGTTTCCCGCCGCCCCCCCAACAATCAGGGCCATGCCTGCCCGGAGAAAGACATACTGCCGGGGCAGCCTGCGGAAAAGAACCAGCAACAGGACGGCGGCGAAAAGCGTTCCGGCCAGAAAAAAGACCCGCTTGATGCCGGAATATCCGGCCGAAAGGAACCCGAAGGCGCCCCCTGGATTTTGAATGTGAACGATGCTGAAAAAGCCTTGGATGACCGGAATCGCCCCGTTCAAGGGAATAAACGCCGTGACCAGCGCCTTGGTGACCTGGTCCAGGACCACCACCAAAAGACTCACACCGAAAAGGAGCGTCCATTTGGATGAAAAAGGCGCCACGGCCTTTCACCCAGCCGGCTTTTCGGCACAAGGCGGCACAAGATCAAGCCGTTTCATCCCGCTTCATCCATATGACTCAGCACCTCGAGGCATCGCCGGCAGAGGGTGGGATGCCGGGAATCGGTCCCCACCGAGGTCTCACGAATCCAGCATCTTTCACATTTCCTGCCAGGCGCCCTTTCCACCCGGATCGCCAGCCCTGCAACAGCATGGCTCACAAAAGCCCCGCCTTCCGGAGCTCCCGGTTTGACGGCGGCTTCCGAAACAATGAGGATGGAGCGCAAATCCGCCTCAAATCCTTTCAAGAAGTCATGAAGCGCCCCATCTGCAAAAAGGACCACCGAGGCATCCAGAGGATGCCCGATGCGTTTTTCCGCCCGGGCCGCTTCAAGGGCTTTCAGGGCTTCACCGCGCACTTCCAGCAGGCGGTTCCATTTGTCCGCCAAGTCCGCATCGGTATATTCCGGATCCGGGGCAGGAAGTGCAGTCATGTGGATACTTTCCTCGCGGCCCGCGTCCAAAGGCAAATGCCGCCAGATCTCTTCGGCCGTGAAGGCGAGTATGGGCGCCATGAGCCGGGAAAGGACATGGAGCAGGGTATAGAGGGCGCTCTGGGCACTCTTTCGCAAATGGGATGCCGGGGGCGTGGTGTAGAGGCGGTCCTTCAAAACATCGAGGTAAAACGCACTCAGGTCCAGGGCGCAAAAGTTGTGGAGGGCATGGTAGATCCCATGAAATTCGAAGGCATTGTAGGCCTTCACCGCCTTCTTCACGAGTTCCTGGAGTCGATGGAGGGCAAATCGGTCGATCTCGAGCATATCCGCGTAAGCCACAGCGTCCTTTTGCGGATCGTAATCATAAAGGTTCCCCAGCATGAACCGGCACGTATTTCGAATCCGGCGGTAGGCATCCGTGAGCTGTTTGAGGATGTTTTCAGAGATACGGATGTCCTCCCGGTAGTCCGTGGCACAGACCCACAGTCGCAGGATCTCGGCCCCGTACTTTTCGATGACCGCCTTGGGCGCCACGATATTCCCCAAGGACTTGGACATCTTGCGGCCCTCGGCGTCCACCACGAACCCGTGGGTCAACACCGCCTCGTAGGGAGCCCGGCCCCGGGTGCCCACCGCTGTCAACAGGGCACTGTGAAACCATCCCCGGTGCTGGTCGCTGCCTTCCAGGTAGAGATCCGCCGGCCACTTCAACTCCGGCCGCTTTTCCAGAACCGCCGCGTGGCTGACCCCCGAATCGAACCAGACGTCCAGGATATCGGATTCCTTGATGAAGGTTTTCCCCCCGCATTTGGAACAGCGGGTGCCTGCGGGCAACAATTCAGAAAGATCCTTCTCGAACCAAATATCGGCGCCGTGGGTTTCAAACAAGGCATAGACCTTCTCCATGACGGCATCGTCCAAAAGAAGCGTCTCGCAATCTTTGCAATAAAATACCGTGATGGGGACCCCCCACGCCCTTTGCCGGGAGACGCACCAATCGGGGCGGCTTTCGATCATGCCGTAGATGCGATCCCGGCCCCAGTGCGGAATCCACCGGACCCGGTCGATCTCCTCCAAGGACCGCTGCCTCAATCCCGTGGCATCCATGGAGATGAACCATTGGGGCGTGGCCCGGAAGATCACGGGTTCCTTACATCGCCAGCAGTGGGGATACGTGTGGATGATGCTTCCCTCGTTTAAGAGCGCCCCGACTTCCTTGAGCTTCTGGTTGACGGCCGCGTTGGCGTCGAAGACGCACCGGCCGCTGAAAAATTCCACATCGTCCGTAAACCGGCCCTGGTCGTCCACCGGAGAATAGATGTCGAGCCCGTATTCCAGGCCCACCTCGTAGTCTTCCCGACCGTGCCCCGGCGCGGTATGCACACACCCCGTGCCCGCATCCAGAGTCACGTGGGTTCCCAGTACGATTTTCGAGGGCCGGTCGTACAAGGGGTGTCGGCAGGCCTTCCCTTCCAGGATCTTGGGGTCCACGGCAGCGATGACGGGGGCATGCGCGTGGCCGAAAATCTCCATACAGGTGGGGGCCAGGTATCGGGCCAGAATATAGGCCTGGTCATTGCCCGCGTCCACGGCCACATATTCGAAATCCGGATGCAAGGCAACGGCCAAATTGGCGGGAATGGTCCACGGCGTGGTGGTCCAGATCACCACAAAAACCCGCTTCCCCGAAAGGGCGGGGATTTCAGCAGACAGGTCGTCGGCCATGGGGAACTTGACATAAATGGAGGGAGAGGCTTCATCCTGGTATTCGATTTCGGCCTCGGCCAGGGCCGTCCGGCAGGTATTGCACCAGTAAATCGGCTTCTTGCTCCGGAAGAGGCTCCCGTTTTTGGCGAATTTCCCGCATTCCCGGGCAATGGTGGCCTCGTAATCGTAAGTCATGGTGAGATAGGGAGATTCCCAGTCCCCCATGACGCCCAAACGCTTGAACTCTTCCCTTTGAATATGGATGAACTTCTCAGCATAGGCCCGGCACATGCGGCGCACTTCAGCCAGGGTCAACGTCTTCTTTTTTTCTCCCAGTTCCTTGTCCACATTGTGTTCGATGGGAAGGCCATGGCAGTCCCACCCCGGCACATAGACCGCGTCGAACCCCGCCATCTGGCGGGAGCGGACGATGATGTCCTTCAGGATCTTGTTCAAGGCGGTGCCGATATGAATATGGCCGTTGGCATAGGGGGGACCGTCGTGGAGGATGAAGGGTTTTCGACCCTTTGAAAGGGCTCTGATCTTATCATGCAGGCCCATCGCTTCCCAGGCCTGGAGCTGTTCCGGCTCCCGTTTGGAAAGGTTCGCTTTCATGGGAAAGGCGGTTGCAGGCAGGTTCAAGGTCTTTTTATAATCCATTGGGTCTCTCCGGGCAAAAGGGGTATTTAAAAGTTGGCAGAATATGCGTATCTCTTGTGGATGTCAAGGGCAACCCGGGACTTGTGGTCTTTGGGAAAATGTGTCATTGATTATCAGTTACACATTCATGGGGGTTTTTTCACAATGCCCCTCGAAAGGTGTTTGGAGAAATGGGCAAGCGGGGTCCACGGGCTTACGTGAGGCTGAAGGTCTCACGGCCCGTCACGCTGACCGTCTGGGGAAGGCGTCATGAGGCCTTCATCACCGATGAAGGCGGCGGCGGGGTCTTCATCGAGGTTCGGGGCCGGTTCAAACCGGGGCAAGAGATTCAACTGAAGTATCTGTCTCCCCAAGGCATCCCCATTGAAAGAAGCGGGACAATTGTCCGGGTGGCGCCAAGGGGCATCGCTGTACGCTTCCACCATCCGGGATACGCCCGGTAAAACATCCTCCGCGCCCCAGCGGTCCGACCCCTGAAAATCCTCAAGATGGGGGGCTCCCTCCCCGGGCATGAGCCGCCGGTCCTTTTAAAGCCCTCCAGGCGTGCATGGATCTTTCTGCCTGGAAAAGGCTTTTCCCGAATTCAAACAAGGATCCCTGCCGGCAACAAAGTGCCTGGGGCGGGAATCGAACCCGCACGGAGGCTTCGCTCCAAGGGATTTTAAGTCCCTTGCGTCTACCTGTTCCGCCACCCAGGCAAAAATCGTTAAAATCCTTCTACAGGCAAGCGGCCGGGATGTCAATAATCCCGGAAAACCCTCCTGAAAATCCAGGCGTGACAAAAAGGATGACCTGTGATAAATATAACAATTTGGGCCTGTTGTGCCATGTCCGGTGGAAGGATCCTCAAAAGGCATCCCGCCCTGAGTCTTAAAAAGCCTTTAAAATGGATCCGGCGTGCTTATTATGGGATATCTCGTCAATAAGGAGGACAGGAAATGTACAACCAGACAGTGATGGACCATTTCAGGAATCCCAGAAACGTGGGTGTGATTGAAGATGCAGACGGTGTGGGGGAGGTCGGCAATCCCCTTTGCGGGGACATGATGACCATCTACCTCAAGGTCCGCGATGACCGGATCGAAGACATCAAGTTCCAGACCTTTGGGTGTGGCAGCGCCATTGCGGTGTCCAGCATGCTCACCGAAATTGCCAAGGGAAAAACCATCGAGGAAGCAAAACAGATCACCAACAAAGACGTGGCCGAGGCCCTGGAAGGGCTTCCGAAAAACAAACTCCACTGCAGCAACCTGGGGGCGGATGCCCTCCAGATGGCCATCAAGGATTACGAAAACCGAAAGGCCGGGAAACCGACCGTCGAGCTGAAAAGGAAAGAGGCACACGAGCACTCCCACGGTGAAAAGTGCTACTGCCCTTATTGCGATGTGGAACTTCAGGAAGGGGCCGAGTTTTGTGACGCCTGCCAACACGACCTGAAGGAAGTCCACTGAAAAAAGGAGGGAAAAGCATCCCATGAAACGTATCAACCTGGACCATATCAGCGCCAACCCCCTTTTGCCGGACGTGAAAGAGGTGATGATTGAGGCCGTTCAAAAAGACTATGCCAACCCTTCCAGCCAACACATGGACGGGGAAGCAGCGGCCGAAGCCCTGGAGACCGCCCGGGAGCAGGTGGCCCGCCTCATCCACGCGGCATCCCCCAAGGAGGTGGTCTTCACCTCCGGGGGTACGGAATCGGTGAACCATGCCATCAAAGGGGCGGCATGGGCCAACAGGGATCGGGGACGGCATATCATTACCACAAACATCGAGCACAACGCCGTCATCCGGAGCCTCCGCCGCCTCAAATCCCAGGGGTTCACCGTCACTTCCCTCTCCGTGGATGCAAGCGGCCGGGTCAACCCCCAGGACGTGGCGGACGCCGTCACCGATGAGACCCTCTTGATCTCTGTCATGCACAGCAACAACGAAACCGGGACCTTGCAACCTGTCGGCGAGATCGCCCAGATCGCCCGGGAAAAGAAGGTCCTCTTCCATACGGATGCCGTCGACTCCGTGGGTGTCCTCCCCATCGACGTCCAGGCGCTGGGGGCGGACCTGGTCAGTTTCGCGTCCAACCCCTTCCATGGCCCGGCCGGAGTGGGAGGGCTCTATATCAAGCGGGGCACCCGTATCTGGCCCCTCCTCGACGGCGGAATCCAGGAAAACAACAAACGCGCCGGGGCAGAAAACCTCATCGGCATCATCGGGATGGGAAAAGCCGCGGAACTGGCCCTGCGGGATATGGACCAGCGGATCGCCCACCTGAACACGCTGAAAAGCAAGCTCCTCGACGAGCTTCCCCGGTACATCGACGAATATTTCGTGAACACCCACCCCACGCACAGTCTCCCGAACCTGGTGTCTCTTTCAGTGAAATACATCGAAGGGGAAAGCGTCGTGCTGATGCTCGACGATGAGGGCATCGCCGTCTCCACCCGGAGCGCCTGTGCCACCGGTTCCCTGAGGGCCTCCCACGTGCTCATGTCACTGGGGTTAAGCCATGCGGATGCCCAAGGGACCCTGGTCATCTCCTTCGGTATCGACAACACCAAAGACGATATCACCGCATTTTTGAAAGCCCTTCAAAAAACCGTAAAAACACTCAGGGAAATCTCTCCTTTGTACAAGAAAACCCATCACGATTAAATGCCGGGGGGTTGCAATGGATCCAGGCAGACGTTTCAGGCCGTCTTTTTGTCTCTTTCAAGAAGGGGTTTCCTGTCAACCAAAACAGTGCCTCGATCGTCTTTTCCAGTGAAATGGATCGGCGCAAATGCTGGTGTGGCGGCCTGAACGTCCGGACCAAACCGCACAACGGGCACCTGTATATCGGATCATTTGGATAGTCTATGCCCCTTCAAAACCTTCATCCGGATCCCGGCGGCAAGCGTTTGGCTGCTTATGTCCAGGAGGCCGCCAGGGGCGTGGAAGGGGCATTCGATCCGATTGTAGAGAGATTCTATCCGGATATCTTCAAGATGGTCTATTACCGCACCCAATCCAGGACCGATGCCGAGGATATCGTTCAGGAGGTCTTCCTCCAGGCTTTCAAGAAGATTGCCACTTTGAAAGCGCCCGAACGCATTCGAGGGTGGCTTTTTCAAATCGCCATGAACAAGGTGAAGGATTACTATCGAAAAAAGCGCTGGCAGAAGCTTTTCGGGAAATTCCCGGAATATGTCGATCCCCAGGATTCCGAAAGCCGGCAGTTTCAAAGGCCCGATGCGGAAAAACGTCTCCAACGGGGCGATTTTTGGAAGATATTCAACCGGCTCATCAAAAAACTGTCGAAGATGGAAAAGGAGGTCTTTTTGTTGAAATTTTTCGATCATCTCACCATTTCCGAGATCGCCCAGATCCTGAACCGCAGCGAAAGCACGGTGAAAACGTGTCTGTATCGGGCCATGGGAAAATTCAGAAAAGAATCGGCCTTTCAAAGGCTTTTTCAGGAGGGATGGACATGAACAAAAGATCGGCACCCCATCTCGGCGAAACACAGATTCTCAAGGCCGTCATCGACAAGGCGGACCTCGAGGATGCTGAACAGTCCCATCTTTCCGTATGTCCCACATGCCGACACCGCGTGGTCGAGGCGGAAAACCAGTTTCTTCGGCTGGGTGAGATGGCGGCCCGGTATGCGCCCCAACCCACCAGGCCCCTGCGCAGGCTTCCGTACCGTGAAAAACGGACCGCTGCCCCGTGGATGTTCGGCTGGCGGCCCGCCCTGGCTTCGGCAGTCGGCATACTGCTGCTCATCGTCAGCCTCACGTGGTGGCCAGGCGCCCCTTGGCGCCATGGCGAGGAACCGGTGGACACGGCGGGCCTGGAACGTATCGATGACACGGTGTTGATGGCAGAAGTGGAGGCACTCATTGATGAAGCGCTCCCCGTGCCTTATTTGTCCATTGCCCCAGAAGATGAACCTCGCATGACGGACGACTTCATGCGTTTTGTCGCGCCGGTGACCGAAAACGATTCATTGACTTTATATCGATTCAAGGGAGGTTGGGCGTCATGGCAAAGATTCGTTTAATGGCATTGCTGGCGGGCTTGTTCTTTTTTTTCCCGCCTTCGGTACACTCCCAAGGCATTCCCGCCGGGAAATGGTGGCGGAATCCAGACGTGGCCCGAAAGCTCGGCCTTTCAAAGCATGAAATCAACCGGCTTGAAGAGGCCTATGTGAGAAGCCGTCGCCAGCTGATCCGAAGCAAGGGGGAGCTGGAGGCGGAACGCTTCGAACTGGAAACGCTTTTCGGCAGGAACAATTTCAATGAAACAGCGGCCAAAAAGCAGTTTGAAAGGCTGGAACAAAAACGGACCTCCCTTTCCAAGTCCCGTTTTCAATTCGTGGTGGAGGTCAGGAAGATTCTGGGTCCCAGGCGTTTTCAGGAACTGGTGGATTACTACCGACGAAAACCCCCGAGACCGTCTTTTCCCAAAGGGCCCGGCAAGGCGCATGAAATGAAGCCTTGATTCCCGTCCCTCCCGCCTGCCTTTTGCAAAGGCCCCCCGGGAGCGAATCAGCAGCCCTGCCCGTCCCCGGGAGGGCGGCAGGCCCATGCGGCTTGCGGGGGTCTCTGTCTGTCTTGCCACAGATGCGCGCCTTTGGTAAGAAACGGCCATGGCCGGCTATGTTCAAAACGCACCGATCATCCTGGCGTCTCGGTCTCCCCGAAGATATGCCCTGCTGCGCCAGGCCGGACTGGCTTTTTCCGTGATCCCGTCTTCTGTCGAAAATCACGTGACCCCGCCATCGGAGCCGCCGGTTTACGCCCGGGTACTGGCTGAAAAAAAGGCGCAATGGGTTTCCGGGTCTCACCCGGAAAGCTGGGTCATCGGAGCAGACACCATTGTGGTGAAAAACGGCGCCATTTTAGAAAAACCGGAGTCTCCTTCCGCAGCCAAAGCCATGCTTCGCATGCTCAGCGGAACCACCCACGCCGTCTATACGGGGTATGCCCTTAGCCATGACGCTTCAGGGAGCCTCTTTTCGGACACCGTCTTAACCCATGTGACATTCAAACCCTTGACCGAGTCCGAGATCGCCTGGTATGCATCCACCGACGAACCCTACGACAAGGCCGGAGGGTATGCCATCCAGGGGCTTGGAACCCTTCTCGTCAAGCACATCCAAGGCTCCTATACCTGTGTGGTGGGACTTCCGGTATGTGAAATCATGGATTTTTTCATCAAAAGGAAAATCATCGAAATGCAACGCCGCGGATCCGGTTTAAAAGGGGGGCAATGAATCCGATGAATGCGGAAATCGACGAGGCGCTGAAAACCCGCCTGGCGCGTGTGAAACAACGGATCCGGGAAGCGGCTGCCAGAAGCGGCCGGGATCCTGCATCGGTGAGCCTGATTGCCGTGAGCAAAACGGTTCCCGCCCAAACCATTCGAAAAGCCGTAACCGCCGGTGTGACCCTTTTCGGGGAAAATTACGTCCAGGAAGCCCGGGAGAAAATCGAATCTCTCAGAGATTGCCCCCTTTCGTGGCACTTCATCGGGCATCTCCAGTCCAACAAATGTAAATACGCGGTCCGTCTTTTCGACCTCATCCACACGGTGGACAGCGCCAAATTGGCCGATGCCCTCGACCGTCAGGCGGCCAAGCACGATACAGTCCAACCGGTCTTGATCCAGGTCAACATTTCCATGGAAGCCACCAAATCGGGGGTTTCCCCGGACGAGGCCGCCTCCCTGGCGAAAAGGGTCGCCTCCAAAAGCCACTTACAGCTCAAAGGCTTGATGACCATGCCGCCCTTTTTCGATCAACCGGAGCGGGCCAGACCCTACTTTGCCGCCCTGAGAGACCTGAGGGATCGACTCCGCAACGCGCTCGGAATCAAGGATCTTGATGAACTTTCCATGGGAATGACCGGTGACTTTGAAGTGGCCGTGGAAGAAGGGGCGACCCTGGTGAGGATCGGAACCGCCATTTTCGGAGACCGCCCGTGAAAATCCTTTTGCACACCTGCTGCGGCCCCTGCGCCATTTTTCCTGTCAAGTGCCTGCGTACAGAGGGCTTTCACGTCACGGGTTTCTTCTACCCCGACAACATCCACCCTTACACCGAATGTCTCCGGAGGCGGAACACCCTGGAGGATTACGCCCGTCAGATCGCGCTTCCCGTCATCTTCAAGGAAGGTTATGACCTGGAAGGCTTTTTGAGGAAAATCGTCTTTCACGAATCGGATCGGTGTCTTATCTGCTACCGCCAACGCCTCGGCGCAACGGCGGCAACCGCCGTGAAAAAGGGCTTCGACACCTTTTCCACCACCCTCTTGTACAGCAAATTTCAAAAACACGACGCCATTCGACGCATCGCTGAAGAAATCGCCCTTGAAACCGGAATCGCCTTCCTTTACCGGGATTTCCGGACGGGCTGGAAAGAGGGGATCCAGACCTCCAAACGCCTCCAGATGTATCGTCAACAGTACTGCGGATGTATCTTCAGTGAAAAGGAGCGATACTTCAAAGCCCGTCCCGGAGTCCATGCCTGATGAAAAGGCGTGAAAAGGCCGGAGGGAGGCGCCCTTGATTCCACGAGCATCGCACCTTATGAGGCAACAAGACATTTCAGAACCGCCTTGAACCCCGTTCCACCCTTTCCGACTGCCGAAAAAAAATATTCCCATTTGGAAGGGATACGGTTGCACCATGTTTGCAAACTTCATCTATTTTATCATCGCCCTGTTGATCTATGCCACCTACCAACCCTTGCGGGAAATTCAATTCGCCTGGTCGGAAGCCTTTTCCCTCTTCCTGCTGAAAGCCTTTCTCTTTGCCTTTTTCACCCGGATACAGTTTAAAAGGGTCCTCAGGCGCGCCCTTTCAGAAAGTGCTTCCGAATCGGATCATCGGCTTCAATCCGCGACATCCCGGTTTTCGGCCATTGCCGTGGCGGTTTACGCGCTGGATATCTATGGACTGAACCTGCCTGCCTTCTTTTTGCACTGGCCCCTCTTTTCCGCGGTCCCCACGCTCCTGGCCCTGGTCTTTATCTTGCTGTTTGTCGGCTACCTGTCCATCGTTTGGGCGTTTGAAGGTCAAGTCCACCATCGGCTTTACGGCTCAGACCAGGACAAGGAACCCTATGTCCTTTCCCAGATCTTGTTCTGTATTCCGGTTCTTTTGCCGTGGCTTGTCCTTTCCGGGGTATCGGACCTTCTTTTGGCACTGCCCTTTGAAACGCCCAAGCGCATCCTGTCCACTGCCTGGGGAGAAACCGCCTATTTCATCATTTTCCTGATCGGAATCGCGGTGATCGGACCGGCCATGATCCAAAAATTCTGGAAGTGTCGACCCCTGGCACGGGGTGCCGTTCGCCGACGCATCGAAGCCCTGTGTGAACGCACAGGGCTTCGCTATGCCGACATCCTCTGTTGGCCCATCTTCGGGAAAAGGATGATCACTGCCGGCGTCATGGGATTGATCCGCCGCTTCCGCTATATCCTGGTGACCCCCGCCCTGTTACACTTTCTCGATCCAGAAGAGGTGGATGCGGTCATCGCCCATGAAATCGGCCACGTCAAAAAGAGACATCTGTTTTTCTATCTGATCTTTTTCATGGGCTACCTGTTGCTTTCCTTTGCCACCTTCGACCTGATCGTCTATCTGGTGGTTTACGCCGAGCCGGTTTATGACCTGCTGGTCCAAACCGGCGTCAATCAGACCACCGTGACTTCCATCCTCTTCGGCATCCTGATGATCGCCGTCTTCTTGATCTACTTCCGATACATCTTCGGCTATTTCATGCGCAATTTCGAACGCCAAGCCGACGTCTACATCTATTCGATCGCAGACAGCGGAAAACCCCTCATTTCCACCCTCATCAAAATCGCCCAAACAAGCGGGCAACCCATGGACAAACCCAACTGGCACCATTTCAGCCTGAAGGACAGGATTGAGTATCTGAGGCGATGCGAAGCGGACCGGCGCTGGGTCTTGATGCAGGATCGAAAGATCCGAAAAAGCATGGCTGTCTATCTGGCAGGGCTTCTTCTCATCGGATACATGGGGTATCAGGTGAACTTCGGTCCAACCGGAAAGCAACTCACTACGCGCGCCCTCGAAAAAGTCCTGATGCGAAAGATCCAAAAAGCGCCGGAAAATTCGAAATTTTACGCCATGCTGGGGGATCTCTACTACTCGGAAAACCGTTATCAAGAAGCGGCAAAAGCTTATGAAAAGGCCCTCACGCTGTTCCCGGAGGATCCCAGGGTCCTGAACAACCTGGCATGGCTCCATGCCACCTGCCCGGAAAAGACCCTGAAAAACCCCAAAAGGGCGGTCGTTCTGGCCCAAAAAGCCCTTGCACTCGATCCTTCCCCCCACGTCTGGGATACGCTGGCCGAGAGCCTGTTTGGGGCGGGCGATGTGGAGGGCGCGGTCTTTGCGGAGAAACAGGCGTTGGCTTTGACCCGGGGGGACCGGCGTTACTATGAAGAGCAGCTGAAAAAATTCACGGGGGCCAAGAAAAAGAGGGCATCCGACTGAAACGGACCCTGAAGGGGCTATCCGCTCCGGTTTTTATCGGTAAGAAGCCGGTAGATCTGGCGGTCTGCGTGGTTCAGGCGGTTGGCCATCACTTCGAACAGGTGCTTGGCCACATGGGGATGGTTCTCGATGATCTCCGGGAGCTTGTCTCCTGGAAAACGTTTCACCGTGGAGCGCTTGTTTGAGATGATTGTGGCGGAACGCGGATCTCCCGTGATGGCGCTCATCTCTCCAAAATACTCCCCGGGCTGGACGATCTGGGAGATGACCTTCCCGCCTTTGACCACGTAAAGGGCGCCTTTAACCAGCATGAAAAAATCCTTGTCTGTGTTGCCTTCCCGGATGATCACTTCCCTGTCCTCATATTCTTCCACGTCGGGATTGACCAGATAATCAGGCAGGGCTTCCTTGGTGATGGTGGTCTTTTTCGCCACTTCTTCCACCGAGGTCACCCCCTGTCGGATCTTCTCGAGCCCTGCGTCCCTGAGCGTCATCATCCCTTCACGAAGGGCGACCTTGCGGAGTTGATCCTCGGGAAGATTTGCATTGATGGCCTTTTCGACTTCATCGGTCACTTCCATGAGCTCAAAAAGTCCAACACGTCCCTTATAGCCGGTGCTGTTGCATTCGGGGCATCCCCTCGGCCGGAAGATCTTCAGATCGGGAATTTCATTTTTGGAAAAGCCGAGGTCTTCCAGGGCCTCTTCATCCTTGTTTGAATCCTCCACCTTGCATTTGGGGCAAAGCTTCCGGACCAGCCGCTGGGCCAGGACCATCGTCACCGAACCGGCCAGCATATAGGAAGGAATGCCGATGTCCACCATACGGCTGATGGTGGAGGGGGCATCATTGGTATGCACCGTCGCAAAAACCAGGTGTCCCGTCATGGCGGCTTTAATGGCGATCTCCGCGGTTTCCAGGTCCCGGATTTCACCGATCATGATGACGTCCGGGTCTTGACGCAGAAAGGATCGCAACGCCGCGGCAAAGGTCAACCCGACCTTTTCCCGGACATGGACCTGGTTGATCCCCCTGAAATTGAATTCCACCGGATCTTCCACGGTGAGGATTTTGGTGTCCTCGGTATTGAGCGCATTGAGAATAGAGTAAAGGGTGGTGGTCTTACCGCTCCCGGTGGGGCCGGTGACCAAAAGCAAGCCGTAGGGCCGGGAGATACACCGCTGGACGGCTTTAAAGACATCCTCCTCGAATCCCAGCCGGGTCAGGTCCACGTTGAGCTGACTCCGGTCCAAAATCCGCATGACGATACTTTCCCCGAACAGGGTGGGCAGCGTCGACACGCGGATATCCACGTTCTTTTTCTTTCCCACGCTCATCTTTATCCGGCCGTCCTGGGGGATGCGCCGTTCCGCGATGTCCAGTCCGGCGAGAATCTTGACCCTGGAGGTGATGGCGCTCTTGATGGTGATGGGAAGATTCATGGATCTGAAAAGCGCCCCGTCCAATCGGTACCTGACCTGCAAAGAATTTTCAAAGGGTTCGATGTGGACGTCGCTGATGCCGTCGGTGATGGCCTTGATGAGGATGCCGTTGACCAGCTTGATGATGGGCGCATCGGAGGCCAGGAAGTCTTCTTTTTCCTCCACGTCCTCCCGGACGCTCTGCAACTCGATTTCGCCTTCCGCCTCGGAGACCAGAGAGCCGAAATCTTCGACGATTTTGAGGTCTTCTTCCTCTTCCTCCTCTTCTTCTATCAAGAATTCATGGTATTTCCTATACTCCTCGTCACTGATCTGATAGTGGAGCTTGAAGGCTTCGATAATATCTTTTTCCGTGCAAACACAAATGGTCAAATTTTTCTTGACGGCAGCCTGAAGGCTTTCCACCAAGGCGGTGTCCGTGGGTTCCACCATGGCCACTTGCAGGGTATCCCGGTTCAAGGACAGGGGAAAGGCCATATGGGTTTTGGCCGTTTCATAGGGAAGTATTTTCAGCACATCGCCTTCAGGACGCAACTGGCGCAATCGAACCGCAGGATAGTTGTGTGAACGGTTTAAAAGATTGAGAATCGTATCGTCTTCGATGTATCCCAGCCGGAGCAGGATGTGACTCAGCATGCCCCCGTGTTTTTGCTGGTACTCGATGGCATGTTTCAACTGGGTCCCGGTGATCTGCCCTTCTTTGGAGAGAATCTCACCGATTTTGGTCTTGCCGGCCCCCGACTGATCACGGACCGTCGCCCGGAGGCTTGTATTCTTGGAAACAGGCGTTCGAGGAAATTCTTGCTGTCTTGAAGGCCGATTCATGGTTGTCTCGCTTGGCTCCTTTTAAACGGATTTCAGCGCTTCCGCAGAACCGCTGAATGCTAATCTTGATGCATATCCCCTTTCAGATGAAAGTGGTGATAAATCTTCTTCGATCCACCGCCGATAAGAAGAAGGCCAATAAAATAAAAACAGAACCCGATAAACCCGGAAGCACCCGAAAAAACTGCTATTTTTTCAATTTTGGGCATGACCTGGGGAACGCGGAAAAACACCCCGATTCCCGCCCCTGCCAATAGAATCCCCCACACCAATTGAAAAACCGATCGCTTTTCAGACATGGATAAGGTGCTCTGGGTAAAGCCATCGTTGCGGCATAAAAGCGATCCCCCTTCGAAATTCAAGGACTCTTATTTTAATGATTAACTATCTTTCAACGAAAAAGCAAGTATTTTTTACATTGTTAAACAATTAAGAGACGCTTGACGGCCTCAAGCGCTCTTTGAGGCCAAAAAGAGGGCTTCACTCCTGATACCCCCCATCAAACGTCGCTTTTCTTTTTTCCAGAAAAGCCGAAGTGCCTTCCTTGGCATCCGAACTGGCCATGCACAGGGCGAAGGCGTCCACTTCGATGCGGCAGCCCGTCTTTAAATCCACGTCCATGCCGGCGTTGATGGTTTCCTTGGCAGCCCGTAAGGCCACCCGCCCTTTAGAAGCGATTGACGACGCGGTCTTCATGACTTCGTTCATCAATTCACTCCGGGGAAACACCCTGTTGACCAGCCCCATGGCCATGGCCTCGGCCGCCTTGATCATCGCGCCGGTAAAAATCATCTCCTTTGCCCGTCCGATGTTCACCCGTCTGGGAAGACGTTGTGTCCCTCCGAACCCGGGAATCAAGCCCAAGTTGATTTCCGGCTGACCGAACACGGCGGTTTCGGAAGCATAGATAAAATCGCAGGCCAGGGCGATCTCGGTCCCCCCTCCCAAAGCGAATCCGTTCACTGCGGCAATCACCGGAACGGGCAATGTCTGAAGCCGATCAATGATGTCTTGACTCGTTCGGGCAAACTGCTTGGCCTGAAGCGGGGTCAATTTCGCCAACTCCGAAATATCGGCACCGGCCACGAAGGCCTTATCCCCGGCGCCGGTCAACACCACGGCCCGGAAAGTGTCATCTTCGGAAATTTTGTCCAATGCATGTGAAAACTCTTTTAAAAGGGCGCTGTTCAATGCATTGAGCACCTTGGGACGATTGAACGTGATCTTTACAAGGGGACCTTTTTCATCGAACAAGATATGGGCATACTCCATGGCGCATCCTCCATCGTCAGATCGTTTTTGTGAATCAGGGGCGCTCGATTTGACGCCATCCCGGAAAAAGCCAAGGCCACCGGAGAAAACACCTCCTTTCCCGGGGCGAAAAAGGGAAACCTCCTCCGGCGATCCACCTGGGACCGCTTTTTCCGTTTTAAGGGAC
>JALVQN010000052.1 GCA_027025555.1 Desulfobacterales bacterium
GCCGTCTCTTTGGCTTGATTCATGAAATGTTCCACGGCTTCCATGGCCACGCCAACCAGTCCCAGGGCGGCGCCACTTGATGCCAGGCGGCCGAGACCGCCCCGCTTGCCGAGGGTACTGCCGAGGATCAATCCTCCCAGGAGTTTTTCGGCATTAAACAAAGGGCTTTCCTCCCTTGAAGCAAAAGGGCAAATCGCTGTTTCGGCACAGGCCGAAACCCATGAGCTTTCGGAATCGATTTTGAAAAAGGGGTCCGGGGATGTCAAGGAAAAAGGACATGCCGGTTCGAGCACGGCCCAGGAAAAAATCTCCGCAACGCGTTTCTGAACCCCGTTTGAAGCCGGCCCTTGAAAGGCGCCGCCCCGGAAGATTTTGAAGTGTCGGGCTTTTTATTCGATTGGCGGATTTTTCTTGACAAGGGGAAAGGGACCGGCTATGCTTTTCTGGTCTATACATCTATAAGGATAGACAGAAACAAGATCTGAATACAAATTGTGTGACCGAGGGGAGGCAGGCCATGAATTTTCCAATCGATTTAAGCGCGTTTCATACACTGAAATTTTCCCTTTCCCAGAGCGAGCTCACCGAACAGGACCAGACCCGCTTGCAGGAAAACATCGCCTTGGTCCGGGACAGTATCGTCTTTTTTACGGCCTATGCCAACACCAAGGGGTTGGGCGGCCATACGGGAGGCGCCTACGATATCGTGCCGGAGCTGTTGATCGTGGATGGGTTCATGAAAGGCAACGATTCCGTGTATCCCGTCTATTTTGATGAAGCGGGCCATCGGGTGGCCATCCAGTACCTCATGGCCGTGCTCAATGGCTATAAACCGCCCGAATCCCTGCTCCATTACCGGGAATTCGGCAGCGGACTCTACGGTCATCCTGAAAGAGACGATGCCCAGGGCGTCTTTTTCAGCTCGGGGCGCCTGGGTCATCTGTGGAGCTTTGTCAACGGCGTGGCCACCGCCCATCCGGACAAGACCGGGGTCCTTTTCGGCAGCGACGGCTCCCAACAGGAAGGGGGCGATGCAGAGGCCGCCCGGTACGCGGTGGCCCGGCAACTCAATGTCAAGCTCCTCATTGATGACAACGACGTGACCATCGCCGGCCATCCCAGCCGGTATCTCAAAGGCTTTGACGTGGAAAAGACCCTGGAGGGCCACGGGCTGACGGTGGATACCGGTTCCGGGGAGGACCTCCCGGACCTGTACCGGCGGATTCACCGGGCGCTTGCCACAAAAGGACCCGTGGCGCTGATCAACAAGCGGAAAATGGCCGTGGGAATCCCGGGAATCGAGGGCACCCCCAAGGCCCATGACGTGATTCCGGTGGAATTTGCCGTGGCGTACTTGAAGGAAAAAGGGCGGCAGGAGGCGGTGCGGGCCCTGGAAACGGCTGCTCCGAAAAAGCACCCTGTGACGTACCTGGGGAGTACGCCGGAAAAAGCCAAGAACCGGGACAATTTCGGGAAGATTCTTTGTGACATCCTCCAAAAGATCCCGGATCGCAAGTCCAGGGTATTGGTGGTGGATTCGGACCTGGAAGGGTCCTGCGGGCTCCATCATATCCGAAAAGAGTTTCCCGAGATTTACGTGCTCGGCGGGATCATGGAACGGAACAATTTTTCGGTGGCGGCCGGGTTCGGTTCGGAAAAGGGGCGCCAGGGCATTTTCGGCACCTTTTCCGCCTTTTTGGAGATGGTGGTTTCGGAGATCACCATGGGTCGATTGAATCGGGCCAATGTCCTGGCCCATTTTTCCCATGCCGGAGTGGATGACATGGCGGACAACACCTGCCATTTCGGGATCAACAATTTTTTTGCCGACAACGGCTTGCCTGAAAACGATACCACCCGATTGTACTTCCCGGCCGATTCCAACCAGATGCGGGCCGTCCTCGAAACGGTGTTTCATGATGAAGGGTTGCGTTTCATCTTCTCCACGCGATCTGCCACGCCCTTTATCCAAGATGCAAAGGGAACGCTTTTTTACGATGAAAATTACCGTTTTGTGCCGGGCACGGACGAGGTGATCCGGGAAGGGGAGCGGGGATACGTGGTCTCCTACGGCGAGATGCTCTATCGCTGCCTGGATGCGGTGGAGCGCCTGAAAAACGAGCATATCCAGGTGGGCTTGATCAACAAGCCCACGTTGAATGTGGTCGATGAAAAAATGATGGAAAAATTGACAGACGCCGAGGTTGTTTTGGTGGTGGAATCCCAGAACGCCAAATCCGGCCTGGGGATGCGCTTCGGCACCTGGCTCCTGGAAAGGGGCTTCAAGGGGCGCTATGCCCACATGGGCAGTCTCAGGGAAGGCCGCGGCGGCCTGGCCGAACAGATTCCTTACCAGGGCCTCGGGCCGGATGCCATACGGGAGAAAATCCGGGCCATGTGTAAAACATAGTGGCTCCGATTCCCATGACGCGCGTGGAATTCAAAGGGCAGGATGTCGGGTCTCAGAGGGGAGGCCTTCGGAAAAAGAAAAAAAGGATGCCGAGAACGTGATCATCGTCGATCCCAACAATCCCATTCCCAAATACCTTCAAATCAGCACCTGGTTGAGGGAGGCGATTCAACTGGGAAGATATAAAGTGGGTGAAAAGCTTCCCTCTGAAATTGAATTGTCGCGCATGTGCCGGGTCAATCGCAATACCCTGAGGCAGGCCATCGGCGAGCTGACCGCCGAGGGGTTGCTCCAGAAGGTGAAGGGCGTGGGCACCTTCGTCTCTTCCAGGGAATCGGTTCCGGTCCGGCATAAACTGAACCGGATTTCCAGCATCGGCATGGAGCTTCAGCGCTCCGGCATGCGTGAACAGACCCTGATCATCGAGAAGGGCCATGAATCCCCCACCCGAAAAGTGGCCCAACAGCTGGGGTTGAACCCTGACGGTCGGGTCATCGCCATCCGCCGCCTGCGCTTCGGAGACGAGGTGCCCTTGATTTACGAGGAGACCTTTTTGCCGGCGGATCTTTTCAAAGGCGTGCTGGAGATGGATCTGACCGGCTCCATGTACGAAATCTTTACCCGGACGTTCGGTGTGGTTTTGGCCCGGAGCGAACAGAGCATCCGGGCGGTCAACTTGAACAAGAAGATTGCCGGGCACTTGGGGCTCAAGCCCAACAGCGCCGCCCTGTATGCGGAAAGCGTGACGTACAATGATCACAACATACCTGTGGAAGTGCTTTGCTGCTATTTCAGGGGGGATAAATACGTCTTCGAGGTGGAATTGGGCCAATATCTCTTGACGCCCTAGGCAAACCAGAAGCAAGAAGGCGCTTCCCGAAAGAACCTCACACAACCCTTAACCGTTGCCATAAGGAGGATGTCCATGGAAGAAAAAAATCTACTTGAAAAGCTGGTGGAAGTCAGCCCCGGCATGGAAATCTGGTGGGATTCCTCACCGGTCATCTTTAAAAATTGGTGCCGAAAAATGCTCGATAAGGCGGCGCCTCAGGACCGGGAGGTCCTGCAGCGGCAATTCGACCGCATGTATGATGAAAATGCGCCGGAAAAACAGCTCTTCCGGGGGGTGACCACCAATCCGCCCCTGTCCTTGCAAGCGATACAGGATGATCCGCCCTACTGGGAAGGGGTTGCCAAGGAGATCATCCGGGAGAATCCGGGCATCGACACGGAAACCCTGTTTTGGAACCTGTACAAGAGGGTCGTCAAGCGCGGATCGGACATGTATCTGCCCTTGTTTGAAAAATCCGGGTACAAGGAAGGGTACCTTTCCGGCCAGGTGGACCCGAGAAGCGTTTTCGACAAAGACGCCATGCTGGCCCAGGCCCTTGAGCTGGCCGCACTCAATCCCAACGTCATGATCAAGGTGCCCGGTTCCAAGCAGGGTTATGAAGTGATCGAAGAGCTGACGGCCCGGGGCATCTCCACGAACAACACCTTGACGTTTATCCTGCCCCAGCTGGTGGATTGCGCACGGACCGTCCAGAGGGGCTTGGAAAGGGCCAGGGCAAACAATGTGGATCTGACCCGGTGGCGTTCGGTGATCACGCACATGGAATCCCGGTACGGCGACCTGGGCGGACTGAGGGACTTTGCAAAGGAAAAGGGCGTCGAACTTACCGAAGGAGATGTCCGGTTGGCGGAGCTGGCCATTTTCAAAAAGGCCTATCGATTTCTCGAAGAAAACCGGTTGCCCAGCAAGATGCTCTCCTGCTCCCTCCGGGTCGGACCCAAGGTCAATGGAAAGACCCGGATCTGGCACCTGGAAGAAAAGACAGGCGCCGCCATCGTGGTGACCTGCCCGCCGGTCTTTATCGAGCAGCTCATCAACTTTGAGAACCCGCAGGATATCGTTTTCGAGAAGGATCGGATCCATGAGGACATCCCGCAAGACGTGTTGGACAAACTCATGCGCGTCCCCTATTTCGAAAGGGCCTTCGCCGAAGACGGATACACCCGGGATGAATACAATACCCATCCGGCACTGCAGCGCACCGCCGAGCAGTTTTCCAAAGCCACTCAGGAGATGGTGGCCTTTGCGGAAAAGTGTCTCAACAATGCCTGAGCCCGTTTCCTAAAAGCCCATAAAAAGAGGAGACCCTCCCATGCAAGTCGGTGTCTTAAAGGAGATCAAGCGAAAAGAAAACCGGGTGTCCATGACGCCCGCCGGTGTGGAACAAATGGTCGCCCGGGGGCACCGGGTCCTTGTTGAAAGGTGCGCCGGAGAGGGTTCCGGTTTTTCCGATGACGAGTATATCAAGGCCGGTGCCGCCATTGCAGCGACCCCCAAGGAGGTCTACGACTCCTGCGAGATGGTCATGAAAGTGAAAGAACCGTTGCCCGTGGAATACGATCTGATCCGGGAAAGGCAGGTCCTTTTCACCTATTTCCATTTTGCGGCATCGGAAGAACTCACCCGGGCCATCGTGGCCAGCAAGGCGATCGCCATCGCCTATGAGACCGTGGAAAAGCCCAACGGTTCCCTGCCGCTATTGACTCCCATGAGCGAAGTGGCCGGCCGCATGGCCATTCAGGAAGGGGCCAAGTATCTGGAAAAAACCTTAGATGGAAAAGGGGTGTTGCTCAGCGGGGTGCCCGGCGTGGCGTCCGGAACCGTCCTGATCCTCGGGGGCGGCGTGGTGGGGACCAATGCGGCCAAGATGGCCTGCGGCCTCGGGGCCAAGGTCTATCTCCTGGACAACAACCTCGACCGGTTGCGTTACCTTTCGGATGTCATGCCGCCCAATTGTTTTCCCCTCATGTCCAATCCGGCCGCCATCCGGAAGTTGCTGCCGGAAGCCGATCTGGTGGTCGGTGCGGTTTTGATTCCCGGTGCCATGGCGCCGAAGCTGGTGACCCGGGACATGTTGGGGCTCATGAAAAAAGGATCGGTCATCGTGGATGTGGCCATCGATCAAGGGGGATGCATCGAAACCGCCAGGCCCACCACCCACGACGACCCGATCTATGAAGTGGACGGCATTATCCACTATTGTGTGGCCAATATGCCGGGTGCTGTGCCCATGACCTCCACCATGGCATTGACCAACGCCACATTGCCCTATGTCCTGGAGCTTGCGGAAAAAGGGTTTCGGATCGCCGTCAGGAAAAACCCCGATCTGGCCAAGGGCGTCAACATCATTGACGGTAAAATCACTTACAAGGGCGTGGCCGAGGCCTTTGGATTGGAATACACGCCGCTGGATGCGGTCCTGTAAGGGCCCCGGCATTTCCGGCGCTGTTTCACATAACCTGATTCAAAGATACATGAACGGCCATATGAAACCATGAGGAGGAAAAAATGGCAAAAGAACTGAAAGACTGGTTTGTACCGTGGCTCCTTACGTCCCGGGAGTACAATGTCAGTATCCTGGACAAGGCGTGGGCCAATCCGGAACACGGGCGGCTCATGCTCAATGAAAACCCCATACCGCCTTCCGAAAAGGTCGTCCAGGCGGTGACCGACATCATGAGATATGGAAACCGTTATCCCGACAGCTTCCTGAGGCTGCGAACCAAGATCGGAAAGATGTACGACCTGGGACCCGAGAATGTGGCCCTGTGCAACGGTTCTTCGGAGACCATCGATGCCATGATGCGGATTTTTCTCCAGCCGGGTGACGAGTTTATCCTTTCCACCCCCACCTTCGAACTCTTTCCACCCCGGGCGGAGTTGTGCGGGGGCAAGGTGGTCCAGATTCCGGTTCGCGAAGCGGACCTTCAGTACGACGTGGAGGCCATGCTCAACGCCATCAACGAACGGACCAAGCTGATTTTGATCATCAACCCCAACAACCCCACGGGCGTGTTCATCGAGGATGCCGACCTGATCCGATTCTGCGAGACCGGCGTGCCCCTGTGTGTGGATGAAGCGTACCTGGATTACAATCCGGACCGGCCCTCCAAGGCCCCCTTGATCAAGAAATATCCCCATGTCTTTTTGTCGGTGACCTTTTCCAAGGCCTACGGCTTTGCCGGGATTCGCTTCGGGTTTGTTTTGGGCAGCAAGGAAATGATCGATGCCTTCAACAGAATGTTTTTACCCTGGAACGTGAGCCTCATGTCCGCGGCAGCGGCCGAGGCCATCATCGACAACCCGGAGGAGGTCAAGGCCAAGGTGGAACACAACAACCGGTGGATGGCCATTTTTACCGAGGAGCTCAAGAAACTCGGGCTCAAGCCGTATCCGGCCCATGGGAACTACATGCTCGTGGATGCCACCATGACCGGGAAGACCACGCAAGAGATCCTCCAGGCCGCCATGGATATGGAGAAGATTTATCTGAAGAAGATCGGAGAAATCCACGGAAAGACCGGCTATTTCAGGGTGACACCGGGAACAGACGAAGAAAATGAACGTTTCTTGAAGTTCATCCGGGCCTACTTCGGATAGATATCGGGGTTTCGCCCCTTACCCCTTGGAGATGCCCACCGGAGGCCTGCTTCCGGTGGGAACGTCTTCATTTCCAAAAAAGGCTCAAGAGCAAAACTTTTGGGTCTTGCGGCCGGGAAGGGGCGCCCTGAAATCGGATAAAAGAAAACCGAAAGGTGAAGGACAATGGATACCTATTATGTGGACGGAGTCTTTGTGCCGGAGGACCAGGCCGTCATTTCGGTCAAGGATCTCGCGGTGCTCAGGGGTTTCGGCGTGTTCGATTTTTTAATCACTTACAACAAGCGGCCCTTTTATCTCGAAGCGCATGTCAAGCGCCTCCAGAATTCGGCCGACAAGATCGGCCTGAAACTCAACCATACCGGTGCGCAGATCTGTGAAATCGTGGAAGAGACCGTTCGTCGGAACACCCACCATGAGGAGTCGAACATCCGGATTCTTTATACCGGCGGCATCAGTTCAGACGGTGTCACCCCGGAAGGAAACGGCAAACTCCTGGTGATGGTGACCCCCAAGCTGGAGCTTCCCGGCTGGTGGTATACGGACGGGGTCAAGATCATCACCCTTGACATCGAGCGGTTCATCCCCGGCGCCAAAAGCACCAACTACCTGAGCGCCGTCTGGGCCCTTCAACAGGCCCACCAGGAAGGCGCCATCGAATCCATCTATGTGGACCGGCATCACCGTCTCCTCGAAGGCACCACCACCAATTTCTTCTTTTTCAAAGAAGGCAAACTGATCACCCCCCCGTCGGACATTTTGCCGGGGATCACCCGGAGTGTCATCCTGGAGCTGGTGAAGGATCATTTCGAGGTCCAGTTGAGGGATGTGCATAAAGAAGAACTCGAGACCATGGAAGAGGTCTTCATCACGGCCTCCAACAAGGAGGTGGTCCCGGTGATTCAGATCGATCAGACGGGCATCGGAGACGGCAAGCCCGGGGAAAAGACCCGGAAGGTCATGCGCCTTTTTCAGGAGTATACCACGGCCTACGGACAGGGGAAGGTTTAGCATGGCTTCCATCCAACAGATGCCCGGCGGCCATCCGCCGTTGACCTGGGCCGAGATCGATCTGAATGCCCTGGCCCACAATTATCGGGAGCTGCGCCGGGTCACTTCTTCCGGAGCAGGTCTCATGGCGGTGGTGAAGGCCGATGGGTACGGCCACGGTGCCGTCCGGGTGGCCCGGGTGGCCTTGGCGTGCGGCGCGACTTTTCTGGCGGTGGCGCGGTTCGACGAGGCCTTCCGGCTTCGGGAAGCGGGCATCGGGGCCCCGATCCTCTTGTTTGGGTACAGCCTGCCGGATTATGTGGCGTACATGGCGGAAAACGGGATTCGGGCCTCCATCAACGCCGTGGCTTCGGCAAAAAAGCTGTCCCAAAAGGCGGCATCCCTCGGAAAGACCCTCAAGGTCCATATCAAGATCGATACGGGGATGGGGCGCCTCGGGCTCCTCTCC
The DNA here is from genome assembly GCA_027025555.1 of Desulfobacterales bacterium. Classification (GTDB taxonomy): domain Bacteria; phylum Desulfobacterota; class Desulfobacteria; order Desulfobacterales; family UBA2156. Next base: position 8,323 of record JALVQN010000052.1, read on the forward strand.
CACGGCCTGGCGCTTAAGACCGATGAGACGAAAGAGATCTCCCAGGCGGTCCAGGAGGTCTTGACCATCGCCGCGTTACCCCACCTGGAGGTGGAGGGGATCTTCACCCACTTTGCCAATGCCGACGCCCGGGACAAGCGGCACGCCCGGGGTCAATTTGCCCTGTTCACGGCGCTTCTCAAGGCGCTTTCTGAAGCCGGATTCCGGGCGCGCTTCCGCCATGCCGCCAACAGTGCGGCCACCATCGAGATGCCGGAGACGCATCTGGATCTCGTTCGACCGGGAATCGCCCAGTACGGACTCTGGCCCTCGGATGAAGTGGATAAAAGCAAGATCGCGCTCAAGCCGGCGATGGCCCTGAAATCCCTGGTCATCCACGTCAAGTCCGTGGGATCCGGGTTTGCCGTCAGTTACGGGAGCACCTATCGGACACCCCGGCCCACCCGGGTGGCCACCGTTCCCGTGGGGTATGCCGACGGATTCGACCGGCTCTTGTCTTCCAAGGGGCATATGCTGGTAAAAGGGATGCGCGCCCCCATCATTGGACGGGTGTGCATGGATTTGACCCTGATCGATGTGGGACACATCCCCCAGGTCGCCCTCGAAGATGAGGTGGTCATCCTGGGCCGGCAGGGAAACGAAGAGATTTCGGCCGATGAAATTGCCGGCCGGGTGGGTACCATCAATTATGAGATCGTCTCCTCCCTCACCGCAAGGGTGCCTCGGCGTTATATCGGCTGATCCCTTGGGAAAGACCCGGAAAGGGAAACTCTGACCACATCATGGAAGCGGATCGCATCGACTGGAAGACGGGGACGTGGCGGCGTAGGCCGGGTAAAAAGCCTGACGCAGAAATCGTGATCGCCGGGGATTGGGCCCCCATCCGGAATTTCAGTGAAGGACTCCTTGAAAATCCGGAAGCCGTGTACGGGGACCTGTTGCCGGTGTTGCGGGAGGGCCATCTGCGGATCGTGAACCTCGAATGCCCCTTGGTGAAAGACGGGAAGCCCGTGTGGAAGAGCGGTTCCGTCCTGAAAGGACTTCCCGAACATATCACCGGACTCACCACCGTGCCCTTTGAGGTGGTCACCCTGGGAAACAACCATGTGTTCGACTACGGCACAGAGGCGTTTATCGCCACCCGGGCGCTTCTTTCTCAAAACGGGATTCGCTTTACCGGTGCCGGGCTGTCCCTCGAGGAAGCCAAAACCCCGGTTCAGGTCACCGTCAACGGGGTGACTGTCGGTGTGATCAGTTTCGGAGAGGGGGAAGATCTCACCGCCGCCGCCCCCGACAAAGCCGGGGTGCTGGGATGGGATATCGATGGGATCATCGAGGCCATCCAGGCGCTTCGAAGCCGGGTCCACGTGGTGATCGTGGTCTGTCACGCCGGCGTGGAATACATTCCGTTTCCGCCGCCTTACCTGGCGGATGCCCTTGCGCGCATGGCCGATGCCGGGGCGGATCTTGTCATCGGACATCATCCCCATGTGCCCCAGGGAATTCAAATTCAAAAGGGTGTTCCCATCTGTTTCAGTCTGGGCAATTTTGTCTTTTTCCAGCCCACCGATCTCTTTTTTCGAAAGGTGGGGTACCTGGTCAAAGCCGGGGTCTGCAAAGAGGGTCTGGAATCCCTTGCGATCCTGCCTTATGGCATCGGACAAGAGCGCCTGTTTCGGCTCAAGGGAACGGCGCTGGACGCCTTTTTGAAGAAACTGGAAGCCCTTTCGAGGCCCTTGGCCCGCAGGGAAGAGATCGCCCATGCCTGGCATGGGTTTTTCAAGCATTACGGCAAGGACGGATTTACCCGCGAGATCACCGGGATCCTGGCGGAATTTGAAAAGGAACCCCGCAAGGGGGCGGCCATGTTCAGGAACCGATTGACCACCCTCCAGCATGCCCGGCACCTCATAGAATTGATGACCCGGATCATGGAAGGGACCCTCGACGACGCCCCGGCGTGGGCCGTGGCATTCGTCGAGGAGTATTTCAGCCGGCGTGTGGGAGACGGGTTTTTTGAGTAACGCCATGCAGTGGACACCCGGCGAAGGAATCCCTCCCTTGTTTTCAAAAGAGGCGGTCACCCTGTTGGTCACCGATTCGGGCCTCGGCGGGCTTTTGGTCTTTGCACAGGTGGCCGAACGGCTTTTTCGCAAACCGATTTTTCAAAAGGCTTCCCTGGTTTACTACAACGCCTGGCCGGAGCAGAATCGGGGATACAACACCCTGAAAGGCATGCAGGAGCGGGTCCGGGTCTTCCAGGCGGCCCTGGAAGGGATGAAACGCTATCATCCCGATTTGATCATGATCGCCTGTAACACCCTCTCCGTCCTTTTTCCCGAGACGCCTTTTTCCCGCACGGAATCGATTCCGGTGGTGGACATCGTGCGTTTCGGCGTCGATATGATTTACGAACGGCTCAGCCGGGATGACAAGGCCCGGGCCCTGTTGTTGGGGACCGTCACCACCATTGCCTCCGACCGTCACCGATCCCTGCTGATCCAAAGAGGCATCTCCCCGGAGCGGATCGTGGTTCAACCCTGTGATCAACTGGCCACACAGATCGAAAAGGGACCGGAAAGGGAGCCGGTGGCGGCGTTGGTCAAGGCCTATGCAACAGAGGCGGCGGAAAAGCTGGGCCGGCCGACGGGCGAGGTGGTGGTGGGGCTTCTTTGCACCCATTTCGGATACTGCCGCGATCTCATCGGCAGGGTCCTGCAGGAAAAGATTCCCGGGAAGGTGACGCTGCTTGATCCGAATCAGCGCATGGCGGCGTTTCTTTTCGAAAAATCCGGGGACCTTCGATGCGATTCCATCGCTTTGGATCTCAAGGTGGTTTCACGGATCAAATGGGAGCAAGAGCGGATTGACGCCATTTCGAACGTCATCCGGCATCACTCTCTTGAAACAGCCCGCGCCTTGAGACATTACCAATGGATACCGGATCTGTTTACGGTGTGACTGTTTTTTAACGAAAGGGTAAGAGAAGATGACAAAGATCCTGCTTATTACCGGCCCCGCCGGAGATGCCCAGGGATGGGGAGATCTCGACGTGACCAAGACCCTTTGCGAGGCCTTGAACACCGGGGACAAATCCGCGGAGATCGCCTTCGTGGAGACCATGGCGGATTTCAATCGGGCCATTGAAGACAAGCGTTACGACATGGTCTGGAGCGCCCTGTACTATATCTCCGATCGGGAAGACATCATTGGATTGAATGTGGATGAGGATGCATGGCTGGCGGATATTTTCGACCGGAAAGAGATCCCCTACATCGGCCCCAATGCCCTGACCATGAAGCAGGTGATCAACAAGGCCTGGACCCACCAGATCTTAAGCGCCAACAACGTGGCGGTGCCCTCCCACCACTTGGTGGATATGGGAGAAACGGTGGAAGATATCCCGTTGCCGGCCTTTGTGAAACCGAGTTTCGAATCCCGTTCGGTGGGCATCACCGATGAAAGCGTGGTCCATACCCCCGAAGCCCTTGCCGCGCAGGTACGCCATATCCACAAGACCTATGAACAGCCGGCCTTGATCGAAGACTATCTGCCGGGGGATGAGTATACCGTACTGATGATCGGCAACGGGGAAGATCAAGAATTTTTACCCGGCCTGGTCACCGTGGAAGGGGGACGTTACGGGAAATATCCCATTTTAAGGAGCGACATGCGGGGCGTCGGGCTGACGAAAATCCAGCTTCCCGAAACCCGGTCCGAAGAGGCCAAGAGCTTGTGTAAAGCCGCCGTGGAGACCCTCCGCTGTTTGGATCACGTGAGAGTGGACATGCGGGTGGATGCCCACGACCGCCTCCGGATCATCGAGGTCAACGGGATCCCGGGCCTGAAACCCATCAAAAGCTGGAGTCCCCAGATCTATACCCTGTACCATCCCTCGGCCGAGGGCCCCATGGAAGATTACCGGCGCCTGGTCCATCACATCGTGGATTCGGCCTTGAAACGATACAGGTTAACGTGATTTGCAAGCCATGCGCCCAAAAAGCCCTTCAAGGGCCCCGGGCCGCCCGATGATCGTCGAACACGGGGCAGCGTCCCGCCGCGTTTCACGATGAAGGCTTTCCATGAAGATTCCGTTTGATCCGGAGGTGTTTCATACCCTAAAGGCCCGGACCCGGGCCACCGGCAAGGGGCCCCGGGGCGGGTTCGCCTACAAGCTGGACCTGTCGGTGCCCTGTCTTGTCTGTGCCATTCATGCCGGCCACAGGGTCCGGAAAGAGCTGGTTCCCCTGATGGCCGTATCCGAAAAGGAGCGCATGAAGGAAGAAGATACGGCCACGGACCGGATCATCGGCGCCTGCCCCAGTATTCTCTGGGGACTCGACTCCAGGGCCGAGTACGACCTCAACCGTCCCGAGGAATCGGCCCTGCCGTTGGCCCCGGAGATGTTTTGGGGTCTGAGGGTCTACACCGCCCCTCCCCCGGAAGCCATGAAGCAGCGGAGCCTGGAAAAATATGCCGCATTTTACGGATTTGCGGGCGCGGTGATCCAAATCCTCTTGGATCGCTTCGGGGCCTGCATCGTCTACGACATCCATTCTTTCAACCTTCGGCGCCAGAGGGAAAAGGGCCACGCCTTGCCCCCGGTATTCAACCTGGGAACCAAAGCCCTGGATCGATCCAAATGGAAAGGCCCCATCGACGCGTGGCTGGAGGCCCTGGCCCGGGTGAAGCTCCCGGGTATGGGCGTGCGTGTGGCGGAAAATGAAGTTTTCGGGGGTGAGGGGGCCTTTTGCCGCACCCTGACGCGCTGGAGCCCCCGGGTCCTGGTCTTGCCCACCGAAATCGCCAAGATCTACATGGATGAAGACAGCGGAGAGCTCTTCGAAGAAACGGTGGAACACCTCAAAAAGGCCCTGGCGGATGCCGTCCAAAAACATGGCCGTGCCTTTCAGGCATCCTTCTGTCGATAATTTCCATGAAGGTCTCTTGAGTGCGCCCCGCCTTTCTGACTCAAAGGGGTTTCACCTTTTCAATCAGAGCCTGTGATGGCACCGTAAAGCGCCTTTGCCGGAAAAACCCACGGCGGACACGGACGCGCCGGGTTTGACAGGGGCCCGGGACTCGGATACTAGAAAAGGAAACCGCGGCGGGAGCGAACAGCGTCAAAGGGCATGAAAGGATACATGGAGTGGAGATTCAAGACAATGGGGCCGGCATCACCCCGGTTCGGATCGGGCTCAAGAGCCGGTTTCGATTCAAATGCCATAAAGGGGTGTCTTGTTTTACCCGGTGCTGCCGGGGCATCACCATCACCCTGACCCCTTACGACATCATTTTGCTGAAAAAGCGTCTCGGTCTTTCTTCCGATGCCTTTTTGGCCCTCTATACCCAGGCTCAGCTTCTGGAAAAGACGGATCTTCCGGTGGTGACCCTCAAGGCCTTGGAGGATGATGAAAAATCGTGCCCCTTTGTGCGCGAAAACGGGTGCCTCGTCTACCAGGACCGGCCCACCACCTGTAGATACTATCCTTTAGGGGTGGCCTCCCTCGTTCACCGGGAAGGCGCCGATGACGAGGGGTTTTTCTTCTTTGTCCACGAACCCCACTGCAGGGGTTTTGAAGAAGACCAAGGATGGACGGTGGAAGCCTGGCGCAGGGACCAGGGGGTGGATGTGCATGACGCCATCAATGCCGAATGGACCGATCTTGTGGTGCGGAAGCGCTCTTTTCCTCCCAATATCCGTCTTACCGAAAAAGCCAAGGCGCTCTTTTTCATGGCCAGTTATAATATGGACGCCTTTCGGCGCTTTGTGTTCGAAAGCAGCTTCTTGAAACGCTATTCGCCGGCCCCTGAGACGGTGGAAGAAATTCGCGGCGATGACGTGGCCCTGCTGCGGTTTGGCATGCGCTGGTTGAAGGGTGTCCTGTTCAGGGGGGCATCGGAAGAAGAACCGGACGCTGCCCCTTCTTAAAGCCGGCTAATAGCCCTCGTATGCCAACCCCTCCCAGGAGGCCGGGGTGTTCAGGCGGCTGTCGATGTCCACCTCGAAAAATCGGGCGATGGGCGCAAAGATTTCCGGGTTGTTCGCCTGGACGGTTCGGGCCGCCGTCAGGACCTTATCCAGACCCGCCGCTGTCATCTTCCCCAGGGGCCGCCGGCACGGGCCCGAGGGCATGCCCAAAAGGCGCATCAGGGTTTTGACGGCCAGCGGATTCCTGGCCCGGCAAAGGACTTGGCCGTAAGGCGTTTTCTCCATCGTTTTCACCGTCACCAGCCCGAAAAGGGGCGCCAAGGCGTCCGCAAGGACTTTGGCCTCGTCCACGTTCCCCTCCTCGAGGAGGCGGACCATGCGGGAAACGGGTCCCGGCGCCACATTGGAGGCCACGGAGATGACACCGGCGGCCCGGATGCCGGGATCGGTCATCATGGTGAGGGTCAGCGGATCATCGCCGGATAAGAGGGTAAAGTCGGGTCCACAGCAGGAGCGCGTTTTTCGCATGTTGTCCAGGTCCCCGGTGGCTTCTTTCACCGTATGGACATTGCTGAATTCCTGGTGCAAAAGCGCCAGGTCTTCCGGAAACAGCTGGGCGCCCGTCCGTCCCGGGATGACATAGGGGATCACGGCCAGGTCCGGAAAGCCCGCCGCCACCGGCGCCACGTATTCTCTGCGAATCTCGAGGGAGCTGGGGCCGTTGTAATAGGGATCCACAAGCAAGACGGCATCCACCCCGGCGTCGGCGGCGTGTTCCGTGGCGGCCAGGGTCTCCCGGGTGTTGTTGCTCCCGGTTCCTGCAATACAGGCGCACTTTCCCTTGGCGGCCTTTGCGATCTCTTCGATGACGCGGTTGTGTTCTTCCCAGTTCAGTGTCGGGCTTTCTCCTGTCGTTCCCACGGCAAGAATCCCGGAGACGCCGTTTTCGATCTGAAACGCGGCCAACCGCTTCAATCCCTCATAGTCGACGCCGTCTTCTTGAAACGGCGTGATCAAAGCCGTATAGCATCCCTTGAACATGGACTCCCCCTTTTGTCAAAAGACGTGGTGCCTCGGATGGCAAAACCCCAGAAATCAGAGATGACCAAGACAGTCTCTAGGAAAATGCATCCCTGGTGTCAAGAAAAAAGGAAGAAAAGGCCGCTCTTTTTCTTGACACGGCATGCCCGGCGGACCTACATTTCAAAAAAACCAAGGATCGAAAGACCGTCGAAAAAGGGTCAACACATGGAAAAACCAAAGAACGTGGAAGAATTCATCGCCCAGCAAAAGGCCGCCATCGCCTCCAACCCGGAGTGCGGAACCTCCCATTATAACCTGGCCATCGGCCTTTTGGGCCAAAAAAAATATGACGAGGCGGAAAAGGCCCTCCATGAAGCCGTCTCCTGCAGTCCCAACCTGGCCGAAGCCTATGTCCAGCTGGGAGGCATCGCCCTGGCCCGGGGCGACCTGGACGGTTGCCTGAAATACAATCAGCAGGCCGTGCGGGCACGGGCGGGATTTGCGGAAGGCTACGGAAACATCGGGTTTGTCTACCTGCAAAAAGGGGAAGTGGACAAGGCCATCGAGGCCCTGGAAAAAGCCACCCGGTGGAACCCGAAATTTCTCCAGGCCCTCACCACGTTGGCCAATGCATACCTTTTGAAAGGGAGGGTGGACGAGGCCATCGATACCAACCACAAAGCCCTTGCCCTCGAACCCAATTTTGCCGTGGCCCACAACAATCTGGCCATCGCCTACCTTGAAAAGGGGGAATTCTCCCTGGCGGTGACCCACTGTGAAAAGGCACAGGCCCTGGGATACGAGGTGGCCCCCGAAATCCTCAAGGAACTGGAACCCCACCGGAATTCCCCCGACCGGTGAAAGAACCCATGGGACCCTCTTTGCAAAAGAGGCTCCGGGCACTGCAGTGACCCGACGCCCCGTGACCTTTGAATATTACCTCTATCAAGAGGCGCTTCCTGTTCAACAGGACACGCCGTTTTGGGGGAAAAGGCTCCCGGGGACCCGGCGCCAGGCGGCCGATCCCGGGGCCACCGAAAATACACCTTCAGGCCTGACCGTCGGAGAGTATTTCCAAGCCGCCCGCCGGTTTTTCACCCATGACGGCCTTTCTTTGCTCTTGCAGGAGGTCTCCCGGGAAACCGGGCGAAATCCCCCGCCTAATGCCGTTCACACCGTGCGCATCGGCTTGAAAAAGCACGGCGCATTTTACCACCCTGCAAAAGTCAGCCTCTTGGGAGACGCCTTTTCAAGGCGCTTTGTCCTCAACGTGGCATTTTCCGATGCAGGAAAAAGGGTCCTTCGTCGGGAGGTCCGAAGCCTCAAGCACCTCCGGCACCGGTATCCCTTTTCCTTTGTCCCTCGAATTTACGGTACAAAAACCGTACCCACCGCGAAGGGCCCGGTTGCCATGTTCCTGGGAGAATGGTTTGAAGGCTATCACGAGTTTCATCTTATACCGGATTCGCCCGGGCATCCGGTCACGGTCTGTGTTTGGGAGGGCGACCGCGGCGATACCGTCTTGGATGCGGTGAAGACCGCGGCGCTTTTCCGGCGGGTGGCCCACATCCTTGCCGCCTACTATGATCCCGTCACCTTTGAGGCGATTACGCACTGGCATCATGCTTCGGGAGACTTTGTGGTCAAAATCGACAAGGGCAACGTTCATGTGCGGTTGGTCACCGTGCGCCGATATGGTCCCCTGTTTAAATCCGATTTGAAAGAAAGGACGCCGGAACCCTCTGCCCAAAACATCCTCCATGCCCTTTTGTTTTTTTTCCTGGAGGTGTCCTGCCGAATTCGCTTGGACCGGGAGCACGGCACGGGGAATTGGATTTGGGCCGGCAAGGGATGTCTCCATCCCATGACCCGTGGCTTTTTCCAGGCGCTGGCGGAAAAAGGGCCGGTCCCGGCCCTTCCGGCGCCTCTGGACGACTGTTTCAAGGCCTATCTTCTGTCCATGACTTTTAAGGATGTTTCAGACTTGCTGGTTGAACTTGTCACCCGTCGCTTCCCGGCCGGCCGAGAGGCGGCCTTTGTCCTGAAACATGTTCCCGAGCATGCCCAACAGCTCCTGGAGGCCTTGGCGGACCCTCTCTAGGGGGAAAAGGCCCGGCCTTTTCATTGGGGCCTCCCCCCTGGGTATTTGAATCGCCGCCGCCCCGCCTCTTCCGGAGCCGGATGAGGGGCGTTTGGGGCCAAACCAGGGGTAGTTTCAAACAAAACCGCTGCGCTTTTTTGTTGACATAAAATTTCAAGGTTTTTATAATTTCTCCTTTACGGGATGCACATCCTGCCGACAAGAGAAGCACCCCACGGGTGAAGTGAATAAAAATCATTTTGAGGGGAGGTGACCAGGGGCAACAGCAGAGAAGGCCATTTCTCACAAGAGGCAGTTTGAGTCGGTAACATCAATCAAGAATGGAGGGACAACCATGCCAAAACACGAAACTCCGATGTTGGACCAGCTGGAATCCGGCCCGTGGCCGAGTTTTGTGTCCGACATTAAGCAGGAAGCGGAATCGCGGGCAAAAAATGAAAGAAACATCGAGTATCAGATCCCCCAGGATGTGTGCGAGGACATTCTCGGTGTGTTGGAACTGTCCTACAAGCACAAGCGCACCCACTGGAAGCACGGCGGCATTGTGGGGGTTTTCGGCTACGGCGGGGGTGTCATCGGCCGCTATTGCGACCAGCCCGAGATGTTTCCCGGCGTGGCCCATTTTCACACGCTGCGGGTCAATCAACCCGGCGGGAAATTTTATACCACCGAATATTTGAGGCAGCTTTGCGATCTCTGGGAATTCCGGGGAAGCGGGATCACCAACATGCACGGCTCCACCGGAGACATCGTCTTCCTTGGGACCACCACGCCCCAGCTGGAGGAAATCTTTTATGAAATGACCCACAAGTTGAACCAGGACCTGGGCGGTTCAGGGTCCAACCTGAGGACACCCTCGGATTGTGTCGGGGAGGCGCGCTGTGAGTTCGCCTGTTACGACACCCAGGCCCTTTGCTACGATTTGACCATGACCTATCAGGACGAGCTCCATCGTCCGGCCTTTCCTTACAAGTTCAAGTTCAAGTTCGACGGGTGCCCCAACTGCTGCGTGGCTTCCATCGCCCGGGCCGACATGTCCTTCATCGGCACCTGGAGAGACGATATCCGCATCGACCAGGAAGCCGTCCAGGCGTACATCGGCGGCGAACTGGCCCCCAATGCGGGTGCCCATAAGGGCCGGGATTGGGGCAAGTTCGACATTCAAAAAGAAGTCATCGATCTGTGCCCCACCCAGTGCATGTGGATGGAGGGCAAGGAACTCAAGATCGACAACAAGGAATGCAACCGGTGCATGCACTGCATCAATGTCATGCCGAGGGCCCTTCGGATCGGAAACGATCGCGGACTTTCCATTCTGGTGGGTGCCAAGGCCCCGATTCTGGACGGCGCCCAGATGGGTTCTATGCTGGTACCGTTCATTAAAGCCGAAGCGCCCTATGACGAGATCAAGGAGATCATCGAGAAGATCTGGGATTGGTGGATGGAAGAAGGGAAGAACCGGGAACGCCTGGGTGAACTCATGAAGCGGCAGGGATTTCAGAAACTCCTTGAAGTCACCGAACTGAAACCGGATCCCAGAATGGTACAGGAACCGCGATCCAACCCCTACATTTTCTGGAAAGAAGAAGAGGTGGAAGGCGGATGGGATCGAGACATCAATGAGTTCAGGAAATATCATCAGAGATAGGGGGGAAGACCATGGCATTTATATCTTCAGGATACAATCCGGACAAACCGTTGGAGGATCGCATCACCGATATCGGTCCCAGGAAATACGATGAGTTTTACCCGCCGGTCATTGCCAAGAACAAGGGCAAATGGCTGTATCACGAAATCCTGGAACCCGGCGTGTATGTCCACGTCTCGGAAACGGGGGACGAGGTGTACACGGTCCGCGTCGGGGGTGCCCGCCTCATGAGCGTCACCCATATCCGGGAAATCTGCGACATTGCGGATCAGTACTGTGACGGGTATGTGCGGTTCACCACCCGGAACAACATCGAGTTCATGGTGGACAAGAAGGAAAAAGTAAAACCTTTGGTGGATGATCTGATGAGCCGGAAGTTTCCCGCGGGTTCCTACAAGTTCCCGGTGGGGGGGACCGGCGCCGGGATCACCAACATCGTGCACACCCAGGGCTGGATCCACTGCCATACCCCGGCCACCGATGCATCGGGACCGGTGAAGGCCACCATGGACGTGCTCTTCGACGATTTCCGGGATATGCGCCTGCCGGCCCATCTTCGGGTCTCTTTGGCATGCTGCCTGAACATGTGCGGCGCGGTCCACTGTTCGGACATCGCCATCCTGGGCTATCATCGCAAACCGCCCATGCTGGATCACGAATACCTGGACAAGATGTGTGAAATCCCCCTGGCCATTGCCGCATGCCCCACGGCCGCCATCAAGCCGGCCAAGGTGGAGCTGCCCGACGGCAAGAAGGTCAACAGCGTGGCGGTCAACAACGACAGGTGCATGTTCTGCGGGAACTGCTACACCATGTGTCCCTCCATGCCCCTGGCGGACGATGTGGGCGACGGTATCGTCATCATGGCCGGCGGAAAGGTCTCCAACCGGCTCAGCGCACCCAAGTTTTCCAAGGTCGTGGTGGCCTTCATCCCCAATGAACCCCCGCGCTGGCCCCAGACCACGGCGACCATTAAGAAGATCGTGGAAGTCTACGCCAAGGACGCCAAAAAATATGAGCGCCTCGGGGAATGGGCGGAGCGGATCGGATGGGAGCGCTTCTTCGAAAAGTGCGAACTCGAATTCACCCATCATCTCATCGACGATTTCCGGGATCCGGCCTACTTCACCTGGCGTCAGACCACCCAGTTTAAATTCTAAATTCAACCCGGGCAGGGGCAGACGCCCCTGCCCCCCCAACTCTCATAAAGGATAGGCCCCATGGACTACGAAGAAGCAAAAGAGAAAATCATTTCCACGCTTTCGAAAAAAAAGGGCAAGACCAAGTTTTACTTCAATGATCTGGCCAAAATTCTGGAAGCCAAACCCAGGGATGCCAAGAAGATCGTAAACCGCCTGGTCCAGGAAGAGGTCCTGGAGTTCTGGTCCAGCGGCAGCACCTCCATGTACGGCCTCAAAGGCGCCGGCAAACAGGCAGCCGCCGAAGAGGGCGACTAGAACCGGCCTGATTTGATTTATCGGCGTTTTTGATCGGTCGGCGGAAATGACACCCCCCCGGATCATGATCGCGGCCTGCCGCGGCGGATCCGGCAAGACCTTCCTTTCCATCGGGATCGTCGCTGCCTGGCGTGCCCAAGGAAAGCGGGTGGTCCCCTTTAAGAAAGGACCGGACTACATTGATGCGGGCTGGCTTGCCCTGGCGGCAGGCCGGCCCTGTCATAATCTGGACACCTTCCTCATGCCTTCCGAGGCGGTCGTTGGTTCCTTCCACGGGAACAGCCAAGACGGCGACATGGCCGTCATTGAGGGGAATCGAGGCCTTTATGACGGCCTTGACCATCTCGGAAGCACCAGTTCGGCTGAGCTGGCCAAGCTATTGGCCCTGCCGGTCATCCTCATCATCAACAGCACCAAGACCACAAGGACCATGGCCGCGGTGGTTTTGGGGTGTATGCACCTGGATCCGGAGGTGGCCCTCAAGGGGGTCATTTTGAACCGGGTGGCCGGGTCGCGTCATGAAGCCATCCAAAGAAGGAGCATCGAGTACTACTGCGGCATTCCCGTGGTGGGCGCCGTGCCCAAGCTTTCCCGGGAGCGTCTCCCCGAACGCCACATGGGGCTTGTCCCCACCGTGGAACACGACTGGGCCAGGGCCTCCATCGAGGAAGCCTCCCGGGTGGTCCAGCGCCACATCGACCTGGAAGCCCTGGCCACCATCGCGGAAAGCGTGGAGGACCCCGGGAAAAAGCGCCTTGAAGGCGAATCCCGCGCCTTAAAAGAGGCGCCCCTTGCCGTGGAGCAGATGCCAGAAAGGCTCCGTCCGAAGCCGCAGAAGGGGGCGCGTGTTAAAATCGGGGTGATCCGGGACAGTGCGTTTCAGTTCTATTATCCGGAAAACCTCGATGCCCTGTCCCGGGCAGGCGCCGAACTGGTCTTTTTCAGTCCCCTCACGCAGGCAAGCATTCCCTCCATCGATGCCCTTTACATCGGGGGCGGATTCCCGGAAACCCATGCGGCGGCCCTTTCCAAAAATGCCCCCTTTATGGAGGCGTTAAGGGGCCTGGTGGATGCCGGCCTTCCAGTCTATGCGGAGTGCGGAGGGTTGATGTATCTGGGACAGGCCCTGGTCCTCAAGGAAGGGACCTATCCCATGGCGGGCGTCTTGCCCGTCACCTTCGGTTTTTCCGGGCGGCCCCAAGGACACGGCTATACCCTAGCGGAGGTGATCGCCGAAAACCCCTTTTATCCGGTGGGCGAGCGGATCCGGGGCCATGAATTCCATTATTCCAGCGTGCTTCAATGGCAGGGCAAGGAGACGGATTTTGCCTTTTCCATGAAAAGGGGGATCGGATTTCTCAACGGCAAAGACGGCGTCTGTTATAAGAACGTGCTGGCCACCTACACCCACATTCATGCCCTGGGAACCCCTTCCTGGGCAAAGACCCTGGTATCCCGGGCGGTGGCCTTTGCGTCTTTGAAAAAAAAGGGCGATCGCCCCTGAAACAGACGATCGCCCTGTGGATCGCGTCAGGTACCCTCCCTCCGCCGGGGCTATTTCTTTTTCTTTTTATGGCACTTGGCGCAGGTGGTGGGAGCGGCCTTTGTCTTGAATTTCTTGTTGTACAGCTTGTGACAGCCCTTGCAATTGTAATGCAGGGCTTCGGCGTGGTATTCCAGCCGCTGTTTCTTGGAAAGCTTGGGCGCGTTTTTCCCTTTGGGACGTTCCCCGGGTTTCTTGTGGCACTCGATGCAACTCTTCACCGGGTCCCCGTCTTTCAGGTTCGTCAGGGGCTTTCCCTTGTCATCGTGATGGCATTCGCCGCACCCGTTCTTATACAGATCCGGCGCCTTTTTGGCATAATCTTCCGAATGCTTTTTGTGAGCAAACACCACGATGCCCTTTTTGTGTTTCTTGTAGGCCTTGTTTTCCATCTTGATGGTGTCCGGCATCTTGCCCGCCACAAGGGGCCCCGCCGTAAAGAGGAGGGCAATGCCTGCCATCACCGCCACGAATATCCATGACCTTTTTACCATAGACGTTTTCACCTCCTTTCGCTGGGTTTTCATATCCAAAAAAATCGAGGATTATCTATCAATTTTCGAGACAATTTGTCAACGGGAAACGCCATCAGGACTCTTCTTCATCCGGTGCCTTTCTTTCAAAAAGCCGGGCACCCAGGATACTGATTTCATACAACACGATCATGGGAAGGGCCATCATGGTCTGGGTGACCACGTCCGGCGGGGTTAAAATGGCCGCCATCACGAAAAACAACAAGATGGCGTATTTCCGGTTTTTTTTCAAGAAAGCCACAGACACAAGGCCCAGTTTGGACAAAAACGTCAGCAGCAGCGGCAGCTCGAAAACAAGGCCGAAGGCCAAAAGGAGCTTGGATGCAAAGCTCAGGTACTCCCGCATGGAAGGCAAGGGGCGGATGGTGTCGGTGGCAAAACTTAAAAAGAACTTGAACCCGAAGGGAAAGACCACAAAATACCCGAACAGGGCGCCGCCCACAAAGAAAAACGAAGACAGAAAAACGATGGGCAAAAGGATGCGTTTTTCTTTCCGATAGAGCCCCGGGGCCACAAACATCCAGAATTCATACAAAATGACCGGCACCGCGAGCATCAGACCCGCCAGGAAGGCGACTTTCAGATAGGAAAAAAACGCCTCGGGCAACCCCGTGAAGACCAGTTTGTCCCCTTCTTGCATGGCGAGGATCAGCGGGCGGGTTAGAATCTGAAAGAGCTTTTCCTTGAAGGCATAGGCCAGGGCAAACCCCACGCCCACGGCGATGAAACAGACGATCAGGCGCTTTCTCAGTTCTTCCAGATGGGCGGTAAACGGAAGCTTGTCTTCTTCACTGAGGGTCTTGGGCATCTTTCGGAAGATCCTTGGCTTCCGCGGT
Source organism: Desulfobacterales bacterium (assembly GCA_027025555.1). Lineage (GTDB taxonomy): Bacteria > Desulfobacterota > Desulfobacteria > Desulfobacterales > UBA2156. Next base: position 23,396 of record JALVQN010000052.1, read on the forward strand.
CGCGTCTTTGGCCTGGGTTTCCGCGGTCTCGTCTTTGGCCCGAGCCTTCTCCGTCTCCTGAAAAGACGGGGCATTCAAGTCGTCCATGGGAGCCTTGACACTGCTTTCGGCTTCCCGAAGATCCTGGTTGATATCCTCAAAGGCCTTTTTCACGTCTTTGAGCTCCTTGAAATCTTCATCGATTTCAAGGGACTCCTTGAAATCCCGTGTGGCCTTTTTGAATTCTCCCAGGGCCCTTCCCAGGGATTTCGCCAGGTCCGGAAGCCTCTTGGGCCCGATCACCACCAAGGCGATGGCCAGAATCATGATCATCTCCGGCATTCCGATGCCGAACATTAAAAGCTCCTTTTCATTCCGGATTGAAAGGGCCGGGTTGCCCCCCGACGCATTCTCAAAGATCCGTATTTCTACTGATTTTATTTGAAGGTGTCAAGGTGGCTGAAAAGGGCGGCCAAGAGGGTTTTGACCTGCCTTCCGGTCCTTTTGCACCCAGGGGGTGTCAGGGCGATGATATTCGGGTTCCGGGCTTCAAGACGAGGAAATAAAGCTTTCCCGCATGCTGCATGTGGCCAGCGGCGATTTCGGCATAGGGGCCGTTTCCCCAGAACAGGTCGGCGCGGCCCGGCCCCCGGATGGCCCCGCCGGTGTCCTGGTGGAGCACAAAACGATGCAGAGGAGACCACCTGAGGATGTTTCCCCCGGCATCGATGACGGGCTTTTGGGCCATGATGAAGCCCAGGGCTCCGGGCGGAAAGCATCGGGGATCCAGGGCCATGGATCGGCCCGGGGTGAGGGTCACGTCCAGGGACCCCTTGGGGCCGTCTTTTTCGATTTTGAAAAAAACATAACTCGGGTTGGCGTTGAGGATCTCCTGGACTTCATCCGGGTGCGCTTTGAGATAGGCCCGGATGCGCTGCATGGACATCTTCGATCGCTCGATCTTCCTTTTCTCCACAAGGAGCCTGCCGATACTCCGGTAAGGGCGTCCGTTGGAAATGTGATAGTGGAGGTTCAGGGGTTCACGCCCCTGGATATAGACTTTTCCGGAGCCCTGGATCTGTAAAAAGAATGCATCGATGGGGTCCTTCAGCCACACCAGGGGCTTTGCCCGGCCGTTGAGACGCTTGTCCCCATCAATCGCCTTGCGATCAGGATACGGGACGAGGGTCCGGCCGTGATGTCTGCCGATCAGGATTTTTCCCTTCCAGGCAGACCGGAAAAGCCCGAGATCCACCGTGACCAAGTCATCAGGCCTGGCATAGAGGGGATAAATGAAGGGCTTCTTCTTTTCCAGGCTTCCTTCAAGGAGGGGTTCAAAGTAACCGGTGAAAAGAACCTTCCCCGGTTTTCCCGCGCCCACGCTTTCATAGAGTCGATAGTGTTTTTGGAGAAAGCGGTTCAGCGCCGCATGCGTCGGCCGGCTTTCAATGAAAGTCAAAAAAGATTCCAGGGAACGGATGACATGGGCGGTGGAATAGGTGTCGACCCCAAAAGAAAAGGACTGCTTCGGATCCCGCCGGCTAAGATAGACAAGGCTTTGTTGAATGGCATGGGCCAATCCGTCGTACTCCATATCGTCGGTAAAGCGGGGCCAATCCTGTCGGGGCACCGGCTTTAAGGAAAGCGCCTTTTGTTTGACATGCCCGATGCAACCGGTCAGCAGAAAGACCCAGCAAAGGATAAGGACTAACCGATGCCGCATCGATGCCCCTTTTGATCCCGGATAAAGGTGCCGCTCTTGCCCCCTGATTTTTCGAGCAAGAAGATATCCGTGAGGGTCATGGTTTTGTCATAGGATTTGCACATGTCGTAAATGGTCAAGGCGGCCACGGAAACGGCGGTGAGGGCCTCCATCTCCACGCCCGTGAGGCCCGAAAGACGGACCACAGCCTCAATACGGAGGGCGCTTTTTGAAGTTTCAAAGAAGAAATCGATCTGCACGTGGGTGAGGTTCAAGGGATGACACAGGGGAATCAGGTGGGGGGTCTTCTTGGCGGCCATGATCCCGGCGATGCGGGCCGTTTCCAGGACGTTTCCTTTTTTGACGGCCTGGGTCCGGATCTTTTCAAAGGTGTCCCGGTTCATCAAGACCACCCCCTGGGCCTTGGCGATGCGCACGGTCTCGGCCTTGGCCGTGACATCCACCATGCGGACCCGCCCCTTTTCATCGAGATGGGTGAAATCCGGCATGGGCCTTCCCTTTCAACCAGCTGAATGGAGAGTTCTTTTTTTTCAAAACAAGTGTATGACCGTTTCCCACCTTTGAATCCGTCTCTTCGGTATGAACAACTTTCCAATTTAATCCGACATGGGACCGGCTCCATCCAATGAGATCAATAAGCGTTTGAAGAGAAAAGACATGATAATGCCCCCAGAAGCTATGCCCCGATTCTAACGGATGGCTGTCGGCATCTCTTTTCAATTGGAAATCCTCGATGAAATGTTCCAGAGGCGTGAGCGGCCGGATGGAATCCGCATGGATGGCGTTTCTTTTTGGAAAGATAATAAAGAGGATCCCGCCGGGTTTCACGATTCGATCCCATTCCAAAAAGGCGCTGATGAGATCGGGAATATGTTCAATAACGTGAGAACTGATGACATAGTTTTGTGAAGCCGCCTTTAAAGGAACGGCGTGCGCTTCGGCGGCAATATCAATGGAAGCATATGCACCGCAGGTATTGACTTGTTCTTGGCGATACATCAAAAAGTCTTTATAGGCTTTGCTATTTTGGTCTCCTGAATAGATCGCCAGATTCAAACTTCCAGGCAAGTAAAAAGGGTTGTGGGCCGCTGCGCCGATTTCGATACCGGTTCCCTTACAATACCGAAAGGCCAGTTTCATTGGAGGGTGAACCACGCGATTTTCCATTTGTCTTACAACGATATTTTTAATCGCCATTTTGCTGTCAAAAAGGCATGCCAAAGTTGGGGTCAGGGGTGCCCGTAAAATTCCGTTTTCCGGGTGACCGTGGTCTTGATGGCATCGAGGACGTCACTCAGCGTCTGGATCACATTTTCCCGGATATCCCCGGCAACCGCCAAAAGCATGACGTCCTCGCCCACAAAAAGGTCTCGATCTTCGGCGATCTCCACCAGGATTTCCAGGATCCCGGGCCGTTTCTTGTGCTCGGCAATCACCTCTTCAAGCTTGAGGGGATCCACCTTCACACGCAGCCCCGTGACCGTTTTTCCGTTTCGGGAAGTTTTCCGGACCACCCCGTTGTGGATCAGGATCATCCCCGCCCGGTCATAGTGGGGGTGGTTTTTGATCTGTTGAATCAAACGCGATGCGTCCATCGGTGCTCCACGCGTTAAACGCCGGGGTTCCGGTACTTGGGTCACACGGCAAGGGCCGGTTGCACTTGCCGTGCCGTGGGTTTCGTGAGTCTTTTCGCCCTTTCCAGGTCTGCAGGCGTATTGATATTGAAAAAGGAGATCAGCTCAGGATCCTTTACCTTCAAGGTCTTTTCGCGGATGCGAATGACGCGCTTCCTTGAAAAAACACGCAATATTTTCAGTCGATCCTGCCGGATGTGGGCTTCAATGCGCTGGAGGCTGGCTTTGGCATAGACGGCGCACAGGGGTTCCAGACCGGCCTTTGTTTCAGGGATGACGGCATGGCAATCGGGTGCAACGTGATCCAGGATCAGTCGAATCATTTCTTTTTTGATAAAAGGCGTATCGCACGCCGTAAAAAAGGTAAAGGGTGTTTTTGAATAAAACAAGCCGGCGTGAACGCCCGCAAGGGAGCTGGAAGCGGAAAAAAGATCCGTGGCAATGGTGACATCGTATCGGAGATAATCCATGGGCGATTTGGTGATGAGCAGAATCTCTTCAAAGAGCCCTGAAAACGCATCCAGAATGTGCTCTAAAACGGTCTTTTGGAAAATCGTGATGAAGGCCTTGTTTTGCCCGCTGAAACGGGAATTCCGGCCCCCTGCCAGAATCACCCCTGTGATTGGATAGCCCATGTTCCGTCGTTTTCCAATGCTCGTTGCATTTTTGGTTTCTTTTTGCTTTACTATATCCCCAGGACAGGTTAAAATCAAGATTTTTCGGTGAATTTCCAGTGAGGTGGGGACACGATCATGAAGGGCCCTGAAACGATTCTCGATGCCGAAGATATTCAGCGAATCCTTTTGCGTATGACGCACAAGATATTGGAAGTCCACAAAGGGGCTCAAAACATCGGCCTTGTGGGCATTCAAACCCGGGGCGTCCATCTTTCCGAGCGGATCCGAAACAACATCAAAGACGTCGAAGGCACAGAGGTGCCCACAGGCATCGTCGACATCACCTTGTACCGGGACGACTGGACCCGGGCCAGCATCAATCCCGTGGTCCGGGCCACAGACATCCCCTTCTCCGTGGACGGCAAGGAGATCCTCCTCGTCGATGATGTCTTGTTCACCGGCCGGACGACCCGGGCGGCCATGGACGCCCTCATCGATTTCGGAAGACCGGATCGTATCGAGCTGGCGGTGCTCATCGACCGGGGGCATCGGGAGCTTCCGATTCTGGCCAACTATGTCGGAAAGACCGTGGAGACCCGGAAGTCGGAGATGGTGAACGTTTTCTTGAAAGAGCAGGACGGGAAAGATCTGGTGGTGATCCAGTAAGGCCAAGGCATGGGTACCCGGGAACATAAACGCAGCGCCCCGGCCCAGGTCAAAGTGGCCGTGGTTTCAGTTTCCTCCACCCGCACCCTTTCCGAAGACAAGAGCGGGCACTGGATTGTCAAACGCGCCCGGAAAGAAGGCCATCCTGTGGTGGCCCACCGGTTGGTTTCAGACAATCCGGAAGCGATCCTTTCCGCCCTTCATGAGGTAAGAGAGGTCCACGGCGCCCAGGCCGTTCTCTTCACCGGCGGGACCGGTATCACCGAAAAGGATGTGACCATCGAAACCCTCAGGCCGTTGTTTGAAAAGGAGCTGACGGCATTCGCCAGCCTCTTTGCCCATTTGAGTTTCGAAGAGATCGACGCGGCCGCCATGTTGTCCCGGGCCTGTGCAGGCGTCCATCAAAAGAGCGTGATTTTCTGCCTGCCGGGGAGCCTCAATGCGTGCCGCCTGGCTTGCAAGGCCCTCATCTTCCCCGAACTGGGACACCTCATCAAGCACCTCAAGGAATAAAGGGCCTCTTTTGGGGCAGTTAAGATGTAAAAAAGATTTTTTTCCTTGACTTCCCGCCCGAACACCCCTATCTTTGGATTCAAGAAGGCCCGCCCTGTGGGGTTGGGCCGGTTTCGTTCTGAAGGAAAGCCCGTTTGTCAAAGCAGCATCCTTTAGTCGAAAACGCAAATTTTAAGAAAGGAGGATGCTAGGATGGCAAGTGGAACTGTAAAGTGGTTCAACAGCAGCAAAGGGTACGGCTTCATTGAGCAGGAAGACGGACCGGACGTGTTTGTTCATCATTCGGGAATCAACACATCCGGGTTTCGGGTCCTGTATGAAGGCGATAAAGTGACCTTTGACGTCGAACAAGGGAAAAAAGGCCTTTCGGCGGTCAATGTCACCGTCGATTAACGAAACGGCCTGAACTCAAAAGCGGGCGCTTCCGAATCTTTTGGAAACGCCCGCTTTTTTTTAAATGCGCTTCTGTCTTTTTTGGGGCGTCTTTTCGGACCCCCCACAGTATCGGTTCACCGGGCACACGGCACAGTGCGGCTTCCTGGCGGTACAAAATTCCCTTCCCAGGTAGATTAAAAGCAGCGAAAAGTCGCTCCATTTGGATTCGGGCAAAATTTCCATGAGATCGAATTCGATCTTTACCGGGTCCTTGTTTTGCGTGAGTCCCAGCCTTTTTGAAATCCTGGCCACGTGGGTGTCAACGACGATGCCCGGACGACCAAAGGCCGCCCCCAGGACCACATTGGCCGTTTTGCGACCGACGCCCGGAAGGCTCACCAGGGCTTTGAGGGAATCCGGCACCCGGCCGTTAAATCTTTCCACAAGGGCCTGGGCGCATTTTTGGATGTTTTTGGCCTTGTTCCGAAAATAACCGGTGGGACGGATCAAGGCTTCCAGGGTTTCCAGGGGCGCTTTGGCAAAATCCTCAGGCGTTTTGAACTCTTGAAACAGGGTCCGGGTCACCCTGTTGACCTGTTTGTCGGTGCACTGGGCGGAGAGGATGGTGGCCACGAGGAGCTCGAAGGGAGTGTTGTAGTGAAGCTGCGTCTTGACATCCGGATAGGTGGTCCTTAGGGTGTTAAAGATCTTTTCGGTTCGTGCTCGAAGGGCATCCATTGCTCGGCTTTCATGTTAAGGGGTGAAACAACAGCCATGCATCTGTGTTGCGTGGCACCTTGTTCTTTCAAGGACCCGGTAAAGCCCATGAGGATGCATGCAATCTAATCGGCGGGAGGCCTCCCGTCAACCCGGAAAAGGGTTTTTCATGGGAGCAAAGGGGAAAACAATCCGCGGTCTGGGAATCTGTTCGGGCGGGCTGGACAGCATGCTTTCCGGGATGGTGCTGAAAAGCCAGGGCATCGAGGTGGCATGGATCACCTTCGTGACCCCCTTTTTTTCCGCCGAAAAAGCCCGAAGGGCATCCCAAATCACAGGCATCCCCCTGACCATTCAGGATATCACCGCAGAATACCTGGAGATGCTCAAGAATCCGCCTTGCGGGTATGGGCAACAGATGAACCCGTGCATGGACTGTCACGCCATGATGTTCAGGATTGCGGGACGCCGGATGCAGGAAGAGGGGTTTGATTTCTTGTTCAGCGGCGAAGTCCTGGGTCAAAGACCCATGTCCCAGTCCAAGCCTTCCCTCCGGTACGTGGAGAAACACTCCGGCTTTGAGGGCTTCATTCTCCGGCCTTTAAGCGCCAAAAAGCTTCCGGAAACCCTCGTGGAAAAGAAGGGATGGGTGGACCGCTCCAGGCTGTTCGATATTTCGGGCCGATCCCGAAAGCCTCAAATGGAATTGGCCGCGCGCTTCCATATCACGGAGTATCCCGCCCCTGCAGGGGGTTGCCTGCTCACCGACGTGGGGTATTCAAGGCGGCTGAAGGATCTGCTGGCCCACCAAGTGCATCCGGAGATCCGGGAATTTTATCTTTTGAAATACGGGCGGCATATGCGCCTGGAAACCGGCACCAAGATTGTCGTGGGGCGTACCGAAAGGGAGAATGAAAAGATCCTCACCCACGCCGATCCGCGAAAAGACATCCTGCTGAAATCCAGGCTTCCCGGGCCCGTGGTGCTGATGCCCCGGGGGGGCTCCGATGCAGCGGTGGCGCAGGCGGCCTCCATCTGTGCCGGATACAGTAAGGGCCGCGGGCACAAGACGGTGCGCGTCTTGGTTTCGACGCCGAAAGGCACTTTCGGGATCGAGGCAAAACCCGCGCCTCCAGAGACCCTCCGGCATTTATTGATATGAGGCGGGCTTTTTCCAAGGACCCTTTCAAAGCGGTTTCAGCCAGAAAACCTGATAAGGGTTCAATTCCAGGGCCAGGTGCCCTCTCTTATCCGGTTCAAGGCACTGCCCGCTGAGCGCGTCTTCCCATTGAAAGGCGGGGCGACCCCGCATCTGTTTTGCTGCAATTCTGACCGACTGAGGCTTCTTTGAGACGTTGACGCACACCCAAAGGAAAGATTTTCCTAAAGGGCTTTTCAGGCGGGCCAGGACCACGGCGGGATTCCCGACGGAAACAGGCTCCGCCGCAGGGCCCCGGGGATCAAATGCCGGGTGCTGACGGCGCTTTTCAAGAAGACAAAGGATCTCGTGAAAGACGGTCTTCATGCGGCGGGAGTCGCCGTCGAGCATCTGAAAAAGCCGTTTTGCCTCAAATGTCTGGCGGTTGATGGAGCGGTTTTCGTCCAGGTCCTCCAGGGGCGCGTTTTCAGCCCCGATCAGTCCGTTGATGTAAAACGCCGGGAGGCCTCGCACCAGAAAGCCCAGGTGAATCACGGCCAGGTACCGGGAGATGCAAAGAGGAAGAGGCTCTTTGCTCTTTGGCTTGTTGACGAGATTCCAGGGGGTGGCGCAGATTTCGTAGACGATCCGCTTTCCCCCGGGCAGGGCCGCGTAATTGGGCAGGGCCCCGTGTTCACGGATCAGGATGTCCAGAAGCTGTTCCATCTGATCCGGAGAGAGCCATCCATGGGCCGGTTTCAGCCCCATGCCGTCGTGGCTGCCCAAGATGGTGATGAACTGACGGCCCCTGAAGGGGTCCAGGGACTTCAACCACTTCATGTAAGGCCTCCCGTCGCCGGTGAGCACGGCGTAGACCGCCAGGGGAAAGTGCGTGAACTGATATACCAGGGCACACTCCGGCGATCCCTTTTTCCCCAGGTAAGGCAGGATCCGGTCCTGGGGTTCGTTGACTTCCGCCACCAGCCGTGTTTCCGGGGCAAGGCCCTTGGAAAGCCGCCGGAGGATGCGGATGATGTCATGGACCTGGGGCTCGTGGATGGAAGCGGCGCCGACCTTTTTCCAGACATAGCCCACGGCATCCAGGCGAATCAGGGAAGCCCCCTTGCCCATGTAATGAAGCAGGATCTTTGCCGCCTCCAGGAGCACGGCCGGGTTGTTGAAGTTTAGATCCACCTGCCGGGTGGTTTCCGCCTGGTCCGGATTTTTCGGGCGGGAAAAGGTGGTCCAGACCCAACCGGTCCCCAGCACCTTGGCCCGTCCCCCGGGATCGAAGCTTCGGGGGGCGCCCAGCCCGGCCACAAGCGCGCCTCCCTCCTTTTCCAGGACGGTATAGGGGGTGAGAACCGGCGTGGGGCGGGGCCTCACAAGCGCTTTCAAGGCGGACTCAGACGGCCTGTCGGCGTCCGAATAGGCGATGACGAAATCCTTGTAAGGCGCCACGCGTTGGTATCGCGGATCCTCGGGAAAGAGATGCCGTTCGATGAGGGCCCCTTGGACCAGGGGGTTTTCAATGGAAGCGTGGTTCATGACAAAGTCGACCATGAGCACCACATGCTCGGCCAGGGAGCGGATATGCTTCCAGGACCCGTACTCCGGATGGACCCGATAATAGTCGGTCACGGAAAATCCCCGGTCCGTGTCCCAGGGAAAGAAGGGCAGGATGTGCAAGAGGTTCAAACGGGAATCGATGCGGTATCTTTTCAGAAAATCCCCGAGGATGGAGAGGGGCTTTTTCTTGGAAGAAGGGTCGACAAGGGTGTTCGCGTAGCAGATGAGGCATGCTTCGTAGAGGGAGGGGGCGTCGGACCGGGACGGGGAGAGCGGTTTTTGGCGCTTTTCGAATCGATTGACAAGCTCTTGAAGCTCACGAAGGCAGCCCTCCACTTCCAAGGAAGGGTAGAGTCGCAAAAGCAGATGCTTGATGCGGCGTTTCACATCCATGGGAATCGGTGCTCTTTTTAAAGGCCTTGTGTCGCTGGAGTCTTTCTTTCAATACCGTCCGGGGCCGGTTCCTGTCAAATTCTTCCACGGCCTGTGCCAGGGCAAGGAAATAGGTCCTTTGTGGGGGGCGCTGAAACTTTGCTTCATGATATGACCGACCGACCGGTCATATAGATTGAATAAAATGACGCAAATTATCTTATTATATTGTTTTTTTTAGCATTTCCCTATAGCAAAATCGTGTTGACAGAAAATAACAGGTGTATTATTAGAACCAATCGGTCGGAAACCGGTTGTCGGGTTTGAAACGGACGAGGATGCTTTCCTTTGAAAGCAAAACGCCCATGGGTTTTCAAATGACAGGCAAAGGAGGCTTTCATGTGCCCGCAGGCGGTGAATAGACAGGCCAGGCAGGAAAAAATTGCCCGGGCGGCTTTGACCGTGTTTTCCAAAAAAGGCTATGCCGCCACGAGCGTTCGAGAGATCGCAAAAGCCGCCGGCATGGGGAAAGGGACCCTTTATGAATATTTCCAGACCAAAGCGGATATTTTCGTGGCGGCGACGAAGCAGTGGTTGAATGCGCTTGAAAGTCGCTTCTCCATCCATGTGGCAGGACTCGAGGATCCGGCGGAGCGCCTGACCGCTTTGGCCCATGCCTTTGTGGAACTGGTGGACCCCTTGGATCCCATGACCGCCCGCATGTCCGTGGAGATCATCCGGCAGGGGGTTCTCCAAGAGGGGGTGCTTTACGACCGCCGTCACGAGCTGCGGGAAGTGATGCTCGGAACGCAAAAGAGGGTGGAACAGGTTCTTCTCGAGGGCATCTCCCAGGGAATATTCAAGGCGGCACATGCCAAGGATGTGGGGAAAATGGCCGCCAATTTCATCGGGTATTTGGACGGAATCCTGCTTCACAGTGTCATGACCAAAGGAGAGCTCGAGCTCAAGGAACATGTGGATTTTTTCATCACCACCGTCCTTCATTTTCTCTCCAAGCCTTCCGGCGGCCCCTCGAGAAGAGGGCCGCAAAATGCCGACCTTAAGGGCGCATCATGAAAAAAGAAACCGAACTTTTTGAAAATAAATCCAAAAGATGGATGGAGCGGATTGTAAGGGCCTTGCCGCTGATCGTCCTTTTGCTGATGATTTTAGGGGCCTGGATCCTGTTTAAAAAGATCGAAACAAAACGGGTCATCCTGAAAGAAAAAGCCGCCGCTTCGCTTAATCCCCAAAAACCTCAAGCCAATGTGGTGGCCCTGAAAATTTCTTACGAGCGGTTGCGGGATCGAATCCGGTTTCCGGGAATCACCCTGCCTGCAAAGCAGGTCAAGGTCCTGGCAGAGGTGAAGGGCAGAGTGGTTCGAAAAAGGGCCAAGGAGGGTCAGCGGATCCGGGACCGGGACATCATCGTAGCCCTGGAGACACGGGACTACGAAACTGCCCTTTTTGCGGCCAGGGCCTCCCACGAAGCGGCCCTGGCCGCCTTGAAACGCATCCGGATGCTTTTTCAAAAAAACGCCGTTTCCCAATCCCGGCTCGATGACGCCCTTGCCCGGGTTCGAAATTTAAAGGCCCACATGGACAACGCGGCGCTGGCCCTGGAACGATGCACCGTCCGGGCGCCTTTCGACGGGGTCTTAAATCGGATTTATGTCCACGAGGGGGATTTCGTGGGCGTGGGCGATCCCATCGCAGAGGTCCTGCAGATGGACCGGCTGAAGGTGCAGGTGGGGATCCCGGAATCCGATGTGGAGGCTGTTCGACGAAAAGACACGTTCCTTGTGACCGTCGACGCCCTGGGCGGCAAGGCCTTTGAGGCCCGGAAGGCGTTTTTGTCCAAAAGGGCGGACCCCATGGCCCGCCTGTATGACTTGAACCTGATCCTGAACAACCCTTCTCACGAAATACTCCCGGACATGTTCGTCCGGGTCGAGGTCGTCAAAAAGGAAATCCCCAAGGGCATCGCGGTGCCGCTGTATGCTGTGGTCAACCGGAACGCGGAAAATGTCGTCTTCGTGGTCAATGACGCCCGTGTGCATGCCCGGAAAGTGGCACTGGGCCTTGTGGACGGCTGGAAAGTCCAGGTCAAAGCCGGCCTCAAGCCGGGGGACCAGGTGATCGTGGTGGGCCACCGGGACGTCAATCCGGGACAGCGGGTCACCGTGGTGAAAACCCTGGAACGGATCGAGGATCTCTTGCCATGATCGTATCGGATGCGGCCATCAAGAACCGGATCAGCGTGGGGGTCCTTTCGGTGATCCTCTTGGTATTCGGGGTTTACTGTTACCTCCGGCTTCCCCGGGAGGCTTCCCCGGATATCACCATCCCCAATGTCTTTATCAGCACCGATTACAAAGGGGTCTCCCCCTCGGACATGGAAACGGCCGTCACCATCCCCATCGAAAAGAAGCTGAAAGGGCTGGATCGGGTGAAGAAGATCCATTCCGTCAGCACCGAGGGGCGCTCCATGATCAATGTGGAATTCATCCCCGGCACCGATATCGACGAGGTTCTCCAGAAAGTCAAAGACAAGGTGGACGAAGCCAAAAAGGATCTCCCGGCGGATCTAAAGGACGATCCTTCCGTTTTCGAGGTCAATTTTTCTGAAATGCCCATCGTCGTCTATGCCCTGTCCGGGACCTGCGGCCGGATGTGCCTGAAAAAGATCGCCGACGATCTTGAAGAGGATATGGCGTCGATCCCCGGGATCCTGGACGTGGAGGTCACCGGCGGGCTGGAACGGGAGATCAAGATCGAAGTGGATCCGGACAAGCTGGCCTATTATCGAATCCCCATCACCGCGTTTCAGAGGGTGGTTTCCGGTGAAAATCAAAACACCTCCGGAGGGACCATCACACTGGGGGACGGCCGGTACCAGTTGCGGGTCCCGGGAGAGTTCACCTTGCCCGAAGAGATCCTGGGACTGGTGGTGAACGCCTCGCACGGACGGCCCGTTTACCTCAAGGATTTGGCCCGGGTCACCGACGGTTTCAAGGACGAAAATTCGCGATCCCGCCTGGACGGCAGGACGGCGGTGAGCATCACCGTGAAAAAACGCGTGGGTGAGAACATCATCGCCATCGCCGACCGGATCGAAAGGCTCATCGAAAGCCGGAAAGGGCAATGGCCGGAAGGGACCCGGATCACCAAGCTCATGGACCAGGCCAAGGATATCCGGTTGATGGTCTCGGACCTGGAGAACAACATTTTATCCGGGCTGATTCTGGTGGTGGCGGTCCTGTTTCTGGCTTTGGGTTTCAGGAATGCCGTTTTGGTGAGCCTGGCCATCCCCTTTTCCATGCTCTTGTCCTTCATTGTGCTGTATGCCCTGGATATCACCTTAAACATGGTGGTCCTTTTTTCATTGACGTTGGCCCTGGGGATGCTCGTGGACAATGCCATTGTCATCATTGAAAACATCTACCGGTACATGGAACAGGGGGTTCCCCGCATTCAGGCCGCCATGTATGCCACCGGTGAAGTGGCCTATCCGGTCATAGGGTCCACGCTGACGACGCTGGCAGCCTTTTTTCCGTTGATCTTCTGGCCAGGGATCATGGGCGAGTTTATGAAATACCTTCCCATTACCCTGATTGTCACCCTTTCTTCGAGCCTTTTCGTGGCCCTGGTCATCAATCCGGCTTTGACCGCCATCTTCATCCGGGTAAAAGGAAAAAGCGCCGAATCCCTTCCAGCCGGGGATGCGGACGCCGTCCGCGCTTCGGGGGAACGGCCGGTGGTCATCAAAGGCGCGATCCTGAAGGGTTATTTCAGACTGTTGAAGGGCGCCTTGAATCATCGGATCGCTGTGGTCTTCTTGGCATTTGCGGTGCTGACCCTCTTTGTTGAAGCCTGGCTTTTGGCGGTGGGCCTTGAAAAGCCCGTGGAATTTTTCCCGGATGTGGATCCCAAGAGTGTCTATGTCAATATCGAGCCTCCTGAAGGGGCGGACCTGGAATACATCGACCGGATCGCCAGACAGACGGAGATGGCGGTTATCGGGGCATTCGACAAGGAAGGCTTCCAGGGTTTCAACGTCTCCAGGCGCGACTACGTGCGCGCGTACGCCCCCAAAAAACATCGCAAGGCCGGCGGTCAAGTCTTCCTGGGGCCCGGGGACCTGGATAATGTGGACCATATTTATGCACGGGCGGTGGAGGTGGCGGGCCCCGGTGCGGCGTTCAGCCCGAATCTGCCCACCCATATCGGGGTGCAGTTTTTAGATTTTGTGGACCGGAAGAGGCCTTCCAGGGAAACCGTCGAAGCGATCCGGAGACGTGTCCAGGGGATTCCGGGGGCCAAGATCACCGTGGCAAAGGCGGAGGAGGGACCGCCCACCGGCGCTCCCATCAACATCGAGATCTCGGGGGACGACTTCCGCGTCCTGGGGGCCCTGGCCAAAAAGGTGCGCGCCGCCGTCTCCCGGCTGCCCCATGTGAAGGATGTCCGGGACGATTACACCCAGGGAATTCCCACCGTGCGGGTGCGGGTGGACCGCCGGAAGGCGGCCCTCTTCGGGCTGAGTACCGAGACGCTGGGTTTTGCCCTCAAGACCGCTTACAATGGTCTGGTTATTTCCACGTTCCGGGAAGGCGATGAAGATTATGATATCACCGTGATCCTGGACCGGAAAGACCGCTCGGTCCTGGACGTGCTTTTCAAGCTCATGCTTCCGACCCCGTCGGGACAGCTGGTTCCCCTGACCACCGTTGCCGACATCCAGGTCTCGGGAAGCCTCGGCGATATTACCCGGATTGACCACAAACGGGTGGTGACGGTGAAGGCCGAAGTGGACGCCACGCGCATTCCGGGTCCGGTGGCCCGGGCGCAGGCCGAGAAGCTTCTGGAGACGTTCCCCCTGCCGGCGGGGTACGCCCTCGAGTTCACCGGAGAGTTCGAGTTTCAAAAGGAGGCGGAAGCCTTCTTGTCCAAGGCCTTTGTCATCGCCGTATTTCTGATTTTCCTGATTCTGGTGACCCTCTTCAATTCCGTGATCCAGCCGGCCATCATCCTGGCCTCCGTGGCCCTTTCGTTGGGGGGCGCTTTTTTAGGGCTCGCGGTCCTGACGGCGCCTTTCGGCATCATCATGTCGGGGGTGGGCGTGATTTCACTGGCCGGGGTGGTGGTGAACAACGCCATCGTCCTCATCGATTACACCAACAAGCTCAGGGCGCGGAAAATGGCGTTGAAGGATGCGGTGATGGCCGCCGGCGCCACGCGTCTTCGACCGGTTCTGTTGACCGCCGTCACCACCGTACTGGGCCTTTTGCCCATGGTGACCGGTGTTTCCTTCGATTTTCACAAAATGGGCATGACTTATGCCAGTGAATCGACCCAATGGTGGCAATCCATGGCCGTCGTGGTGATTTTCGGGCTGGGGATCGCAACCGTTCTGACCCTTGTGGTGGTTCCCGTATTGTATGCCCTGTTCGCATCCCTGGAGACGCGTTCGGCAGAAATCATCGCAAAGGCAAGGGCCTCCTTCCGACGCTAGGCCGCATGGGCAGGAGCGCCGAGCTGACCGCAGGCCGCCGAGATTTCACTCCCCTTGCTGGCGCGGATGATGGCGGTCATGTGTCTGTCCAGAAGGACCTTCTGGAAGGCCAGGATGTGCCCTTCTTCGGGACGCTGGAAGGGGGCGCCCTCAAATTCATTGAAAGGGATCAGATTGATCTTGGCCCTGAGGGGGCCCAGGAGCCTTGAAAGGCGCCGGGCATCGTCCAGGGTGTCGTTGATGCCCTTTAAGAGCACGTATTCGAAGGTGATCCGGCGGGTGGGGGGAAGGGGATACGCCCTGCAGGCCTCCAACAGGCGTTCCAGGGGAAAGCGGCGGTTGACGGGCATCAAAAAATCCCGGGTTTTGTTTTGGGTGGCGTTCAGGGAGACGGCCAGATTCACCCGGGTCTTCCGGCCCAGCTCCGCCATTTTCGGGACCACGCCGGCCGTGGAGACGGTGATCTTTCTGTGGGAAAAGCCCAGGCCGAAGGCGCTTTGGGTCAGAATCTCAAGGGCGCGGCAGACGTTGTCCAAGTTGGCCAAGGGTTCTCCCATGCCCATGAAGACGATGTTGGTGATGCGGCGGCGCGGTGACGCCCGGCAAATATCTCGGACCTGGGAAAGGATTTCACCCGGCGTGAGATTCCGGATCCAGCCGAGCCTTGCCGTCAGGCAAAAGGCGCATCCCATGGCGCATCCCACTTGACTCGAGATGCACAGGGTATCATGATCCCGTTCCGGAATCCGGATGCTCTCCACACGGGCCCCGTCGGCAAGGCCGAAGCGGAATTTCTCCGTGCCGTCTTTGGCCCGCTCCACCTTTAAGAGCTTCAGGCGCACGTTGGAAAAGGCGGCGGCCAACCGCGCCCGCAACCCTTTCTTGAGATCGGTCATGTCCTCGAACCGATCTGTTTGTCGGCCGTAAATCCACTTGAGAATCTGGCGGGCGCGGTACGGTTTTTCCCCGCTTTTTTCAAGCCAACAGGCCAAGTCCTTTGGGGACATGTCCTTGATATCCGGCTTGAAGGAAGGATTGCTTTTTTCTTGACAGCAATTATTCATATAAATAAATTAGAAGTTTTAATCGATTCCGACCTCCGGGGCGACGGCGGTTTTTCTAACGCTCAGGCTCTGGGAAGAAAAAGCAGGGTCCCCGTGTAAGGGCCGGTGATTGCCGCGGGCGCCTTGAGGATAGAACTCATAGCAAAACGGAAAGGCCATGTTCAACCATTTAAGTGAAAAACTCAACGCCGTATTCAAGAGGCTTAAAGGGCACGGCAAGCTTACCGAGAAAAACATCGAAGAAGGGCTCAAGGAAGTGCGGATGGCGCTTCTGGAAGCCGATGTCCATTACAAAGTCGTCAAACAGCTCATCGGCGATATCAAGTCACGGGCCGTCGGCCAGGAGGTCATGGCGAGCCTCACCCCTGCCCAGCAGGTGATCAAGATCGTCAGGGACGCACTGACCGACCTCATGGGCTCGCGCCATGAGGCGTTGCACCTTTCAGGGGCGCGTCCGGCCGCCCTCATGCTGGTGGGATTGCAGGGGTCGGGCAAGACCACCACGGCGGGAAAGCTCGCGGTGTTGCTGAGGAAGAAAGGAAGAAGACCGTACCTTGTCCCGGCCGATGTTTACAGGCCTGCGGCCATCGACCAACTTCAAAAGCTGGGGAATCAGCTCAAGGTGCCGGTCTTTCCGTCCACGGACCAAATGGATCCGGTGGAAATCTGCCGGGAGGCGCACATTGCCGCCTTGAAAGAGGCCTGTGACACGCTGATCCTGGATACCGCCGGGCGGTTGCATATCGATGTCCCCCTCATGGAGGAGCTGAAGCGCATCGCCCACGCCCTGAAGCCGTCCGAGATTTTGCTGGTGGCAGACGCCATGACCGGACAGGATGCGGTCAACATCGCGCAGGCCTTCAATGAGCGCCTTGAGATCACCGGGGTGATTCTTACCAAGATGGACGGCGATGCCCGGGGGGGTGCCGCCATTTCCATCAAGGCTGTCACAAAGAAGCCCATCAAGTTCATCGGTGTGGGCGAGAAGCTGAATGCCCTGGAGCCCTTTCACCCGGATCGCATGGCCTCCCGGATCCTCGGGATGGGAGACGTCCTGACGATCATTGAAAAGGCCCAGGCGGTGATGGATGAAAAGCAGGCCGCGGCACTCGAGAAGAAGCTGAGGAAGAACCAGTTCACCCTCGAGGATTTCCGGGACCAGTTGGTGCAGGTGAGAAAAATGGGATCCATGGCGGACCTTTTAAAGATGCTTCCGGGGATGGGGGCGGCCAAGAAGATGAAAAACCTCCAAGTGGACGAAAGGGAGCTGGTAAGGGTGGAGGCCATCATCAATTCCATGACCCCCCAGGAGCGGCGGCAATACACCCTCATCAACGGGAGTCGGAGGAAAAGGATTGCCAAGGGAAGCGGTACTAGTGTACAAGATGTCAACAAGCTGTTGAAGAATTACGCCCAAATTCTAAAGATGATGAAAAAAATCAACAAGGGCGGTCTGCGTGGCATGGGTCGCGCAGCCTTGCCGTTTTAAGGGGGAAAGGACTATGGCGGTTAAAATCAGGTTGGCCAGACACGGCGCCAAGAAGCGCCCTTTTTATCGGATCGTTGTGGCGCACTCGGAAAGGCCCCGGGACGGAAAGTTCCTGGAGACGGTGGGGACGTACAACCCCTTGCCCGATCCGGCGGAAGTGTCGCTGAAGTCGGATCGGATCAAGCACTGGCTGGACCGGGGGGCGATCCCGACCCATACCGTAAAAAGCCTTTTGAAAAAAGAGGGATTTTTTGCTAATTTGACTTAGAAACGGAACCCCGAACGCGCAACCGCTTTCAAAGGAGAGGGAGCCATGAAAGAGCTGATCAAGTATATTGCGCAGGCATTGGTGGACCATCCGGATCAGGTTTCAGTCGCCGAAGTGGAGGGGAATCAGACTTCCGTGCTCGAGCTCAAGGTGGCAAAAGAAGACCTCGGGAAGGTGATCGGAAAACAGGGGCGCACCGCCCGGGCCATGCGGACGATTCTCAGCGCGGCGTCGGCCAAGGTGAAGAAGCGGACGGTGCTCGAAATCATCGAATAGGCATCGTGGCACGATCAGGCCCTCTTTTGGTTGGAAAGGTTGTCGGAGTCCATGGGCTCAAGGGAGCCGTTAAGATCCATACCCATGCGGCGTCCCCGGCGATTTTCGCTGCGGGAAAAAGGATCCAGCTCAAGGATCCTGCCGGGAAAAGGGCGTTTAAAACGATTCAATGGGCCAAATCCCACGGGAGGCGGCTGCGGGTCGCTTTTGAAGGGGTGAGCGATTGTGAGGCGGCCCGGGCTCTGGTGGGAAGCGCGCTTTTCATTGAAAGGGCGGCGCTGCCCGAGCTGGAGCAAGGTACGTATTACTGGTGTGACCTGCTGGGGATGAAGGTGTATACGGAAGACGCAGCGTTTCTCGGATGTATCGACGCCATCATCGCCACAGGCAGCAATGATGTCTATGTGGTAAAGGATCCTGAAGAAACCCGCAAAAGGGAAACCCTGGTGCCGGCCTTGGCTTCCGTGATAAAGGCCGTGGATGTGGAACGGGGAATCATGCGGGTATCCCTCCCGGAAGGCTTGTAGGGCGATTGTGAAAAATGGATTTCGTCGTTGTGACGCTTTTTCCGGAGATGTTCTCCCTGTTTTGGGATTATGGCATTGTCGCAAGGGCGATCCGGGAACAAACCATCACGGCATGCGCCGTGAATCCCAGGGATTTTACAAAGGACCGGCACCGCACCGCGGATGATCGACCTTACGGAGGCGGCCAGGGGATGGTGATGAAGCCCGAGCCCCTTGCCGAGGCCATACGCGTTGCCAAAAGACGCCTCCCGGAAGCGCCCGCGGTCCTGCTGACACCCCAGGGCCGACCCTTCGACCAGGAGACGGCGGGGCACCTGGCCGCCCTGGGAGGGCTGATTTTGGTGTGCGGGCGCTACGAAGGAGTGGATGAACGGGTGGGGGACAGCCTGGTGGACATGGAAGTGTCGGTGGGGGATTTTGTGCTCACCGGAGGTGAACTGCCCGCCATGCTGGTGATGGATGCCGTGATCCGCCTGGTCCCCGGGGCGCTGGGCAAGGAGGCGTCGGCCCGGGAGGATTCCTTTTCAGAGGGACTTTTGGAGCACGCCCAGTACACGCGTCCCCGGGACTTCGAAGGCCGGGAGGTTCCCCCAGTGCTCCTTTCAGGAAACCACAAGGCCATTGAAGCCTGGCGCCGGGAAAACGGTTTGATCCGCACCTTTTTAAAGAGAAAGGATCTGTTGGAAAGAAGGGGATTGCAATCGGAGGAAAGAAGGATTCTTCAGAAATGGTACCGGGACATTGAACGCCTCCTCGACGCCCAGCCTCTACCTGGCACTGATCCATCACCCGGTGGTCAATAGAAAAAAGGAAATCATCACTGCAGCCGTGACGACCCTCGATCTTCACGATATTGCCCGGGCGGCGCGGACCTTCGGCGTCAAGGCCTTCTACGTGGTGACACCGTTGATCGATCAGCAAAGGCTGTGCCGGCGCCTCCTTCGGCACTGGAGGACGGGGTGGGGCGCCCGATTCAACCCCGACAGGGCAGAGGCCTTCAGGCGCCTTCGCATCCAGGACAGCCTGGATGCCGTGAAACGGGAAATCGAGGCCCGGGAAGGGAAAAGGCCCAGGACGGTGGCCACCGGCGCCCGGATGGATCCTTTGGGAAAAGCCAAGCAGATCCGCTTCAAAGATCTTGAACGGCGGCTTTTGGTACAGGCGCCGTGGTTGTTTTTGTTCGGCACCGCTTGGGGGCTGGCGCCCTCGGTGGCGGCGGAAGCGGACCACGTCCTGGAGCCCATCAGGGGACCGGAAGCCTATAATCATCTCTCGGTCCGGTCGGCGGTGGCCATTGTGCTGGATCGGCTTCAGGGCCGGTACGGCCGGTAAGGGGAAAATGCCGGAAGCGGCCCGTCCGTTGTGCGAAGCGGGGTGTCGGGCATGGCGGAAAACAGGATCCCGGCGGAATCTTTTTGAATGAAAAAATGCCCCGCTGGCGGCAGCGGAGCCAAACCCATCATCGCGATAAAGGATTGAAACCATGGAAATCATCAGCCAAATTGAAAAAGAGAACATGCGGCTTGACCATCCCCCGTTTTCCCCGGGGGATACGGTGAGGGTCCATGTCAAGATCAAAGAGGGCGAGAAGGAGCGGATTCAGGCCTTTCAGGGGGTCGTCATCAGCAAGCGCAAGGGGCCCCTGAACACCACCGGCACCTTCACCGTGCGCAAGGTATCCTACGGCGTGGGGGTGGAGCGCGTCTTTCCCTTGCACTCTCCTTCCATTGACCGGATCGAAGTCCTTTCCAAAGGCCGGGTCCGACGGGCCAAGATTTACTATCTCCGGAAACTCAGGGGCAAAGCGGCCCGGATCAAAGAACGGAAGGTGGGCTGAGACGGGGAACGCGGCCATCCGTGAAGGGGACCGGGAGGCGTGCCTATGGCACAAGACCTTTTGGCCTTTGAACACGAAGCCCGCAAAGAAGGCTTCACCCGCATCGCCGGTGTGGACGAGGCCGGGCGGGGCCCCCTTGCCGGCCCGGTGGTGGCCGCCGCCGCGGTCCTGCCCCCCGGTGCGGTCCTGCCGAAGGTGGCCGATTCCAAGAAACTGACGCCCGGCCTCGTCCACAC
>JALVQN010000053.1 GCA_027025555.1 Desulfobacterales bacterium
CCCCTGAAACACCAAAACGTTCGATTGAAAGGTCAAAACACGGCTCCGGCCACCTGAACGCAACCCCAAAACCGGAACGAACGGCTCATCCCCTCATGTCCCAAACATGAATCGCTCAGATTAGGTAAATATTAAATATTATACAGCGTCTTTATATCTGAGGCAGGATTTTTAATAGCCTGGTGAACCCGACCTCGGGGGTGTGGAGCCGCTCATCCCCGAGGACCACAAGGGGCTCAAGGCATTGAATTCGGTTGACTTTAAAATCCGGTTATGTTCATTAAAATCGCATCTGGCCGTGACAATTTAAAAAGGAGGTCGCAAAATGAAACGAATTCGTGGGATATCCGTGATGATGGGGGCCTTCGCCCTGATGGCCGTTTTCGCCATGACCGCCTGCACCACCGGGTACACCCCGAAAAACGCCCCCGAGTCCTTCGCGTGCGTACCGGAAGGAAAACTGGAAAAGGATATCGCTCCGGCCGCTGAACTCACCCAGCTGACCTGTTTTTTCAAAAAATATAAAGGAGCACCCACCTTGCACTTCAAGGTGGGGGTGAAAAACGTCAGCAACAAGGATCAGCGCTTTCGGGTCAACATTTTCCTGGACAACGGGAAAGCCGTCGGCGGGCTGATTCCGCGAAAGACCAAGAAGGGCTTGATCAAGCCGGGCGCGACGGCCACCTTCGTCTATCCTGTCAAACAGATGCCCCGGCAGCCCAAATCCGTTCTTTTGCGCATTCGGACCTTAAGCGATTAACCCAAGGACACCTTCACAGGAGGAGATCCCTATGAAACGCTTCGTCATTCTTTTCGCCTGTTGTCTGATTCTGGCCGCGGCCGGACCGGCACCGGCCAAAACCACCTTCATCAGCATCGGCACCGGGGGCACCGGCGGCATTTATTATCCCTACGGCGGCGGTGTGGCTGAAATTTGGACCAAATACGTCCCGGGCGTCAAGGCCGTCGCCGAAGTGACGGGCGCCAGCGTGGAAAACGTGAAGCTGGCGCACAAAGGCGAGACCGTGATCGGCGAGGTCATGGGAGATGTGGCTGTGGCCGGATTCAAGGGGCTCAGCAAATTCAAGGGAAAAAAACACAACATCCTCTCCATGGCCATCATGTATCCCAATCTGCTCCAGGTGGTGACCCTGAAAAAGAGCGGGATTACGAACATCGAACAGATCAAGGGGAAAAAGATCAGTTCCGGAAGCCCGGGAAGCGGGACCAATTTCATGGCGGAGGCGGTGTTCAAGGCCCTGGGGATTCCGCTGGATTCCTATAAGGACAGCCGGCTCTCTTTCACCGAGAGCGCCAACGCCCTCAGGGACGGCACCATCGATGTGGGGATCTGGTCTGTGGGTCCGGGCACCAGTTCCATCCTGGATTTGGCCACCACCCACGACATCCGCATCATCGGCTTTACCCCGCAACAGACGAAAAAGATCCTTGCCGCCAACAAGACCTATTCAGCGGTGGAGCTGGCCGGCGGCGTCTACCGGGGGGTGGACAAGCCGGTGCCCACCATCGGGGTATGGAACGTGATGATCTGCCAGAAATCCCTGGATGAGGGCCTGGTCTACCAGCTGGTGAAGGCCCTTTACGAACATAAAGACTATCTGATGAAGATTCATCCTTCCGCGGCGTACACCACCCCCGAAAACGCGGTGAAATACTCCCCCATCCCCCTGCATCCGGGCACCATCAAGTACCTCAAGGAAAAGGGGATCCAGGTGCCGAAGAACCTGATGCCCTGACGGGGAACCCATGAAAAGACCAAGCCGGTGGATGCTTTTGGCCTTTGCCGGCCTGGTTCTCATTTTAGGCGTTGCAGCGGCCCTGACGCCGGCGGGACTCGAACTGCGGATCACGCCGGTTCAAGAAAACGCCCCCCTGCTGGCCCTTCCCATCGAACCCGGGGAGCGTTTCACCATCCGCTATTATCATTCGGTGGAGAATGCCCCCATTTGGGAGACGCACAGCGCAGACCGCAAGGGATGCCTCTTCATTGAAGAGGAGCGGTACTTAAAATTCGGGGCCGGGATGGGAAAGATGCCCGGGGTGGGCCGGATGGTGCGGCGGGGGCCCTACGAGGTCATCGAAGCCATGCATTACAAACTCGGGGATTTCATCCTTCGCATCGGCAGCCCCGGCGTGGACCACACCCTCCTGTGGCGGAAAAAAGCGGTGAACCTGAGCCGAATCGCCCCCCATCAAGCGGTGCGGGTTTCGGCCCGGCCCATCAACGCCCTGTATCGACTCTACAGGAGGCTTCAGCCTTTTCCGGGCATGCAATACATGACCCCTGAAGAGAGAACCGAGTAGAAAATGCCGATGCCCGATACCGATCAAAGGAGCGTCCCCGTGGTGTGGACCGCCCGGGCGGTGTCGGCCCTGGCCGTCTCCTTGAGCCTGTACCAACTCTATACGGCGGGCATCACCGCCCTGACGGCCCTGGTCCAGCGCTCCATCCACCTGGGTGCCATTTTGTGTCTTGCCTTCCTCTTGAAGCCGCCTTTCAAAGGGGCGCGCAAGGATCGCCTTTCGGTTTGGTTTATTCTCGACTGGATATTGGTGGCCGCCTCCGGGGTCTGCGTGGCCTACATCTGCTACAATTTGACCGCCATTTTCGAACGCCAGGGGGATTGGCTCGCGGCCGACCGGATCATCAGCATCATCGGCACGCTCCTGGTGCTCGAGGCCTGCCGCCGGGTCATCGGGATGATCATGACCGGCATCTGCATTCTGGCCATCCTTTATGCGTATTTCGGTCCTTATATGCCGGAGCTCATCATTCACAAGGGTTACAGCATTGAGCGCATCGCCACGACCCTGTGGCTGACCACCGAAGGGATCTTCGGGCTGCCCATCGGCGTGGCCGCCACCTTTGTCTTTGTTTTTGTTCTGTTCGGGGCCTTTTTGGAGGTCACGGGGGGCGGCGCGTTTTTCATCGACCTGGCCTATGCGCTGACCGGCCGCTTTTCCGGGGGCCCGGCCAAGACCGCGGTGGTGGCCTCCGGTTTCATGGGCTCGGTGTCCGGATCTGCGGTGGGCAACGTGGTGGCCACCGGTTCCTTCACCATCCCCATGATGAAAAAAGTCGGGTATAAACCCCACGTGGCCGGCGCCATCGAAGCAGCGGCTTCCACAGGCGGCCAGCTGATGCCCCCCATCATGGGGGCCGGCGCCTTCCTCATGGCCGAATTCACGAACATCAGCTACCTCACCATCATCAAGGTGGCCCTGATGCCCGCCATCATGTATTATCTCACGGTGCTGCTTTTCGTCCACTTCGAGGCCAAAAAGGAGGGCCTGAAAGGCGAGGCCAAGGAAGACCTGCCCCGTATCCCGACCGTCCTGAGGGGGGGGTTGCCCTTCCTCATCCCGGTGGGCATCTTAATCTATGTCCTGGTGGCCAATTACTCCCCCATGATGGCCGGGTTTGTGGCCGTGATCAGCACCGTGTTCGCCAGCCTCATGGCCCAGACCCTCCATTGGGCTGTGGGCTATAATAGGTCCTTTGAAACGCCCAAACGGGTCCGTTTCGGAACCTTTGCCCTCGATCAGGGGAGGCAGGTCCTGGAAGCCCTCGAAAAAGGCGCCCAAAACGCCATCATGGTCTCCGTCGCCTGCGCGGCCGCGGGCATCATCGTGGGGATGGTCACGCTGACGGGCATGGGATTGAAATTTTCGAGCCTGGTGCTGGATCTCAGCTTCGGGATCAAGGCCCTGGCCATTCTTTTGATCGGCGCGGCCTCCCTGGTCCTGGGCATGGGCCTCCCGGTGACCGCCAGCTATATCGTCCTGGCCACCCTGGCAGGGCCGGCCCTTCTGGACATGGGAATTCCCCTGATGGTCTCTCATATGATCGTATTCTGGTATTCCCAGGACGCCAACGTCACGCCGCCGGTGAGCCTGGCCAGCTTTGCCGGTGCCGGGGTGGCCGGGGCCAACCCCATGAAGACCGCCTTTACGTCCTGGAAGCTGGCCAAGGGCCTTTACATCATTCCCATCGTAATGGCGTACCGGCCGCTTCTGGGCATTGGAAAAACCTTTGAAATCAATCATTTACAGGTTTACCTGGCGGCCGTTGTCACCACCTTGGGCCTGGTCTCCTTTGCCGCGGCCCTGGAACGCTATTTCCTCCGGCGGGCCACCTGGCTGGAAACCGGGCTCTTCGGGGCCGCGGCCATGGGACTCTTCTGGCCGTCTTACTGGACCGACCTGGTGGGCGCGGGCCTCTTCCTTGCCGCTTTGGTCCTCCAAAAGGCGCGTCCCGCTTGAACACGGCGGGTTGACCCGCCTTTGGAACCCGGGGCGGGTTGACCCCTTTCCCGGATATGCTATAGTACCCTCCACGTTGCGGAAAGCTGCGCCCATCGGATGCCAAGAAGGCCCTCATGCCACTTTTTACCCAAGGGAATCAACATGGAACGCAGTCAAATCACCCGGATCTTGGCCGGGTCCGAGTTTTTCATCGGTTTCGGAGAAAGCCACATCCAGGAAATCACCGGGATCTGCCAAATCAGGGAGCTGGACACCGGGACCTGCCTTTTTCGACAGGGCGATCTCGGTGAAGAACTTTTCATCATAGCCGAGGGCCAGGTGAACCTGGAACGCGCCATGAACATCGGTGCCCGGAAAGGCAACATCGTCATTGATACCCTGGGCAAGGGCCGCGTCCTCGGGTGCTGGTCCACACTGCTCGACAAACCCCATATCCTCATGTCGACGGCCATCTGCGAAAGGCCCTCGACGGTGCTGGTCATGAAAGGGGCGCAGCTGCGCGCGTTGATGGTTCGAAATACCGACCTGGGCTTCAATATGCTGGAACGGCTCTGCCTGCTTTTGCGGGACCGGATCCAGGCCGCCTACGGGGCCCTCGACAAGATCTAAATTCCGGGAGGGGATGCAGGTACAGGAATCGCCGGTGGATCTCGAACTTTCCCCAGAAGAACGTCAAAAGCTCCAAGAACTCAAGTCTGAACTTCAATCTTTCAAGAGGGAGCGCGGGCAGCTGATCCCCATCCTCCAGTGGATCCAGGAGCGGCTCTCTTTTCTTCCTTCCCAAGCCCTTGAAAGCGTGGCCGAATATCTGCAAATCGCCTATGCCGAAGTCTTCGGCGTGGCCACGTTTTACAACCAGTTCCGATTCCATCCGCCGGGGAGAAATCCCATCAGGGTCTGCCTGGGAACGGCCTGTCACGTGAAAGGCGCCGACATCATCCTGGAAAATTTCGAGCGCAAACTGGGTATCCGGGAAGGGGAAACCACCCCGGATCGCGAGTTCAGCATCGAGCGGGTGGCCTGTGTGGGATGCTGCGCCCTGGCGCCGGTGACCCTCATGGGCGAGACCGTCCACGGGTACATGGCGCCCAGCAAGGTGGAAGGCCTGATCACCCGGGTCGCCATCGAAAAAGAGGTCCGCGAACGCGAAAGAAAAAAGGGCGCCCATGTATGAGGCCCTGAAAAAGGAGGCCCTGAAGCGAAAAAGGGCCTTTGAAGAAGACCCCAGACCCATCATTCAGATCGGGATGGCCACCTGCGGGATCGCCGCCGGCGCCCTGGAAACCCGGGCCGCCTTCCAACAGGTCCTGGCCGAGCGGCAAATTCCGGCCCGAATCCGCACCGTGGGCTGCATGGGACACTGCTATGCCGAACCCGTGGTGATCATCGATCACGGCGCCTCCGGGTTCCCGCCCATCCTGTATCCCGAGGTCAACTCCGGCAAGGCCGCCATGCTCGCCAAGCTTTTCCTGGAAAACGGCGATCCCCGGCTGGAGCACATCCTGGGCGCCACCAAAGAAAACGACATGATCCCGTCGGTCATGGAGTTTCCCCGCTTCAACCGGGAAAAACGCCTGGTCATGGAAAAATGCGGCCATATCGATCCGGAGGATATCTACGACTATATCGCCGGCGGCGGCTATGCGGCGTTTGCAAAGACCCTGGAGCGCCCCGGCGACACCCTCATCGACGAAATCCAGCAAAGCGGCCTCCGGGGGCGGGGCGGCGCCGGATTCCCCACGGGTTTGAAATGGGAACTGGCACGACAAAGCCAAGGGAAAGAAAAGATCGTCATCTGCAACGCCGACGAAGGGGATCCCGGCGCCTACATGGACCGCATGCTTCTGGAAAGCAATCCCCACCAGGTCCTGGAAGGGATGCTGATCTGCGCCCACGCCGTGGGGGCGGGCCGGGGAATCGTCTATGTGCGGGCCGAGTATCCCCTGGCCGTGAAGACCCTCGAAAAGGCCCTGCACCAGGCAAAAGAGGCCCGTCTTTTGGGAAACGGCATTTTGGGCACGTCCTTTGACTTTCACATCGACATCTTCGAGGGGTCCGGGGCCTTTGTGTGCGGCGAAGAGACCGCCCTGATCCACTCCATCGAGGGATACCGGGGCATGCCCCGCCAACGCCCCCCCTATCCCACGGAATCCGGATTATTTGGAAAACCCACGGTCATCAACAACGTCAAGACGCTTGCCACGGTGCCGGCCATCCTGGAACACGGGGCCCAATGGTTCAGAGGGATCGGGACGAAGAACAGTCCCGGAACAGCGATCTTTTCCATCGTGGGGGACGTGACCCATCCCGGGCTGGTGGAAATTCCCATGGGGGTGACCCTGCGGACCCTCATCTTCGACATCTGCGGCGGCATCCCCAACAAGAAGGGCTTCAAAGCGGTCCAGATCGGGGGGCCCTCGGGCGGATGCCTCTCCGAAGCCTTTCTGGACACCCCCATCGATTTCGACACCCTTGCCGAGGCCGGGGCCATGATGGGCTCCGGGGGCATGGTGGTGATGAATGAAGACACCTGCATGGTGGATGTCGCCCGGTATTTCCTCGATTTTACCCAGAAGGAATCCTGCGGGAAATGCACCTTCTGTCGCATCGGGACCCACCACCTCCTGGCGGCCCTGGAGCAGCTCACCGAAGGAAAAGGCGAGAGCGTGGATGTGAACTTTCTCCAAAGGTTAAGCGAAGACATCCGGGCCGGATCCCTGTGCGGCCTGGGCAAGACCGCCCCAAACCCTGTATTGACCTCCCTCAAATACTTTGCCAATGACTACCAAGCCCACATGAAGGAGAAGCGCTGCCCGGCAATGGCCTGCCGGCCCCTGGTCGCTTTTTATATCGACCTGGAAAAGTGTGCCCGGGGATGTGATGTGTGCGAAGGGTGCTGTCCGGTGGATGCCGTCTTTACAACGCCCAATCGCAAGAAGGGCATCGATCAGTCTCTTTGTGTCAAATGCGGGGAATGCATGACGGCCTGCCCGCCGGAGTACAAGGCGGTGATGAAGGTCTCTCCGCCCCATCTGGCACCTGTCATTGAGCGGCCGCCGCAAGCAGCCCGAAAAGGAAAATAGCTTCCGCGGATCTCTTATGAGCGAAAACCGCATCACCATCTTCGTGGACGGAAAAGCGCTGAAGGCCCGGGAAGGGGAGCCTCTCCTGAAGGCCTGCCTTGCCGGCGGCATCTTCATCCCCAACCTGTGCTACATGGAAGGCATCGATCCTTTGCCCGTGTCGTGCCGGTTGTGTTTCGTGGCCGTCGAAGGCCGGGCGCAACCGGTCCCGTCCTGCAGCATCCCGGTCCGGGAGGGGCTGGTGGTGCACACCGACACTCCCGAAGTCCGCAGGCTGCAACGGCAGGGACTGAGGCTCCTTTTGTCCACCCATCACGTGGAGTGCGCCCGCTGCCCGGCCAACCGGCACTGTGCCCTCCAGGACATGACCCGGTTTTTAAAGGTGGGCTTAAAGCCCAAAACCGTGTACCTGAAGGCCCCGCCGGTACGCTCGGAGCACCCCTTTCTGGATTACCATGTCAACCGGTGTGTCCTTTGCGGCCGGTGCGTGGAAATCTGCAAGGCCCGCCAGGATCGGCCGGAGCTGACCTTCATCAAGCGGGGCTTCGACACCACCCTCGGTTTCTTCCCTGGCGGCGCCTCGAACCCCCAAGACCTTAAGACCTATCGCGCCTGTGTTGAGGCCTGTCCGGTGGGGGCGTTGGTCCTTAAAGACTCGAACAAGAATCCATAGGGGCCGACGGGGCGGTCCGGCCGATGAAACCGCCGGGCTCAACGGTGTATCCGCGCCTTTCAACAAGAAGAGGATATTATGGTGCATTGCCTCATGGACGGCAACGAGGCCGTCGCCCGGGGGGCCTTTGCGGCGGGCTGCCGGTTTTTCGCCGGATACCCCATCACCCCGGCCAGCAGCATCTTCGATGTCATGATGCGGCTCCTTCCGCCGGCAGGGGGCATCTGCATCCAGGGGGAGGACGAAATCGCTTCCATCGGGTCTTGCCTGGGAGCCTCCATGGCGGGACTCAAGGCCATGACCGCCACTTCGGGCCCCGGGATCAGCCTTTACAGCGAACAGATCTCCTTTGCCGTGGGCAGTGAAATTCCCATCGTGATCGTGGATGTCCAGAGGCTCGGCCCCTCCACCGGCTCGGCCACCCGGGGCGCCGACGGGGACATCCAGTTTCTGCGCTGGGGAAACAGCGGCGGACTCCCCGTCATTGTCCTTGCCCCCGTGGATGTCACGGATTGTTTCCGCTTGACCCAGCATGCCTTTGACCTCTCCGAGCGCCTCCGATGCCCGGTCTTCATCGCCTCCAACAAGGAAATCGCCCTGACCCGGGAAAGCGTGGACCCGGAACAACTGGAGACGATCTCCATCGGAAAACGGCCGGCGCCCGTTCCCGGGAAGCCCTTTTTGCCTTTCGAAACGTCCCCTGAAAATCCGGTGCCCGGTTTTTTGCCCATCGGCGGGGAGACGGTGGTGCGCCAGACCTCTTCCACGCACGGCATCGACGGTTACATCACCACCGATCCTGCTCAAATCCAGGATTTCCGTCAGCGCCTTTCGAAAAAACTGCTGGATGCCGTGGATACCTACACGTTTTTCGACTACTTTCCTTCGGCCTCAAAGGACCTGCTGGTGATCACCTACGGCGTGACCGCCCGATCCGCCCGGGCCTGTTTAAAGGCCTTCGGGGGCCGGGAGGGGCCTTTTTCCCTGCTCGTGCTCAAGACCCTGTGGCCTGTTCCCGAGTCCGTGATCCGGGAAAAGGCCGAAGCGGCCAAACGCGTCCTGGTGTTGGAGATGAATATGGGGCAATACGTGCGGGAGATTCAACGGGTCTTGGATTCAAAGGAAGTCCGGTTCTTCGGCCGCATGAACGGGGAGCTGCTGGCGCCTTCCGACATCCTGGAGGCATGCCGCCATGGATAGTCTCTTGAATCCCAACCGGCCGCCGGTCTTCTGCCCGGGATGCACCCACGAGCGCCTCACAGGCGCGCTGGACCGGGCCCTGGGCCTGTTGAATCGAAAAGCCGCCCGGGTGGCCCTCGTCACCGATATCGGATGCAGCGGCCTTTTTGACACCTTCTTCAAGACCCATGCCTTCCACGGTCTTCACGGCAGGGCCCTCACCTATGCGGCGGGGATGAAACTCGCCCGGCCGGAGCTCACCGTGGTGGTGACCATGGGAGACGGCGGGATCGGCATCGGCGGGGCCCATTTCCTGGCCGCCTGCCGCCGCAACCTGGATATCACCCTGCTGATCCTCAACAACTTCAATTTCGGAATGACCGGGGGCCAGATGTCCGCCACCACGCCCCCTGATGCCGTCACCGGATCGGGCTTTTTAAACCGGCTGGAACACCCCCTGGATATCTGCGAAACGGCCAAGGCCGCCGGGGCGCCTTACGTGGGCCGGTACAGTGCTTTTGAAAAAGACCTTCCGGAAAAGATCGCCCGGGCCATCGGCCATGAAGGCTTTTCCCTGGTCGATATCTGGGGCATCTGTCCGGGCCGCTACACCCGGAAAAACCGGATCTCCCCCAAAAGCATTGCGGCCCAGATTTCCAGGCGGCCTGCGTTCGACGGTGCGGTGGCGGAAAACACCCGGCAGGAATACGGCGCCCTTTACCGTGAGACGGCACGGCATGCCCCTCCGCTGCCGCCTCCCAGGCGGATCGAAGCCGTGTTTATCCCGCCTTCGACCAAACGCCAGGACGTGGTCCTTCTGGGAAACGCCGGCCAGCGGATCCTGACCGCCGGAGAAATCCTGTGCCTTGCGGGAATGACGGGCGGGTTGCAGGTCACCCAGAAAAACGAATACAACATCACGGTACTGAGGGGCCCTTCCGTCAGCGAGGTCATTTTGTCCAAAGAAAGGATCGACTATACCGGCATCGAAACCCCCTCGGTGGTGATCGCCGTGGGCCAGGAAGGGGTTCGGCGGCGGAAGGGCCTTTTCAAAAAAATGCCGCCGGACGGCCTCGTCCTTGCGGCGGAGGGCCTGGAGCTTCCGGATTGCCCCTGCGAAATCCGCCTCCTGCCCTTCAAGAAGCAAAGGATCCGCTCCCGGGATCAGGCCTTGGCCGCCCTTTCGGTCCTGGCCCGGAAAAACCGCGTCCTCAGCAGTAAGATGCTGGAGGCGGCCCTGAAGATCCGCTTTCCATCCCAGGCGTCCCGGATCCTTGAAACGATCCCCCAATGCCCTCCTGAATAAGGAGGCATTGGCGCGATCAGCGGCTCTTTTTTATCCGGATTTCCACCCTCCGGTTTTTCTGTCTTCCTTCGGGGTCGTCGGATCCGTCAGGATGGGTGTTGGGCACCTTGGGCCGGGTTTCCCCGAAGCCGACGGCTTTGATGGTTTTCGGATCGATGCCCGCATGGTCCGTGAACCACTGCTTCACCGCCCGGGCCCTTTTTTCAGACAGCCGCTGGTTATAGTCTTCAGGGCCTTTGGAATCCGTATGGCCGGAAACGGTGATTTGCGGACTCTTGTAAGCCCGAATCACTCCCGCGATCTTTTTCAAGGTCTCCTCGGCATCCGAACGGATGTCCCATCTGTCGAAACCAAAAAGGATATCCCCGGAAAGATCGATGCGGATCTCGGTCTCGGTGACTTCGGCGTTTAAATTGCGCAGTGCCTCCTGGATCTTCTTGCTTTTTGCCTCAATCCCCCGTGCAAGTCCCATAATGCGGGCCATGTGGAAGTCGATTTTCTTCGCCCCCCGCTCCGGCCCAAGCCTTTTGAGGGCTTCAATGGCCTTTTCATGGGCGCCGGGGGGAATCTCCGGCCCGTCCCCTGTCGGCCCTGTTTCCTGGGCCGCAAGGCCAGACGGAAAAACAAGCAGGAGTGCGAGAAGCAGGATAAAGCACCTTGGTGAAAGATTCATGCCCCGCCCCTACTTCGGCAGTTTCACGTCTTCAAAAGGGAGGACGCCCTCTATGGAGATGGTGACGGTTTCAGGGTTATCCGGAGGCGCGGGGAACTTCATCCACATATTTTTCGATTTTCCCGGAGAGATATGAAGGGAAAACTGTCCTCCACCAACCCGACGATTAAGGGGACCGGCAATGAAAATACCGTCGGAATCCTTGAGAATATAATATTTCTTCTGGTTGGTTTCATCCATAAGGAAACAGGATTTATAAGGAATTTCCACATTTTGGGATTTCGAACCCACGTTTCGGATCTTGAACTTGAGGGTGACGATGTCATTTTTCATCTTCACGCTGGTCAAATCCACTTCGATTCCATCAACGCTTTCAGCCTCCTGGGATTGGATCACCTCCCCGGCAAGGCCGGCACCGGCACCCATCAGAAAAAGCAGCGTGAAAACAAAGACCGGTATCTTGCTCAAAATACGCATCCTCTTCTCCTTTGTTTAAAAAAATCACATTGGTACACGAAAAATCAATTTCCTTCACGTTATGCCAGTCTCTTGGACATGGTCTTTTTATGGATCTGAATGCTGGAAAAGACAAAGGCCACGGCAAAGACAAAGAGTGTGACCAGTCCCCGGGAAATCGAAAAATACCCCCTGCCTAAAAGGGCGTGGCGCGCCAGGTCGCAGGTATAGGTCAAAGGGGAAATCACGGACAAGGCCTTTCCCCATCCGGGCATCCGCTCAAGGGGCATGAAGACGCCGCTGATGAAAAGCAGAGGCAACCGCACCAGATTGGAAAGGAGCATGATGTTTGAGGGGATGGTGGTGGGAAGGGTGGAAAAGAGGGTGCCCAAGCCGGCAAAACAGACGGCGGAAAGGATGAGGGTGAGGATCAACACGGCCGGCCTGACAAGTGTCAACCCAAAGGCAAAAAGACCCACCCCCAAAGGGACGAGGGAAACCAGGATTCCATAGGCAAAGCCGGCCAGGATGTCTCCGGCGATGATGGCCGAGACCGAGGCGGGCGTCGAGACGAGGCGCTCCAGCGTTTTGTTTAAGGCTTCCCAGGGGGCAATGACCGGCGTGGCGGAGGAAGAAATGAAAAAAAGCGTCATGCCGAGCAGTCCGGGCATCAACAGCGTCGGGGAAATCTTCCTGCCGAACACAAAGGCCCCGAAAAGACACAAGGGGAAAAAGAGGCCGAAGATCAAGACCGGCCCCTTGAGGTAGTAGATCCGGGCGTCCTTTTTCGCGATGGCCAGGCTGAACCTCACTTGCCATTTGAACCGCAATCTTCGTCCTGCATCCATCATGCCGCTTTTCATGCCTTTCGTGTCAGGCAGACAAAGACATCCTCCAGATTGGGACCCAATGTGTTGAGACGAAGGATTTTCCGCTTTTTCGCCCTTGCCAGGTCCGCCACGAGGCAGGCCACCTCGCCCGGTTGATCCGTATGGAGCCGATAGCCTTCCCCCGCCTTTTTCACCCCAGTGACATGGGGCAGCGCTTCAAGGGATTCAAGGCCGTCAAGACCCCGGTCAAAGACCACCTCCACGGACTGGGCGCTCCGGAGGGCCGCCCGCAGGGCCGCGGGCCTGTCCACGGCCACGATCCGGCCCCCGTCGATAATGGCCACCCGGTCGCACAGGCCTTCGGCCTCTTCAATGTTGTGCGTGGTCAGAAAAACTGTCGTTCCCTTTCCGTTGAGATCCACCACGTGCTCCCTGATCAATCTTGCACTTTGCACGTCCAGACCGGCTGTGGGCTCATCCAGAAAAAGGAGTCGGGGCCGGTGAATCAGGGCCATGGCCAGGATGAGCCTTTGTTTCATTCCCTTGGAAAAGCCCCGCGTCTTCGAGCGGCTCCTGTCCGAAAGCCCGAAAAAGGCCAGCAGGGCCTCGGCCCGGGCCCTTCGCCTCTTCTTGCCCAACCCGTAAAGCTGTCCCATGAGCATGAGGTTTTGCCAGGCCGTGAGATCCAGGTAAGGATTGGCCGATTCGGGAACAACGCCCATCTGCATCTTGGCCTCAAAGGGCGCCTTCCTCAGATCGTACCCCATGATGGCGATCGTGCCGGAAGTGGGCTTTAAAACCGTGGTCAACATGCGCTGGGTGGTGGTCTTGCCGGCGCCGTTGGGGCCCAAAAACCCGAAGATTTCCCCCCTTTTGACCTCAAAGGCGATGTGGTCCACGGCAAGGAGACCGCCGAAGGATTTCGTCAGATCCGAAACTTGGATGGCACAGGCCATTTTTTCCCCTTTGGCCGGAACCGATTTCAACACCCTGTCTCAACGGGGCCTGTTTTTACGCCGCCTCCGGCCCCTTGCAGGGAAAGGCTCCGCATCGCCTCTGTGGAGCTGAAGGCCCCGCTTTGCCTTCAGAGTCCCGTATCAAACTCCAGAAGCCGGCCTTTCTGGATTTCTATGCCTTCGCCCACCGGCGAGGGTTCTTCCATGTCCTCGAGGTGGACCCCGAGGGTGTAGATGCCGCAAGGCACCGGAAAGGTCTCCCCCAAGGGATAATCGTTGTCCCGGCGACGCCGCACCTGAAGGAGGGGGGTGTCTTCCCCCCGGGCAATCAAATCGAAGCCCGTCATGGGCTGTTGATGCTTTTTAATACGGATGGCTGTGTCCAGGGTCAAGACAGCTTCCCGGCCCCCTTGTACCACCACATTCCGGGGGACCCCCACCGGGCCCGGATAGGTTTCATACGTGTATGAAGTTGAAAAAAGACCCCTGTCCATCAGGAACCCTCACCTTGCTTTTATAGCACCGGGTCAGCGGATCAATCAAACGCCTTTTCCAACGGCCCGGCCGGAACCGGCCCGTCAAGGGCATTCCCTTCTTGACAATTTTCCCCTGCATCGGATAATTATACAAAAACACACTTGATTTCAAAACTGTTCGCACTTCCAATCACACAAACAAAAAGGAGGGCCTTAAATTGAAAAAGTCTGTCGCCATCTCACTGTGTGTTTTGTTTTTTTGGGGCGTTTTCACCGCCGGCACCTGGGCTGCCGAGTCGGTGAAGGTGGGCATCGTGCTGCCCGTGACCGGATCCCTTGCCAAGTTCGGTGAAATCGAAAGGGACTGCTTCTTGATGGCCCAGGAAGAGATCAACGCCGCCGGAGGCATCAACGGCAAGAAGCTGGAACTTCTGATTGAAGACACCACCGGCCGCCCCGAAGTGGGACGCTCCGTGGTGGAGAAACTGATCACCAAAGACAAGGTGGTCATGATCGGCGGGGGCTACAGCAGCTCCGTCACCTACGCCACCGCCGGGGTATGCCAGCAAAACGAAATGCCCTTTTTGGTCAACACCGGCTCAGCAGACAAAATCACCAGCTCGGGGTGGGATTGGATCTACCGCCTGAATCCGCCGGTCAGCCAATACGCCAGCGCCATTGAAACCCTCCTGCCCGAGGTGGTCAAACCCAAGACGGTGGCCATCTTGCACGAAAACTCCCTCTTCGGGACCAAGGGCGCCAAGAAATTTGAAAAATCCTGCAAAAAATTGGGGTACCAGGTGGTCCTGAAAGAGGGCTACGAACACGGCGGCATCGATTTCAAACCTGTGCTGATCCGCGTCAAGGAGAAAAACCCCGACATCGTTTACATGATTTCCTACATCATGGACGCGTCCCTCTTGATGAAGCAGGCCCGGGAGCTGAAGCTCACCCCCAAGCTGTTCATCGGCGGCGCCGCCGGGTTTACCCTTCCGGAGTTTAAGGAAAACGCCGGCGTGGCGTCCAACTACGTCATCTCCGCCACCCTCTGGCATCAGGTGTTGCCCTTCCCGGGAGCCAAGGAATTTTACAATAAATTCAAAAAACGCTACGGCAAATCCGTGGACTACCACGGTGCCGAAGCCTACGCGGCCTGCTATGTCATCGCCGATGTCCTCAAACGGGCCAAGTCTTTCAAGAACACCGACATCAAGAAAGCCCTGGATGCCACCGACATGATGACGGTCTTCGGGCCGGTGAAATTCACCACCTGGGGCAAAATGAAAAACCAGAACAAAGCCGCCACCTATGCCGTGCAATGGATCAACGGGAAGCTGGAGCTGGTCTGGCCCACGGAACATGCCACGGCCAAGCTGGTCTACCCGGTGGATTGGCTCAAGGTCTGGGGCTATAAGAAGTAAGATCCATCGGTTTGGGTATTAAAACCGCCTCGGCCCCACCGGGGCGGTTTTCGTTACGACTCCTCACGGGTGCGAAGGCGCCTTCGGGCGCCTGCCCGGCGCTTGCACCCGCGGGTGGCCCGGGCCCCGGCGGGATGAAGGATCCCGATACGTGCCTCCCAAACGGGGCCTCAGGCTGAAAGGAACACCTCATGGATGTTTTTTTCCAAACACTCGTCTCCGGAGTGCTCATCGGGGGCGTCTATGCCCTGATCGGCATCGGCATGACCCTCATCATGGGGGTGATGGGGATTATCAACCTGGCCCACGGCCAACTCATGATGGTGGCCATGTATATTACCTTCGTTCTTTTTTCCGCCCTGCACATGGATCCTTACATTTCTCTTTTGATCACCATGCCGGCGCTTTTCCTTTTGGGCGCTTTCCTTCAGAAGGTGCTCTTGAACCCTTTGATGAAAGTCGACTCCATTTTGCCGGAAAACCAGGTGCTCATGACCGTGGGCATCGGCATGGTGCTTACGGAGATCGCGCGGTTTATCTTCTCCTCAGACTATAAGACCGTCAAAACCTCCTATTCGGGGACGGCTCTTTTTATCGGGAAACTCTCCTTCAACCTTCCCATGTGCATCGCCTTTGTCATCGCCGTGCTCTTTACCGGGGCCTTGTTCTGGTTTTTGCTCAAGACCGACATGGGCCGTTCCATTCGGGCCACGGCCCAGGACAAGGAATCGGCAACGCTCATGGGGGTCAACGCCAACCGGATCACCATCGTCACTTTCGGGTTGGGCTCCGCCCTGGTGGCGGCCGCCGGTACGCTGTTGATCCCGATCTTCTATCTCTATCCCGACATCGGCGGCCCCTTTACGCTGAAGGCCTTCGTGATCACCATTCTGGGCGGACTGGGCAGCACGGTGGGGGCCATCGTGGGCGGCGTGGTCCTGGGAATTGCCGAATCGCTGGGAGCCACGTACATCGGCATGGGCTACAAGGAAATGGTGGGTTTTGTCATTTTCGTTTTGGTGCTGGTGTTTCTGCCGGGCGGTCTCAAACGCCTGACCAAAATATAGGGGGAGACGATGAAGAAAAAAAATCTGGCTTTGAGCCTTCTGATCATCGGCTTTCTGCTCTTTCCCCTGGTGGTTCGTTCCAGCTATTACCAACACCTTTTGATTATCATTTTCATGTGGGTGGTCATCGGCTCGTCCTGGAATTTACTGGCCGGCTATACCGGGCAGGTATCCTTCGGCCATGCCATCTTCTTTGGGGTGGGCGCTTACACCGCCGGACTGATGGTCACCAAGCTGGAAATATCGGCCTGGTGGGGCATGCTTCTGGGCGGGCCGGCGGCCATGCTGGCCGCCCTCTTCGTGGGCTGGGTCTGCTTCCGGCTGCGCGGACCCTACTTCGCCCTGGCCACCCTGGCGGGCGGTGAAATCATCCGGTTGATCGCCACAAACTGGGAAAGCCTGACCGAGGGGATGGTGGGCATCCTCATCATTCAAAGCTTTAAAAGCAAATTGCCCTATTACTACATGGCCATGGCGCTCGCCCTGGCCTGCATTTTCACCATTGAAGCGATCATGAACTCCAAGTGGGGGTACTATTTCGTCTCCATCCGCGAAGATCAGGATGCCGCCGAGTCCATGGGCATCAATACCACCTTTTACAAGAACGTGTCCCTGCTGGTGAGCGCCTTTTTCACCGGCATGGCCGGCGCCTTTTACATGAATTACATGGCCTTCATCGACCCGGAGGTGGTCTTCTCTTTGCATTTCATTTCCATCATGGCCATTTTGGTCGGTATCGTGGGCGGGGTGGCCACCATCTGGGGACCGGCGGTGGGGGCTTTCATC
>JALVQN010000054.1 GCA_027025555.1 Desulfobacterales bacterium
GTTTAAATATTAAATATTATACAGAGTCTTTATAATAATGATTGACGCATTTAGATCTTATCTTGAAACCCAACAGGTGGTTGCCGAAAAGCAGGTGGATTATTACCTGGCGTGGGTGAGAGGGTTTTTTCGTTTCTTAAAAACAAGTGAACAGGCGCCGGTGTCCCAGGAAGAAGTGAATGCCTATTTGAAGCATCTTTCCTTGAGCCGGGAAGCCTGGCAGGTCCGGCAGGCCAAGGAAGCGGTCCGGCTTTACCTTTATTTTGTGAAAAGAAGCCGTGCGGTACCTGAAAAGGCCCGGTCCTTGTTTAACAGCCGGTGGCATGGGGCGGCCGGGGAGATGAAGCGCATGCTCCGCCTCAAGCACCGCGCCTTTGCCACGGAAAAGGCCTACATGACATGGGTGAGAGATTTTTTCCGGTTCGTAAAAGGCATTGATCCCGAGGCGTTGAGCGGGGATCACATCCGGGATTACCTTTCCTATTTGGCCGTGGAACGGCAGGTGGGCGCTTCCACTCAGAATCAAGCCTTCAACGCCCTTTTGTTTTTCTATCGCCATGGGCTGCACCGGGAAACGGTTTCCATCGAAGGCGCCCTGCGCGCCCGACGCGGCCGTCGCCTGCCCGTGGTCTTAACAAAACAGGAAGTCCTGCGGCTTCTGGATCAGCTGGAGGGGGTTTTTAGGATCATGGCGCAGATCCTGTATGGATGCGGACTGCGCCTTTCCGAGTGTCTGCGATTGAGGGTGAAAGACATCGATTTTGAAAGAGGCACCCTTGTGGTTCGGGCCGGAAAAGGGGATACGGATCGCGTGACCGTGCTTCCGGACAGCCTGAAGGACGGCCTGGGGGCGCACTTGGAACAGGTGAAGCGGATTTACGAAAAGGATCGTATGTCCGATGTGGACGGGGTTTTTCTCCCCGGCGCCCTGGAAAAAAAGTATCCCCACGCGGGAAAAAGGTGGCAATGGTTCTGGGTCTTTCCGTCAAAGGGCCTTTCCGCGGATCCCCGGTCCGGGAAGATCCGGCGCCACCATATGCATCATACCGGGGTGCAACGCCGCATCAAGGCGACGGCCGAAAAGGCCGGCATCAAAAAGCACGTGACCGCCCACACCCTTCGCCACTCCTTTGCCACCCATCTTCTGGAAAACGGCTATGACATCCGCACCATCCAGGAGCTTTTGGGCCATAAGAACGTGCAGACCACCATGATCTACACCCACGTGGCCGCGAAAAACATCCTGGGCGTAAAGAGCCCCCTGGATTTTTGACCCTGATGCAGGAAAACGGGATGCGCTGGATCGAACTCCGGGCCGCATACGAGGAAAAGGAAGGTGTCCTGACGGGAGAGGTGGTGGCCCATGTCTTTTTGGATGCGGGCCTTTCCGGGGTGGCCCTTTATGAAGAGCCGGACCCAAGAGACGATGACCGGACCCAAGGCGCCCCCTTGATGAAGGGCCCGCCCCGGGTGGTGGGCTATTTCCCGGAAGACGCCCGGTGGCCCGAGCGGCTTCTTCGAATCAAAAGGGACATGGCGGCCCTTCAAAGGCGGGCCGGCATCCGGGTGTCGCTCAGCCATCGTTTGTGCGAAGAATCCGAGTGGGCCGAAGCCTGGAAGCGCCATTTTCACCTTTTCCGCATCGGAAAGCGCCTGGTGGTCAAGCCCACCTGGGAAAGGTATCTGCCAGGACCCGGCGACCTGATCCTGGAGATCGATCCGGGCATGGCTTTTGGCACCGGGAGCCACGCCACCACGGCCCTTTGCCTGGCGCTTCTTGAAAAGTACGTTCGAGGGGGTCAGGCCTTCCTGGACGTGGGCACCGGCTCCGGGATCCTGATGATCGCCGCCGCCAGGCTGGGGGCGGCCCGCCTGGTGGGGGTGGACAGGGAC
>JALVQN010000055.1 GCA_027025555.1 Desulfobacterales bacterium
GGCCAGTGGATTGCGCCACGGACGGGGTCTTCATCTGCGGCCTGGCCCACGCCCCCAAACCCCTGGACGAATCGATCACCCAGGCCCAGGCCGCGGCCACCCGGGCCGTGACCCTTTTGGCCAAAAAGACCATCCGGATGCCGGGGACCGTGGCCGAGACCGACCCCGTCAACTGCAGCGCCTGCGGGGTCTGTGTTTCCGTGTGCCCCTATTCGGCGCCGGCCTTCAGCGAGGAAGGCCCCTATGCCGGAAAGGCCAAGATCAATCCGGTGCTGTGCAAAGGGTGCGGGCTGTGCGTGGCGTCCTGCCGGAGCGGCGCCATCCATTTGAAGGGGTTTGACAATGATCAGATCTTTGCCCAGATCTTTGCCCTCAACGAAGCGGTCTGAGCGTTTGCGGCGGACCCAAGGACGGATCCGAAGGAGAGCGATGCATGAGTGAATGGGAACCCAAGATTGTGGCATTTTTGTGCAACTGGTGCAGTTACGGGGCCGCGGACCTGGCCGGTGTGGGGCGGATGCTCTATCCCTCCAACATCCGGGTCATCCGGATCCCCTGTACCGGGCGGATGAGCCCCAAGTTTTTCCTGGCGGCCTTCCGGCAGGGCGCCGACGGCGTCTGGGTCTCGGGGTGACATCCGGGAGAATGTCATTACCTGGAGGGTAATTATTACGCCCGGCGCAAATTCGCCCTGTTTCATCGCCTGATGGAGCACATCGGCATGGAACCGGGACGGCTCCAATTTTCCTGGATCTCTTCGGCCGAGGCCACCAAGTTCGTGGATGTGGTCCGGTCGGTCACCGATGCGATCCGGGCCCTGGGTCCCAATCCCCATTTCGTGAAAAGACTGCCGAAGGTGGCCTAAATGATCGAGTACACCCAAAAGATTCAGGAGATAGCCGCCCGGCTGCTGAAGGAAGGCAAAGTGGACATGGTTCTCGGGTTCCGGAAGGGCACCGTGCCCATGATGAACGAACCGTGTGTCATCCGGAACCCGGAAGACGCCCGGGCCCTGGTATGGGACAGTCACTGCGGCATCAACCTGGCCAACTACCTGATGGATCGGAAAGAAAAGATCGGCGTGGTGGCCAAGGGGTGCGATTCCCGCAATATCGTCAATCACATCGTTGAAAACAAGATCCGGCGCGACCAGCTCTTTGTGATCGGCGTTCCGTGCACCGGCATGGTGGACAAGCGCAATGTCGCCTCCGCCACCGAGAAAGAGGGGGAGATCCTGGAGGTTTTGGAAGAAAAGGATCGCATCACGGTGAAGGGGAGCGCCTTTGAAAAGACCTTTGAAAAGGCCCGGGTGCTCCAGGACAACTGCCGCACCTGCCGGCATCGGAATCCGGTCCTTTACGATGAAATGGCGGCTGAACCGGTCCCGGAACAAGAAGGCCCGGATCCGTTTCAGGACGTGCAGGAAATCGAGAAGATGGCCCCTGACGAAAAGCGGGCCTTTTTCGAAAGCCTGGTGGCCGATTGCATCCGGTGTTACGCCTGCCGGAACGCCTGCCCCTTGTGTTATTGCCCCACCTGTTTTGTGGACGAGTCGCGGCCTCAGTGGGTGGGAAAAAGCATCGATCCCACCGACACGCTGACCTTTCATTTCTTGAGGGCCTACCACTGTGCCGGTCGGTGTACCGACTGCGGGGCCTGTGAACGGGCCTGCCCGGTGGGCATCCGGGTCCGGCAGTTTACGAAGAAGCTGAACAAGGATTGCCTGGAACTGTTCCAGTGGGAGGCGGGCCTGACCCTGGACGCGCGGCCGCCCCTGGATACCTACCGACCCCAGGATCCGGATGATTTCATCAAATAACATGGGGATAACACCATGAAATGGATCAGAATTGACAAGCAGGATTTTCCCGGGTCGGTGGAGGCCCTGACC
>JALVQN010000056.1:0-15709 GCA_027025555.1 Desulfobacterales bacterium
CCCCCATGATTTCCTTCATTGATCCCGACATCTGCATCGGCTGCCAGATGTGTATCGGACTGTGTGCCTATTCCGCCATCGAGTTCAACCCCCTAAAAGGGGTCAGCGAAATCAATGAAGCCGTGTGTAAAGGCTGCGGCAGCTGTTCCGCCCATTGTCCCAGCGGAGCGGCCAGCGTGCGGCACTTCACCAGCAAACAGATTTTTGCCGAAATCGACGGGATAATCGCCGATTCGGCATAACCTTTAAGGCGTTTAGGGCGCCTCAAAGAGCGCAAAAAGATG
Organism: Desulfobacterales bacterium; assembly: GCA_027025555.1. Lineage (GTDB taxonomy): Bacteria > Desulfobacterota > Desulfobacteria > Desulfobacterales > UBA2156. The sequence goes on from JALVQN010000056.1 coordinate 285, forward strand.
TGAAAGGAGTTTGAGGATGACCGATTTCGAACCCACCATCGTGGCCTTTTTTTGCAACTGGTGTACTTACACTGCCGCCGATTTGGCCGGGACGTCGCGCCTGTCCTATCCGGCCAATGTCAAGATCATCCGGGTGATGTGCAGCGGCATGGTCGACCCCCAATATGTGATCAAAGCGCTGCTGGAAGGGGCTGACGGCGTCATTATCGGCGGTTGCAACCCCGGCGATTGCCATTACATCAACGGCAATTACAAGGCCCGCAGGCGCGTCAAGCTCTTGAAGGAGATCCTGCCCTCCTTCGGATTTGAAGCGGAACGGTTGCGCCTGGCCTGGATCGCCGCCAGCGACGGTATTCTGCTGGCCGAAATGATGCGGGATTTCACCGAACAGATCAAGGTGCTGGGACCGAGTGCGCCGAAGCTGAGGATGGTCATTTAGTCGCCGGGTGGCGGGCACACAGGACCGCTGCCCGGGTGTTTAAGATGCAAAGATTGGATCCAATCTAAGAACCAAGCCGCTTACAAGCCGATGGGGAGGGGATCATGTCCAAAACCGCCAAGATTGATGTCAAAGACCAAAACCTTCTGGGTGCACTGAGGCAATTTCTCAAGGCTGTCTTGGACCAGGAAGCGATCCATGCTGTTCTGGTCCCCTGGCGGCTTCCCATGAAAAATATGGTGATGCCCACCCTCATCACGGATCCCGAACGTCTCGAACGTGTGGACCCCCTGTCACCCGCCTTCCCCATGAACGGGGCCAAGGTCGTCTCCAGGCTGACCCGGAAGGCTACGGGAAGGAAAGTGGCCGCCATGATGCGCCCCTGTGAAATCAGGGCCTTCGTGGAACTGGTCAAACTGAAACAGGCGCGCATGGAAGACCTGCTGATCATCGGAACGGATTGCCTGGGCGCCCTGACGAACCAAGATTATTTCAAATGGGTGGGAGACGACATGGATCAGGCGACACAAACCTTTTATACTGCCGTCTTGTCCGGCAAAGGAGAAGGCCTCGGAGACGTCAGCCTCGCTCCCGCCTGCCAGGTCTGCGAATTCCCGGTCCCTGCCGGCGCCGATCTTGCCGTGGGCCTTTTCGGTGTAAATACCTCGGATGAACTTCTCATCGAGGCCCAAACTCCCCAAGGCGAGGCTTTCCTCGAAGCCCTGGGGCTCGCCGGGGCCGAGGCCCCTTCCGGCCGGCAACAATCCATTGACAAACTCGTTGCAGAACGCACCGCCGCACGGGATGAAATGTTCGTCCGGACCCGGGAGGCCACGGACAGCCTCGAAAAACTGACCCGCTACCTGGCCAATTGCGTCAACTGTTACAACTGTCGGGTGGCCTGCCCCGTCTGTTACTGCCGGGAATGCGTCTTCGTCACCGATGTGTTCGATCATGAGCCTTTACAATATCTGCTTTGGGCATCCAGAAAAGGGGCCATCAAGATGCCCACCGATACGGTCTTCTATCATATCACCCGCCTGGCCCACATGAGTACCGCCTGCGTGGGGTGCGGTCAGTGTTCGAATGCCTGCCCCAATGACATCCCTGTGATGGAGTTGTTCCGCACCGTGGCCCATCAAACCCAGCGGGCCTTTGAATATGAGGCCGGCCGGAATGTGGATGAAGCCCCGCCTCTCACTCAATTTAAGGAAAAGGAGTTTGAAGAGGTGGTGGGCATCTCATAACCCGTGGTTTTGGAGGAGTTGCAACATGCCTGAAACTGCTTTAGCCATCGGTGGTCAAAAAGAAAGCTTTTTCATGAAAAAGGTCATGGAATCGCTTCCGGAAGGGGGAAACCTGAACATGTGCCTGACGTGCGGCGCCTGCGCCTCGGGTTGCCCGGCAACGGAACTGGAAGGGATGGATCCCCGCAAATTTTTACGCATGGCGGCCTTGGGCATGGACGAGGTCATCGAGAAATCCGACTGGCCCTGGATGTGTACCATGTGCCAGCGCTGCATTTACGTCTGTCCCATGAAAATCGACATTCCCCAGCTGGTGTATCATGCCCGGGCCTTGCGGCCCCGGGAACAACGCCCCAAGGGGATTCTGGGTTCATGCGACATGGCCCTGAAAAATGAGAGCACCAGCGCCATGGGCGCCTCTCCCGAGGACTTCCGGTTCGTGGTGGAAGACGTGCTTGCGGAGTATCGGGAAGCCCAGCCGGAATTTAAAAACATGCAGGCCCCCATTGACAAGCAGGGTGCGGAATTCTTCTTGAACCAGAACTCCCGCGAGCCCGTCACCGAACCGGATGAGCTGGTGCCCCTATGGAAAATCCTCCATGTGGTGGGCGCCGATTGGACATACGGGAGCAAGGGTTGGGCGGGGGAAAACTATTGCATGTTCTTGGCAGATGACCGGTCGTGGGAGCATGTGACCCGCCTCACGGCAAACCAGGCCGACACCCTTGGATGCAAGGTCTTTTTAAACACGGAATGAGGGCATGTCACCTTCTCAGTCCTGGCAGGACTGAAAAAGTTCAACATCGAACACCGTTTCGAAGTCAAAAACATCTATGAATACTACGCCAAGTGGATCCGGGAGGGCAAGCTGAAAGTCAACGCCGATTGGAACAAGGACTTGAAGATCAAGTTTACTGTCCAAGATCCCTGTCAAATCGTCCGGAAAAGTTTTGGAGAGCCCATTGCAGAAGATCTGCGTTTCGTCGTCAAGTCCATCGTGGGGGAAGAAAACTTCATCGATATGGAGCCCAATCGATCCAACAATTTTTGCTGCGGCGGCGGGGGCGGCTTTCTCCAGTCCGGGTTCAAGGAGCAGCGCTTGAAATACGGCAAGGTCAAAGACGGCCAAATCCAGGCCACCGGGGCCCAGTACTGCATCGCCGCCTGCCACAACTGCCACGCCCAGATTCATGAACTCAGCGAATCCTACGGCGGGCATTACCAGGTTGTCCACCTGTGGACCATGATCTGCCTTTCTCTGGGCATCTTGGGACCCAATGAAAGGGAATATCTCGGGAATGACCTGAAAGAGGTGGCCGTCTTTCACCCGGAAACGGCCATGTAGTCCCTTTTTTCGAAAAACAAAGGAGACTGAACCTTTAATCGGAACAGGGAGACGGTTCATGAGCAGAAAAATCGGTACCGCATTGGTGGTGGGGGCCGGTATCAGCGGCATCCGCTCCGCCCTCGATTTGGCGGAAAACGGCTATGGGGTCACGCTCATCGATCGTGCACCCCATCTGGGGGGCCTTTTAAGCCAGCTTGATTACCAGTTTCCAACGGACCGCTGTGGCATGTGCCGCATGCTGCCCCTGGTGAATCGCGATGCCTCTTCCCAGTATTGCCTGCGCAAGGGACTGTTTCATGAAAATATCGACATCCTGTTGAATACGGAATTGATTTCCGTGGATGGGGATCCCGGGAATTTCGAAGCCCGGTTGCGCCAGACGCCCAACTGGGTGGATCCAGCGTTGTGTATCGGGTGCGGTCTGTGCGTGGATGTCTGTCCGGTGGAGGTTCCGGACGATTTCAACGAGGGGCTCACCCGGCGCAAGGCCATCTATCTGCCGGTTCCTCATAACATCCCCAATCCCTATATCATCGATTTTGCCGCCTGTACCCGATGCGGTGAATGCCAGAAGGTGTGTCCCACCCGGGCCATCCATCTTTTCGATCAGGAAAGGGGGCGTTTTCGCATCCTGGTGGTGGACGATGAAAAGATCGTCCGGGACTCCCTCAAGGCACTCATGGAGGAGGAAGACTTTCGGGTTGACACGGCCGAATCCGGGGCCCAGGCCCTCGACATGCTCGCCGCCACCCCCTACCAATTGATGCTTACCGACATCAAAATGCCGGGTATGGACGGCGTGGAAGTCCTTCAAAAAGCCAAGGAGCTTCTCCCTGATCTGACCGTGGTGATGATGACCGCTTATGCCACGGTGGAAACAGCGGTGGAAGCCATGAAGCTCGGTGCGTTGGATTATTTAATCAAACCCTTTGAACCCGGCCAGCTCATTCCCATGATCCTGCGCATTTACCAGGGCCTGGAAACCGCTCAAGCCCTGACACTGAATGTGGGGGCGGTGGTGCTCAGTGGTGGAACCTCCTTTTATGACCCCAAAACCGGGAAAGACACGCTGGGTTACAGCACCTATCCCGATGTGGTAACGAGCCTTGAGTTCGAAAGAATCCTTAATCCCATGGGACCCACCGGCGGCAAGCTCGTTCGCCTCTCGGATGGCCGACCCATCACCAGAATCGCCTGGATGCAGTGCGTCGGCTCCAGGGACCTCCACGAAAACGCGGATTTTTGTTCCAGCATTTGCTGCATGTCCGCCATCAAGGAAGCCCGGCTGGCCAAAGCCAAGGCAGGCGGGGACCTGGATGCAACCATCTACTATATGGACATGCGTACGTTCAACAAATCGTTCCAGCGATACCGGGACCAGGCCCAAAAGGCGCATGGCATCCACTTTCAACGGGGGAGGATTCACACCACGGTCCTGGACCGGAAGACCGGGGAACTCGTACTCCGGTACACGGACATCAACGGCAAAATCCACGAAGACCGGCGGGACTTATTGGTCTTGAGCGTGGGTCAGCGTCCGATTCCCGGGATGGAAAAACTGGCCGAAACCCTGGGAATCGACTTGAATGCCTGGGGGTTTGCTGCGACCGAACCCTTCTCTCAGACCCGAACTCCGAAAGACGGCATCTTTTTAAGCGGCTCTTCCTCCGGCCTGAAAGATATCAGCGATTCCGTTATCCAGGCTTCGGCGGCGGCCCTGAATGCCTCGCGCACGCTTCATGCGGCAGGCGGCCACCTCAGCCCCAAGCCTTCCCCCGCCGCAGAGCCCATGGACGTATTCCGGCAACTCCCCAAGGCGTTGGTGATTCTTTGCACCTGCAACGGTGCCCTGGCCCAGAAAATCAACCTCAACGACCTCGCCGCGAAGGCGGCATCCGATCCCTCGGTGGCTCACGTGGAGGTTCTCGAACGAGTTTGCACCGCCGAAGGCTGGGACCAGGTGGTTGAACAGGTCAAGACTGTAAGACCAAACCGACTTCTGATTGGATCCTGCCTCCCCCATGTCTATGCCCGGAAACTTCGTAAACTGGAACACGAGACAGGCTTGTCGTCGTCGCTCATGGAGGTGGTGGACCTCCGCACGCCGCTCCTGGTGCGCGGGGATGCCCTCCCCGATCCGGCCCTCACGTCCACGGCGGAAATCCTTTCCATGGGTCTGGCAAGACTCAAGCGGATCGAGCCCTTGCCCCCTGTAACCGTTCCGGTGGAGCAGCGTGCCCTGGTGGTGGGCGGCGGCATTGCCGGGATGACGGCGGCCCTGGCCGTCGCCGATCACGGCTTTCCGGTCGATCTCATTGAGAAAGAAGCGCAGGTGGGTGGGAACTTGAACTGGCTGAGCCGAACCCTGGAAGGCTACGAGACCAAGGCCCTTTTCGATGAAACCCTTTCAAGAATTGAAAAGAATCCGTTGATCCGGGTCCACTTGAAAAGTCGAGTAATCGATGCCTTCGGCCAGGAGGGGCATTTCGTCACTTCAATAGAGGATGCCGATGGGAAGATGCAAAGCATTGCCCATGGCGTCACCATCCTGGCCACCGGCGGGAATGAAGCCAAGACCACGGCTTATGGTTACGGGACGAGTCCGGCCATCGTCACACAGAAAGAATTGGCCGTGAAACTGGAAGATAAAACCTTGGATCCGGCTCAGCTCAAGACGGTGGCCATGATCCAGTGCGTGGATTCCCGGGAAGAGCCGCGCAATTACTGCAGTCGCATCTGCTGTGCCAGTTCTTTGAAATTTGCTCTGGAGCTGAAAACCCTCCATCCGGACATCCAGATCGTTATCTTTTATCGGGACCTCATGGCCTACGGCTTTTATGAAAGTTACTATACCCAGGCCCGTAAAGCCGGCATCCTTTTTATTCAATACACCCCCGACCAAAAACCTCAAGTGCACGTTCAAGACACAAAAGTCGTCGTTCGGGCCTTGGAACCCATCATTGCCCAAGATATCGAGGTGACCGCCGACCTGCTCGTTCTGGCGACAGGGATCCAGCCCGCGCTTCCCCCCAACCTGGCCAAAGCATACGGCATCTCCCTGGATCCGGACGGTTTTTTCCTGGAAGCCGATTCCAAGTGGCGGCCGGTGGACGCCCTGAAGGAGGGGGTGTTTGCATGCGGCCTGTCGCATTCGCCGCGATCCATCACCGAGTCCATCGCCACAGCAGAAGCCGCAGCCCAAAGAGCCCTGCGGATTCTTTCCCATGCTCAATTGACCGCTGGAAAAATCGTCGCCACAGTCCGCCACAGCCTCTGCAGTCTTTGCGAACAGTGCATTTCGGCGTGCCCCTATGAAGCCCGTGCCTTGTGGGCGGAACAGGAAAAAGTCGTGGTCCATCCCGTCCGTTGCCAGGGCTGTGGTACCTGCGCTGCGGTGTGCCCCAACAGTGCTTCGGTGCTCCTCGGGTTTACCGAACAACAAATGTTCGATGTCATCGACGCGGCCATTGGAAGCGCCATGTGCTCGTAATTCCGTCATTCGACCCGATATCAGACAATAAAGCCGTGTCGAAAGCGAGGGCCAACCCATGCTCCGGCGTCTGAGAAATCTTCGCGTGAGCCTCGCTGCAAAGCTCATCCTCCTGGTGGGCGGCCTCCTGGTCTGCTCCATGGCCACCTGGGCGTATTTCAACATCGACACCCAGCGGAAAAAGCTCATGGACACCGTCATCAGCAGTACCGACCGGCTCACGGCCACCATCCTGTTGGGTACCCATTACGCCATGCTGCATAACTCCCGGGAAGACATCACCCAGATCATCAACAACATCGCCAAGCTCCCGGAAATCAAAAACATCCGCATTTACAACAAACAGGGACAGATCAAGTTTTCCAACGATCCCACGGAGACGGACCGGTTCACCCCCATTAAAGGCGAAGCCTGCCATATCTGTCACAAAACCAAGCCCCCCCTTTCCGATTTGCCCTTGAAACAAAGGACCCGCATGATTCCCTCTCCTGAAGGAGAACCCCTCCTGGGAATCATCGCCCCCATCAAAAACGAGCCCAGTTGTGCCGTCCCGGACTGCCATGTCCATCCCGAAGACAAGAAGATACTGGGGGCCCTGGACGTGGTGGTCTCATTGGCCCGGACCCATGCGGAAATCGCCCGGTCCAAAAGGGGGATCCTCGGCCTGTCCGCGTTCATCTTTTTCGTCACATCGGCCATCATATTCATCTTTCTCCTTCGCTTCGTCAGTCATCCCATCAAACAGCTCATCTCCGTCACGCGCCAAATCGCAGAAGGGGAACATTTCGATGACATTGCAATAAAACACGACGATGAAATGGGGCAGCTGGCCCGGGCCATCAACGCCATGGGGCACAACATCTTGAAAAAGCAAGCCGAATTAAACCAACAGCGGGATGAATATCAGAATCTCTTTGAACAGGTCCCCTGCCTCATCACGGTTCAGGACAAAAACTACAAGCTCTTGCGATATAATCGACAATTTGCGCAACGTTTCAATCCCCATGCCGGTGAATACTGTTATCAGGCCTATAAGGGACGGACGCACAAATGCGATCCCTGCCCGGTGGAAAAAACCTTCCTCGACGGCAAGCAACACAGCACCGAGGAGTTCGCCGTGGACCCGGACGGGCGGATGAAACGCTGGATCGTAAAAACCTCGCCGATCCGGAACGACAAGGGTGAAATCATCGCCGCCATGGAAATTTCACACGACATTACGGAAATAAAGCTCCTCGAAGTGGAGTTGAAACGTTCGGAAGAAAAATATCGCGCCTTTTTCAACAACATTCCCAATCCGGTGTTCGTACTGGAGGCGGAAACAACACGCATTCTCGATTGCAATCAAAGCGTTCAAACCGTTTATGGGTACACCCCCCGCGAATTGATCGGCCGGTCTTTCCTGCTCCTTTTCCCCGAAAAAGAAAAATCCTACTATGCGTCAAAGATGGCCGGCTCCGATACGCTGGACCGTGTCAAGCAGACCCATAAATCCGGAAAGCCCCTCTATGTGAATATCCGGATTTCTCCCTCCACGATTTCAGGGAAGAAGGTCTATCTGGTCACCACCAGCGACATCACCCAGCGGCTCGAAGCCGAGCAGCAGCTGATCCAGGCCGGGAAGATGGCCACGTTGGGGGAAATGGCCACCGGCATCGCCCATGAGCTCAACCAGCCCCTTTCGGTCATCAAGACCACCAGCAGCTTCTTCATGGACAAGATCCAGAAAAACGAACCCATCAACACTCAAATCCTTTCCAGCATGTTGGCCAAGGTGGACAGCAATGTGGATCGTGCCACGCGGATCATCAACCACATGCGCCAATTCGCGCGCAAATCGGAACTCCAGCTGGAAAGGACCCAGCTCAACGACGTCATTCGAAACGCCCTGGAGATCTTCAGCCAGCAATTGAAGGTCCGGGGCATCGAAATCGTCTTGAATCTCGATCCCGCCTTGCCTGCCATCCTTGCGGACCCCGGCCGTCTGGAACAGGTGGTCATCAACCTTCTGGTCAATGCGCGGGATGCCATCGAAGAAAAGTGGAACCGCCGGGGCCGCCGGCAGGAATCCGAAAAGATCGAATTGGTCACCCGCTTCCAGCAAGACCAGGTGGTCCTGGAAGTCCGGGACAGCGGGACGGGCATTCCCGAGGCGTTTTTAGATAAAGTCTTTGAGCCCTTTTTCACCACCAAAGAGGTGGGAAAGGGTACGGGCCTGGGCCTTTCCATCAGCTACGGAATCGTCACGGAATCCGGCGGCCAGATCGAAGCCACCAACGTGGAAGGAAACGGAGCCTGTTTTATCCTGCGCTTCCCCGTCATCAAGGTGGAAACATCCAGACCCGACCCCAAACACACCCAAAGCATAAAGGGGTGAAAGGTCTCGTTCATGAGCCCGGAAAAAGAAAAGCAGACCCTTTTGCTGGTGGACGATGAAGAGGATATCCGGGATGTCCTGAGCATCGCCCTGACCCATTCAGGATATGAGGTGCATATGGCGGCAAGCGGAGACGCGGCAATCCCGCTTTTCGACAAGATTCGTCCCCCCATCGTCATGACGGACATCAAGATGCCGGGGATGGTGGACGGCATCGAATTGCTGAAATACATCAAACGGGTGAATCCGGACACCGAGGTCATCATGATCACCGGACACGGAGACATGGACCTGGCCGTCAAAAGCCTGAAACACGAAGCCGCAGATTTCATCACCAAGCCCATCAACGTGGAAGCCCTCCACGCCGCCTTGAGGCGCGTGGGCGAGAAAATCCTGATGCGCCGGCAGCTCCAGGAATACACCCGGCGGCTCGAAGCCATGATCCTGGAGAAGACGGCGCTCCGGGACCGCCTCTCTTCTTTGGGGCTGATGATCGGATCCATTTCCCACGGCATGAAAGGTCTTTTGACCAACCTGGATGCCGGCATCTATCTGCTTCGCTCCGGGATCACGAAAAAAGACTTCAACCGGTTGGAAGAAGGCCTGGATACTGTCCGGCAGACTGCAGACCGGATCAAGAAGTTGGTGCTGGATATCCTCTTTTATGCCAAAGAACGGACATTGAATATCCGGCCGGTGGATCTGGTGCCCTTTGCCAATGAGGTGGCGGCGGGAATCCAGCACAAGATCCAAGGCACCGCCATCGAGCTGGTGCGTGATTTCGAGCATGCGCCCGAGAGTTTTCAGATAGATCCCGATTTTCTCCGGACCGCCCTGATCAACATCCTCGAAAATGCCGTGGATGCCTGCCTCGAGGACACCGCGAAAGCCTCCCACAGAATCCTTTTTGCCATGAAAGGCGACAACTCCCAATTGACGATTCACATCCACGACAACGGCACAGGCATGGACAGCGAAGCCCTGGAAAAAGCCTTCCACCTTTTCTTTTCCACAAAAGGGGCCAAAGGGACCGGTTTCGGGCTTTTCATCACGGACAACATCATCAAACAACACGGCGGCACCATCACGGTCCACTCCGCCAAGGGCAAGGGGACCCGATTCACCATCCGGATACCCGCCCCTGAAAAGGGGGGTGAACAGAGCGGGCCCGGGCGGTAAAATCCCATTGACACGACCCGTTTCATACCCTACATCAAATATCCTGCATCAAAAAAGTGCCGTACTTCCCAAATTCACTTTTCCCAAAGTAAGTGTTTCAAATCTTTGGAAGGTTACGTATTGAAATGATTTTTGGGTGTTATACGTCCATCCCGGAGTCCCGGGTTCCGGACGATCGCCGCATCGATCTTAAAACCCCCGGGCAGGGCCCATCCAGCCCATGAAGGAGCCGATACCATGGAGGGTATTCACGGGCGGATCCTTTCGGTCGATCTCACGACACAGACGTTTCTCATCGAGAACCCTTCGGAAGCCGTTTATCGGGACGCTTTGGGCGGCAAGGGCCTCGGGTCTTTTCTCCTTTTTCAACACAACCCGGCCGGGATCGATCCCTTCGATCCCGAAAACCGGCTGATCTTTGCCGCCGGCCCGGTGACCGGCAGCGGCATCTGGGGATCGAGCCGATACGGGGTTTTCACCAAATCGCCCCAGACCGGTCTTTTCGCCGAATCTTACGCCGGCGGCATCAACGACCACAAGGTGGAAGGCTGTTTCGAAGACTCCACCGGAAAGCCCGATGTGGCCATTCGGGCCCTCCGCAAGCCGGTATTCCAGGAAAAAGTGGATTACCTCTTCGGGCTGGACTCCTCCGGTGTGGCCAAGACCGTAGTATCCTCCATTCCCCAGATGAAGACCCCCCTCATCATCACCCATGCCGCCACCCCGGATTTCATGCACTGGGGCTTTTCCGCCCGGCCGGTGCTCATGACCATCCTGGGCGGGTCCGGCATCTTCTTCGGACCCCTTCTGGGTGCCGCCCTCTTTTTCGGCCTCGAGCAGGTCATCATCCATTTCACCGAAAACTGGATGATCTTTTTGGGCTTGATCCTGATTCCGGTGGTCCTTTTCTTTCCCCGGGGAATCCCGGGCACCCTGGTGACATGGATCCGAAAAAAAAGGGAAACGGCCCCATGAGCGTTCCGCCCCTCTTGAAGATCGAAAATCTCGGCCACTCCTACGGAAAATACCTTGTCATCCGGGACATCTCCATGGAGGTGACCGCCGGGGAGCTGACCGCCCTCATCGGTCCCAACGGGGCTGGAAAGACCACCTTCTACAATGCCGTCTCCGGACGATTCCGGCCCACCCAGGGCCGGGTCTTTTTCAACGGGCGGGATATCACCGGGTTGCCGGCCCACCGCATCGTCCCTTTGGGGCTTGTCCGCTCCTTTCAAATCACCAATGTCTTTCCCGATCTGAGCGTCATCGAAAACGTCCTGGTCCCCCTGGTGCTGCACCACGGCAAGGGATTTTCATTTTTGAAATCCCTTTCCCGGGAAAAAGCCCTTTACTGGTAAGCGGAAGGGATCCTGGACTGGATCGGCATCCTGGAATCGGCCCATCGACCGGTCCATGAATCGGACAGGGGGTATGTCATCGACAAGGGCCGCGTCCGGTATGAAGGGACCACGGCCGATCTCGTGGAAAACCGGGACATCCAGAAACGCTACCTGGCACTCTGAGCCCGCCTTTGTCTTCCGATCGGCCGGGTTTCCTGCGGATTTCAGGGCCCCGTCCGGAAAAGCGTTGCCCCTTTCACGCCGCCGCCATCCCCTTTTTCAGTGCCGGTTGATGGGCTGGGGGCCGGGATCCCCCAGGGCAGGCAGCACCAACAGCCACGGCAGCGTCAATCGGGCCGGATCCCGGAATTGGGCCAGGCCGATGGTCATGCCCTCATGGCCTCTGGCGGGCCGGTCCCGGTAGGTGCCCAAGAGCCGATCCCACCAGGATATATTGAAACCGTAATTGCTGTTGGTCTCCTTGATGATCACGGAGTGGTGCACGCGATGCATGTCCGGGGTGACCACGAATTTTCTCAAGATGCAGTCAAGCCGGGCGGGGATTTGGATGTTCCCGTGATTGAACATGGCCATGCCGTTTAAAAGCACCTCAAAAGCGAGAACCGCGGCAACGGGCGGACCGATGACGGCCACCGCAGCCAGCTTGAGGGCCATGGACAGGAAAATCTCCAGGGGATGGAAGCGAAGGCCGGTGGTCAAATCATAATCCAGGTCCGTATGATGGACCCGATGCAAGCGCCACAAGGCCGGCACCGCATGAAACAGGACATGCTGGAAGTAGATGACCAGATCCATCGCGAGCACGCCGAGAATCATCTCCAGGGCAAAGGGCAACTCCAGAGTGTTGAGCACCCCCCACCCCCGCCCTTCGGCCCAAAGCGCCATATCCACGGCCACAACAGGAAAGACCAGACGCACGGCCACCGGGTTGAAAAGGGTCAGGCCCAGGTTGCAAATCCATCGCCTTTTCTTGGAAGTGGTCAAGACCCTGCGGGGGCGCCGGAATTCCCAGGCCGCCACCAAAAGAAAAACCAGGGCAAAAGAGAGCATCCGTATGAAAATTTCTAACTTCACAGCATGTTGCTTCTTTTCTTTTCACATGTCGTCAAGAGCTTTTGACTGCCCTGCAAGGGGTTTTTTTCATGGCGCCCCGGCTTTAAAAGTAAAATGTATTAAAACCCATCCACGTTGACAATGAAAATCAGGGAAATGCGCTTTACCCTCCGTCCTTTTGCTTCGGAAACATCGCTTTTATCCTGCACGCCCTTTTTACAATTTTTTGCACTTTTTTTAAACTTTTTCGGTTGAAGAACGTCTATTGGGGTAAAGCCGGAAAAAACGGTCTCAACGAAAAAGATTCAAACAAAAACAAGAAAAGGAGGATCCCATGAAACGAAATGGCTTGACCCTTTCACTGGCGCTTATTTTCACCATGACCCTTTTTCTCGGGAGCGCATCGGCCAAAGGCCATCGGCCGGGACACGTTTCCCGGCGCGCCGCCCGGGTGGACACGCCGTGGGAGCACAAGGCCGATCGAAATCATGACGGCTACGTGGGACCCCATGAGGCCGACAAGGCCAAGAAAGATTACATCAAAAACAAAAGCGTGGTGGATTCTCCCTGGGAAAAAAAGGCGGATCGGAACCGGGACGGCATCGTGGGACCCCATGAAGCCGAAAAGGCGAAACATGACTTCACGGCCGCACCCGGCAACGGGAAATGACCGGGAAAAGGAAGAAAAGATGAAGACACCCTTTCCTTTCATCTTGAAATCGCTGTTTGCAGCCGGCCTTTTTCTTTTCTCCATGACGCTCCACACGGGGTTTGCGCACAGCGCAAACCCCGATTTTCGCCAGTGGATGGCCTCAATGCACCGAATCGACTATCCCCGCCATGGCTGCAACTCCCAAGCCTCCCTCTTGCCCCGGATTCGGGGCATGGGCGGGGCCGTCATCCCCTTGGCAAAGAATCGATTCTTCATTGCCTGGTTTCCCCCGGGGTGGGAAAAGCAAAGCCGCCGGCGTCTGGTGGTCACGCTCCACGGCAACGGCGGGTGCGCGGAACGCATGTTTACCTTCTGGCATCGCACCGCCGCCCTGCACGGGTATGCCATCATCGCCGTGCAATACGCCCAGGAAGATGAAAACGGACGCCTCTCCTATGACGACAGCCCGGCCTTGTATGCGCTTTTGGAAAAAACGGTGAATCTGCTGCGCCGCCACTGTCCCTTACAAGGCGTGACCATCATCTTGCACGGCTTTTCCCGGGGAGCGGCCCGGGTCTATGAGCTGGCCGCCATGGATCGCGCCCCCGGCGGGATGCGGGCCTTTTCCGCCTTCATTGCGGACTCGGGAGCCGTCTTTGCGGAATACCGGGGACGCCTTTCCCCGTATCTGGAACGCCTCGGCCTTGATGCTTACGACGGCGCCCGGTTTTGGCTGTATTGCGGAGGGCGGGATCACGAAGGGCGGACCTGCCGGGGAATTGAAAAAATCAGCTGGTTTATCCGTCGCCACGGCGCCGTTGTGGATGCCGTGTACCGTCATCCTCCGGGAGGCCACGGCATCTTTCTCACAGGCGGTGTGCACAGGCGCAGCAAACCCCTGGAAGCCCTCTTTTCGTACATCAACCGCCTTTCGCCCTAGGGAAAAACAAATCCCCGCGTTCAAACCTGGCGTGAACTTGTCAAAGAAAAACGGTTTCACGGAGAAAGGAAGAAGAAATGTCAAGGGTCATGGTGTGTCTCACAGGAGCCCTGTTCTTAGTGGTCGTTTTGCACACGCCGTGTGGAGCGGACAACAGGAAAACCGCGTCTGATTCCGATATCTCCGGCCTGGTGGAAAGTGACCGGGATGATCTGGGCATCTACCTCTTGGCTCCGGATTCCTATGAAGAGGCCGTGGGGAAAGGGGCACGGGTGGTGAACTTGGTGCACCACGATACCTTCTTCACCCTGTGGGTTCCTGCCGGATACCCGGAGATGACAAACCGGCGGGTCCTGGTGACGGCCCACGGCCATACCGGCAATGCCTACCTGGAGTTGCTGCACGATTGGGCCTTTGCCCGACAATACGGATTTGCCGTGGTGGGGCTCCAGTGGTGGACCGGCGTTAAAGAGCAGCATTTTGACGCCCGACAGGTCTATGCATTCATGGACGTGGCCCTGCGATACATGGCGTATCGGTACGGGCACCAGATCGGAAAGGCGGCGTTTCGCGGATGGAGCTTCGGATCTGAAATCAGCTATGAAGTGACCTATTGGGACCGGCATCTTGAAACCAACTACCTGGCCCTGACCATCAGCCATGACGGCGGGATGCGGCCCGATCCTTCTGAAATGGGCATCGGGAAAGAATTCACATCCAGATTGTACGCCGGCCTCTACGGGGAAGACCCCTTTGCCGGATCCCGATTCTACCTTTACTCCGGTGAAGAACCCCAGATCACCTACATGGCCCATACCGCCCGGGTCTTGAGTGCCCGCGGCGGGCAGATTGTCCGGCTGGTCCTGGAAGACGGCGCCGGCCATGCCGGGTTCTTCAAGCCCCCCGAAACCTTCCATCGAGACGCCATTAAGTGGTTTCTCTTCCTTACGGAATCGCCTCCCGGCAATTGAAAAAGTTTGTAATTTCAGGAAATACGCTTTGGCGCAAACAAAAAGGGGCCGGCCCATGGCGGCTGACCCCTTGTTTTGCTGGCGGGGACGACGAGACTCGAACTCGCGACCTCCGGCGTGACAGGCCGGCGTTCTAACCAGAACTGAACTACGCCCCCGTTGAATCGATTTTAAAGCGCCCTTTGAACTGCGGCGCTGGTTTCTTGTTTGGTAGGCGGAACAGGGTTTGAACCTGTGACCCCCGGCTTGTAAGGCCGGTGCTCTCCCGCTGAGCTACCCGCCCCGAAGCCGTTTCTCTATACCCGGCTGCGTTTTGCTTGTCAACAGATATTCCCGGCTCTTGTGCCCCGATTCGTTCCTTTGGGGAA
>JALVQN010000056.1:15746-16985 GCA_027025555.1 Desulfobacterales bacterium
CCACCAGGACGAGTTCCATCTGCCCGGAAATGCTCCTGGGGATATCTTTCAGGTCCTTTTCGTTTTCTTTGGGGAGGATGACCTTCTTGATGCCTCCCCGATGGGCGGCGATGATCTTTTCCTTCAGACCGCCGATGGGCAGAATCCGTCCCCGCAGGGTAATCTCCCCGGTCATGGCCACATCCCTGCGGACCGGCCGACGGGTGAGGGCCGAAACAATGGACGTGCACATGGCAATGCCCGCCGAAGGCCCGTCTTTGGGGATGGCGCCCTCCGGGATGTGGATATGGAGGTCCACCTTCTTGTAAAACTTGGGATCGATCATGAGGCATTCCGCCCTGGACCGGACATAGCTGACGGCGGCCTGGGCCGATTCTTTCATCACGTCCCCCAGTTTCCCGGTGATGGTGAGTTCCCCCTTTCCGGGCATGGTCAACGCTTCCACGCACAGGAGCTCGCCGCCGGCCTGGGTCCATGCCAGGCCCGTCACCATGCCGACCTGGTCCTGTTCTTCGATCTGGGTCTCCCTGAACCGCGGGGGCCCCAGGTATCTGGGAACGGAATTGGCTGAAACAACAATGGTGTCTTTCTTCTTGCCCTGCATGACCTCCCGGGCGATCTTCCGGCAGATGGAGGCGATCTCCCTTTCCAGGTTCCGGACGCCGGCCTCCCGCGTATAGCGGTTGATGATCATGGAGATGGCCTTTTTGGAAAAATGGATGTTCTTGCCTTCCAGGCCGTTGGCCGAAATCTGTTTGGGGATCAGGAACCCCGTGGCAATGTGGATTTTCTCATACTCCGTGTATCCGGGAAGCCGGATGATCTCCATCCGGTCCTGGAGCGGCAAGGGGATGTCGGGAAGCGTGTTGGCCGTGGTGATGAAGAGAATGTCCGTGAGATCGTAGTCCACGTCCAGGTAGTGATCGTTGAAGCTGAAATTCTGTTCCGGGTCCAGCACCTCCAAAAGGGCCGCGGACGGGTCCCCCCGGAAATCCATGCTCATCTTGTCCACTTCATCCAGGCAGAAGACCGGGTTGTTGACCCCCACCTTTTTGAGGGACTGGATGATCTTTCCCGGCATGGCCCCGATATAGGTGCGCCGGTGTCCCCGGATCTCGGCTTCATCCCGGACCCCGCCCAGGGAAAGGCGCACGAATTTCCGCCCCGTGGCCCGGGCGATGGATTTGGCCAGGGAGGTCTTGCCGACCCCCGGAGGGCCCACGAAGCACAGGATGGGCC
>JALVQN010000057.1 GCA_027025555.1 Desulfobacterales bacterium
GTTCAATATCCCGGGTCTGCGTTTTGCCTATGCAGTGATTGCAGACGACACTTTAAGGAAACGCTTTTCTGACAAACTGTCGGCACTGGCGCTGACCAACACCAATATTTTTGCAGCCGTGGCGGCGCAGGCCGCCTACCGCAACGGAGCCCCTTGGCTGGATCGTGTTTTAGAATATATTCGGGACAATTACGATTTTCTGAAAACCACGCTTGCCGAAAAACTTCCCTGGGCCAAGGTGGTTCCCCTTGAAGGCACCTTCCTGGCCTGGATCGATTTGCGCCGATGCAAATTAGAGCACGAGCAGCTGGTCCATATTGTTCGCACACGGTCCAAATTGATGCTCTTTGAGGGATCTGCCTTCGGGGATGCAGGCCGGGGCTTCATGCGCATGAACCTGGCATGTCCGCGCAAAACAGTGGAAGAAGCCGTGAGGCGGCTTGTGGAGGCTTTGGCTCAGGTTCAAACAGATCCGCCCGGTCCCGTCAAGATCTTGGACAGCCCCTCCGGTGCCTGCACATGCTGCGATGAATAACAAAACCGGGGCCGCCGGGAAAACCCGTGACGGCGGGGTGCTTGACGCGGCCTTTCAAAAGGCGGTATTCAAGAGGACAGTCTTTTTCAGCCCTTTTTAAAAACCCGTTTCATAAAGGGACGTTTCCAAACCGGCACGCCTGTCCAGCTCTACAGGGGAAAGGGGGATGTTCGCCATGCTTTTTCCCGTTTCCGGCGTTGAAATTCACCCGCTGGTGCCGGCAGCGGTCGCCTTCGGGGTTTCTTTTTTCACGTCCATGGGCGGGGTGTCGGGCGCCTTTCTCCTTTTGCCCTTCCAGGTGAGCGTCCTGGGCTATACGGCGCCCTCGGTGAGCGCCACCAACCACGTCTTCAACGTCGTGGCCATTCCCAGCGGCGTCTATCGTTACATCCGCGAGGGGCGCATGCTCTGGCCCTTGACCGGGGCCGTGGTGGTGGGGACCCTCCCGGGGGTCTTCATCGGCGCCTGGATCCGCGTGGCCTACCTGCCCGATCCCAAAAACTTCAAATTCTTCGTGGGCCTGGTGCTCCTTTACATCGGCGGACGCCTCCTCATGGACATGCTGCGCCGCGCCCGGCCCGGGGCCTCCGGGCAACCTGCAGGGCCGCCCGAGGGGGGCGACGCCTTAAAGGTTCTCTCCGCCTCTTTCCGGCGGGTCCGCTTTCGTTTCGGCCGACAAACCTATACCTATGCGCCGCTCCTGGATTACGGGATCTGATTCTTGGTGGGCATTGCCGGGGGCATTTACGGCATCGGCGGGGGATCCATCGTCGCTCCTTTTTTTGTGGCCATCGTGGGTTTGCCGGTCTATGCCGTGGCCGGGGCCGCCCTCATGGGCACCTTTGTGACCTCCATCGCCGGCGTGGTGTTTTTCCACATCCTGTCCGGCTTTTACCCGGAGATGTCGGTTTCCCCGGACTGGCTGCTGGGCCTGCTCTTCGGCGCCGGGGGGGTGCTGGGCATGTACCTGGGGGCCCGCACCCAGCGCTTCGTGCCCGCCCGGGGGATCAAGGGCATCCTCTGCGCCTGCGTGCTCTTTGTCGCCTTCAGGTACGTGTGGGGATTCTTCGGCTAAGGCCTGTGACAAAATCACCCCAAGACCACGACCTTTTTCCCTTCCCGCAATTCGGCCCGCACCCTTTCCATGTGGCGCAAGGCGGCGATTTCCCGCTTGAGATCGGCCGCGGGGAGCCTGAGGCTCCGGGCCAGGGCAGGCACTTCCATCCCCCCGGTTTCCGCCAATTTTGTCCTTTTTTTAACGGTGCTTTCGGCGCCCCCGCATCATCGTTCCTGATGGACCGTGCCGGGAGCCGGCGGAATGGCGGTCCTCTGGTATCCCGCTAAAATGCCCGCCAGACAGATGAAAAGCGCCCCCGCCCAGCTCAGCATATCCAGGGTCTCCCCCCAGAACAGCCATCCGATCAGGGTGGAAAAGAGCACGTTTCCGTAGCCGAAGGCGCTGATCCGAGCGGCCGGGGCCAGTCCGTATCCGGCGGTCAACAGGAGTTGTCCCCCCACCGCCAGCACGCCCATGGCCGTCAGCATCAGGACCAGGGTGGCCGGGGCCGGCTGCCAGGCCCGAAGCGCAGGTATGCCGGAGATCAGGGTGGAAAAGAGGGCGAAATAAAAAACGATCCGCACCGCGGGCTCCGAGGTGCTCATGCGGCGGATGGAGACCATGGCCAGGGCCATGAGGAGGCCGGCGCCCAAGCCGACCAGCGCCACCGGCCGAAACATGTTCAGCCCCGGTTTCAGGATCAAAACCACCCCGAAAAAGCCCACACCGACAGCCAGGCGGGTGCGTCCGGAGACCGGCTCGCCCAGCCACCAGTAGGCGATGAGGGGAATAAACAAGGGCGCCGAAAAGGACAACAGCACCACTTCCGCCAGGGGCATGCGACCCAGGGCGAAAAAGATGCAGTACATGGCGCCCAATCCGGCGGCCACCCGGACCAGGTGCAGGTGGAGCCGCCGGGTCCGCACGATGGATGTCCCGTAACGGGCAAGGAGCATGGGCAACAGGATGACCAGGGCAATGGCGTTGCGGAAAAAGACCACCATCACGGTGGGCATCTCGGCGCTCACCCGTTTCACAATGGCCGCCATGATGGCAAAAAGGAAGCTGGAAGCCAGCACCAGGAGGCTCCCCGCCAGCGGCCGGTCCGGACGTACCCCGGTTTTTTCCTCCAATGGTCGCATCGAGCAACTCCTTGAAACTGCAATTCCGGCAAAGACCCCTTCGGGCACGCGGAGGATCCTTTCCGCCGGAAAAGGGTAAGCATCCAAAGGCCATTTGCCAATTGAAATTTTCATCCCAAGGGACGCGCCGGCCCCGTCGACCCGCGGCGGCCCCACCATCTCCCTCAACGACCTGGTTTTGCCTCGAAAACGGCTAAAAATCAGGCATATTTTTTGCGTTTCATACTTTTCTGATCAGACAGAAAAAAATCAAAAACCTGGTCAATGATGAAAAGAGGCAGGCTTCATGGAAGGCAGTCAGACAGGATTGGAGGATTCAGGGGACGTTGTTGACAAAGCTGACTACGGCTTCCCCTTTTACCCCCCGCATCCTTCGGGGGCTATTTGGGATGCCACAGGGCAACATCTGGGCGCACCCGCCGAGAGCGGTTCGGCGCTCTCGACACCCTTTCTGGAGATGGATCCCATACTTAACAGGAATAAGTCCACTTATTCAACAACGTCTCCTAATACCAATACATTAACTGAATCCGTAATGAAACATCTCATAATGGGTCTTTCCCCCGAGCAGGGCATCGATCTTTTCCTGAATGGCCTGCCGCTCCTTGCTCAGCAGCCACCGTTCCCAATCCTCGGGGCTCTCCCAGGAACTGATGACCAGGAAGACGTCCGGTCGATCATTGCTTTTGAGCGTCTCGCCGGAGATATAGCCCGGCTGGGCGACGGCCAGGGCACGCATTTCTCTGAACAGTTGCACCATTTCACGGCCCTTGTCCCGGGGGACCTTGCGGGTGATCAGCACCTTGATACTCATGGGACCTCCTCGTGTTTTCGGTGGCGTTATTGCATCTTTTTCCGAATGTACACCCTCCACCGTTTCATTGACAAACTTCCATGCGGGGCGGTTCCTGCGGACCGGATTCGGCGGGCACCCGTCTATTTCTTTACTGATCCGCGTTCAGGGCGATGCTTGGCAAGGGGTGAAGGGGTGGAAGCACTGCAACGGCATCCATGCTTCGGCCGAGAAAGAACAGCTGAAAGGAAAGCACCCGTGTAAGGTCACCGCACGGTGGAAGCTGAACCGGAGCGTACCCCTTTGGAATAATAGTAGGATATCATGGCGTTCATGTCAAGAATAAAAGGGTTGACGGCTTGTGTTTCCGCCAACCCTTTCAGGATGTTTGGCTGAGGGACCAGGATTCGAACCTGGATTAACGGGGCCAGAACCCGTCGTCCTGCCGTTAGACGATCCCCCAGTATGTATTTTGTTCACTATAAGCATCCCCATGGCATGGCGTCAAGTCGAATTTTCATCCACACTTTGGGCTGCATGGGCGTCAATGTATTCAACGGCCCGCCTCAAGCGTTCCAGGGTCCGCGCTTTTCCAAGGATTTCCAAAATCTCGAAAATACCGGGGCTTGCCGTCTTTCCGGTCAAGGCCACCCGGACCGGCTGGGCGATCTTTCCCAATTTGAGCCCGGTTTGGGCCATGATGCCCTTAAAGGCGTCTTCCAGGGCCTCTTCTTCGAAGGCGGGAAGCCTCTCAAGCCGGGCGCTTACCTGTTTGAGGATGGGCGCATTTTCGGGTTTGAGAAACTTTCTTGCCGCCGATTCCTCGTAGACGACCTTGTCCGTGTAGAAAAAGAGGGCGCCGTCGGCCATCTCCACCAGGGTCTTGCTCCGCGGGATAAGGGACGCCACCACCGCTTCCAGATCCGCCCCTTCCACCGGGACGCCCCGCCGGGCCAGAAAGGGCAAAAGCCTTTGGGCCAAGATCTTCGGCGGCGTGCGCTTGATGTGTTCCGCGTTTAGGGACAAAAGCTTTTCCGGGTTGAAGACGCCCGGAGATTTGCCGAGTTTTTCCAGGGAAAACTTTTCGATGAGCTCTTTTGTCGTGAAAACCTCCTGATCCCCGTAGGACCATCCCAACCGGGCAAGATAGTTGATGAGGGCTTCCGGAAGATACCCCTTGTCCCGGTAGGCCAGGACCGACATGGCGCCGTGGCGCTTGCTGAGACGGCTGCGGTCGCTCCCCAGGACCATGGGGACATGCCCGAAAACAGGCAGGTCCGCCCCCAGGGCCTTATAGATCAGGATCTGCTTGGGGGTGTTCATCACGTGGTCGTCGCCCCGCAATATCACGTTGACACCCATGGTGATGTCATCCACCACCACGACGAAATTATACGTGGGGGTGTCATCCTGCCGGGCAATGATGAAATCGTCCAGTTCACTGTTTTCAAAGACGATGGTGCCCTTGACCACATCGGCAAGGACGGTGCTGCCCGCCAAAGGCGTCTTGAAACGGACCACGGTCTCGTCAGAAGGGTTCAGCCCCCGATCCCGGCATTTTCCGTCATACTTGGGTTTTCTCCCGGACGCCAGGGCCTCCCGGCGAATCCGCTCCAGGCGCTTAGGCGGACAATCGCAGAGATAGGCGTGGCCCGAATCCAGAAGCTTTCGGATGTGCTCCTGATAGATGGGCAGGCGTTTGGACTGGAAGTAGGGGCCTTCGTCCCAGTCGATTCCCAGCCATTTGAGGGATTCCAAAATGGCCTCCACCGACGCCTGGGTGGAGCGGGCCGTATCGGTATCCTCGATTCTCAAGATGAATTTTCCCTTGGTATGCCGGGCATACAACCAGTTGAACAGGGCCGTGCGGGCACCCCCCAGATGGAGATGCCCCGTGGGACTCGGTGGAAAGCGTGTGACAATCACTTTGTTGTTTTCCTTTTCAGCCTTTTAAAAAGATCGCCTTTAGGTCTTTAGCCTTTTGTATTGAACAGACTCATCGTTTTTTCCAGGGCCTGCATGCCGGCCGGGAATCCCTTCTTTTATAAACTAGTCATTTCAACCCAGAAACGCTTTTTTGTCCTGAAAAACAGGGCCGGCATCACGCTGCCTGGGCACGTGCAGCGCGGCCGCAGGGGTCTCAAGGGTGCTCTTTTTTCCGAGATTAAAAAATATATAAATAAAACAAGCTGTTAAACCCTATTTGGATTGAAAACACTCTATTGAAAACCTTCATATCACACGGCTTTTGCAAGGACAAGGGGCCTCCATGCATCCATTCGATGAAAAGTCCTTGACAAGGCCTTGTTTTTCAATTACTAGAGGCGGAATATTTTTTTTAGAGATTTGTATATAAAATATTTTTAGTAATATTAGATAGTTAGGAGATTACTCATGCCCCTTCCAAAACGTAAGAC